>JBEGVV010000022.1:0-3019 GCA_041178225.1 Pseudomonadota bacterium | reverse complement strand
GCGATGCGGCAATGGAACATGCCGCTGGTCGTGCTCGACATCCCCTATACCTGGGTCTACGTCGTCATCCCGGTCACCGCGGTGCTGATGTCGCTGCGCACGATCGCAGTGATGCGCGAGGACTACGCCGCGATGCGCGCGGGCACCCAGGTCGCGACCGACGCGCGCGGGGGGCTTTGAGATGATCGGCTACTTCATCGGCTGGCTCGGGCTGATCATCGCCAACATGCCGGTGGCCTTCTCGCTGATCGTCATGGGCCTGTCCTGGCTGGTCATCGAGGGCCAGGCGCTGACCTCGGCGCCGCAGCGCCTGATCGGCGGCATCGACTCCTTCCCGCTGCTGGCCGTGCCCTGCTTCATCCTCGCGGGCATCGCGATGAACACCGGCGGCGTCACCGAGCGCATCTACGGCTTCGCGCGCGCCCTGGTCGGGCACTTCACCGGAGGGCTCGGCCACGTGAACGTGACCGGCAGCCTGATCTTCTCCGGCATGTCGGGCTCGGCGATCGCGGACGCCGGCGGGCTCGGCCTGCTCGAGATCAAGGCGATGAAGGAGGACGGCTACCCCGCCGACTTCGCGGGCGCGCTGACCTGCGCGTCCTGCATCATCGGGCCGCTCGTCCCGCCCTCGATCCCCATGGTGCTCTACGGCGTGATCGCCAACGCCTCGGTGGGCGCGCTCTTCCTCGCGGGCATCGTGCCGGGGCTGCTGACCGCGCTCTTCCTCATGGTGCATGTCTATTTCTACGCGCGGAGGCGCAACTTCCCGAAGCACCCGCGCTCGACCCTGCCGCAGCTCTGGGCCGCCTTCAGGCGCGCCTTCCTCGCGCTGGTGACGCCGGTCATCATCATGGGCGGCATCTTCGGCGGCATCTTCACGCCGACCGAGGCCGCCGCGGTCGCGGCGATCTACGCGCTGGCGCTCGGCCTGTTCATCTACGGCGACCTCCGGTTCTCGGACCTGCCGCGCATCTTCAAGGAGGCGGTGAACACCTCGGCCGTCGTCGGCTTCATCGTCGCGGGCGCGAGCCTGTTCAGCTGGGTGCTGGCGCGCGAGCGCGTGCCGCAGCAGATCGCCGAGGCCTTCCTCGGCATCTCCGACAACCCGCACGTGATCCTGCTGGTGATCAACGTCGTCATGCTCGTCCTCGGCTGCTTCATGGAGGGCATCGCGATCATGATCCTCATGGTCCCGGTCTTCATGCCGGTCATCCAGCAGCTTGGCATCGACGTGAACCATTTCGGCGTCATCGTCGTGATGAACCTGATGATCGGCATCCTGACGCCGCCCTTCGGCGTCGCGCTGTTCACGGTCGCCAAGGTCGGCAACATCCCCTTCGAGCATCTGGCACGCGCGATCATGCCCTTCCTGCCGCCGCTCCTGCTCGTGCTCGTGCTCGTCACGCATTTCCCCGGCCTGGTGATGTGGCTGCCGCGGCTGGTCTATGGCTGAGGAGGACGCGACAATGTGGCAACCAAGCGAGCGCTACCCCGATCCCGCGGTGGAGGTGCTGGATGCCTCCTTCGAGAAGTACAGGATCTTCTCGGCGGCGGTGGAGCGGCTCGCCACCGGCTTCCGCTGGGCGGAGGGGCCGGTGTGGTTCGGCGACGGGCGCTACCTGCTGTGGAGCGACATCCCCAACGACCGGATCATGAAGTGGGAGGAGGAGACGGGCGCGGTCTCGGTCTTCCGCAAGCCCTCGAACTTCGCCAATGGCCACACGCGCGACCGCCAGGGCCGGCTCGTGGGCTGCGAGCATGGCGGCCGGCGCGTGGTGCGCACGGAATACGACGGCTCGATCACCGTGATCGCCGACCGGTTCCAGGGCAAGCGCCTGAACTCGCCCAACGACGTGGTGGTGAAGTCCGACGGCTCGGTCTGGTTCACCGATCCCGCCTTCGGGATCCTCGGCGACTACGAGGGCCATCGCGCGCCGCAGGAGCTGCCGCTCAACGTCTATCGCGTCGATCCCGCGACCGGCGAGATGGACGCGGTCGCCACCGAGCTGCGCGGCCCGAACGGCCTCGCCTTCTCGCCCGACGAGAAGATCCTCTACCTGGTCGAATCCCGCGCGACGCCGCATCGCCTCATCCTCGGCTTCGATGTCGGCGCGGACGGCCGGACGCTCTCGGGCAAGCGCGTGGTGGTGGATGCGGGCCCCGGCGGGACGCCGGACGGGTTCCGCGTCGACGTCGACGGGAACCTCTGGTGCGGCTGGGGCATGGGCCGCGCGGAGCTCGACGGGGTGATGGTCTTCTCGCCGGCGGGCAAGCCGATCGGGCGCATCGCGCTGCCCGAGCGCTGCGCCAATGTCTGCTTCGGCGGCCGCGCCCGGAACCGGCTCTTCATGGCCGCGAGCAAGTCGCTCTACTCGATCTACGTGAACACGAGCGGCGCCGCGGGCGGCTGAGGGCGCCGAGCTGATTAGTTGGCCTAATCAAGTGCCCGTCATCCTGTCGGTGGATGCCGGCGGCACTCGACGCGACTTTGATCTGGATCGGTGCAATCCATGCAGGCACCATGATCCGGCATGGATGTATCGCCGCGGGCCTGCATCGAGAAGATCGCGCCGGGTCGATCGGGCGAGCGCGCCGCGGGGCGCCACGCACGCGCAGCCAACCGCCGCCTCCCGACCCCTGCGCCGGGCCTGGCCGGCATAGGATGAACGGCCTGTCCATGCAGGAACTCCTCGAGCAGAGGGCAATCGAGCCGTTCCAGTTGCTCCGCCGGGCAGTGCTCATCGTCGATGTCGCCGAATCCGTCAGGCTCATGGAGAACGACGAGCGCGGCACGATCATGCGCTGGCTCGACGTCTCCCGCCACCTGGAGCAACGAATCTTCCCGCGCTTTGCCGGTCGCGTGGTCAAGAGCCTTGGCGACGGACTGCTGGTCGAGTTCGAGACACCGCGCGCGGCGGTCGCAGCGGCAATAGAGACGCAGAAGGAGGCGCAGGCCCTCGGAGCGGGGCAGGAAGGCGGGATACGCCTGCGCATTGGCGTCGAGGTATCCGACGTCGTC
>JBEGVV010000021.1:0-14878 GCA_041178225.1 Pseudomonadota bacterium | reverse complement strand
GGCGGCGCGGCGGCTGGCCGGCGGCCGCGGGATGGCGCGCCCGTGCGGCGATTGACGCTCAACATGCTCCATGTCATACGCCGGGCGCCGCGCGACGGATCACCGCCGCGCGCGAACCGCTCAGCCAGGCAGGGGTCTCGCCGTGGGTCGCGCCCGGATCTTCCTTTTGCTCTCGCTCCTCCTCGTCGCCTGCGGCCCCGCGGCCCTCGCCCAGGGCCAGCAGGGCTTCAAGTCGCTCGGCAACGTGGATGGCTGGCATGCCTACGAGTTCGGCGAGGGTGCCGCCAAGGTCTGCTACGTGACCGCCGTCCCGTCCTCCTCCCAGGTCAAGCCGGCGGGCGCCAAGCGCGGCGACATCCGGATCATGGTCACCCATCGCCCGGCGCAGAAGCAGCGCGACGAGGTGAGCTTCCACGCGGGCTACCCGGTCAGCACGAGCAAGCCCGTGGTCGCCGTGGTCGACAAGGCCAGGAACTTCGACTTCACGCGCCGCAACGAGAAGACCCCGGAGATCATCTGGAGCCGCGACGCCGACGCCGACAAGGCGATCGTCGCCGCGCTGCGCTCGGGCAAGGAGCTCGTCGTCACCGGCGCCTCGCAGCGCGGCACGACGACCTCCGACGTCTTCAAGCTCGAGGGCTTCGCCAAGGGCCTCGAGCTCGCCAGCAGGGCCTGCGGGCTGCGCTGAGCGCCCCGCGCCGGCCTCCACCCGACCGGCCAAGCGGAGCCCCCATGGACACCCAGGCCTCCCCCGCGCCGGCCGCCGACAAGCCGGAGATCGACACCGCGCAGGCGCCGCTCGCCCCGCGCCCCGATGGCCGGCGCAACCTCGTGGGCCTGGCGCGCCCGGAGATCGCCGCCGCGCTGGCCGAGCTCGGCGAGAAGCCGTTCCGCGCCGCGCAGCTCTGGCGCTGGATCTACGTGCGCGGCGCCACCGACTTCGGCGGCATGAGCGACATCTCGAAGGGGCTGCGCGCGAAGCTGGAGGAGCGGTTCTACGTCTACCGCCCGGCGATCTCGCGCCACCAGGCCTCGATCGACGGCACCCAGAAATGGCTGCTGAAGATGGAGGATGGCGCGGAGATCGAGTGCGTCCACATCCCGGAGAAGGAGCGCGGCACGCTCTGCGTGTCGAGCCAGGTCGGCTGCACGCTGACCTGCAGGTTCTGCCACACCGGCACGCAGCGCCTGGTGCGCAACCTCGAGGCCCACGAGATCGTCGCGCAGCTGCTCTCGGCGCGCGACGCCTTCGGCGAGTGGCCGCCGCCCGAGCATGGCCGCAAGCTCACGAACGTCGTGATGATGGGAATGGGCGAGCCGCTCTTCAACTACGAGAACGTGGCGCGCGCGCTGGCCATCGCGATGGACCAGGACGGCTTCGCGCTGTCGCGCCGGCGCATCACGCTGTCGACGTCGGGCGTCGTGCCGATGATCCGGCGCTGCGGCGAGGAGCTGGGCGTCAGCCTCGCCATCAGCCTGCACGCGGTGACCGACGAGCTGCGCAGCCGCATCGTGCCGATCAACAAGAAATGGCCGATCGCCGAGCTGCTCGACGCCTGCCGCTCCTATCCCGGCGTGTCGAACGCGCGGCGCATCACCTTCGAGTACGTGATGCTCAAGGGCGTCAACGACTCGCTGGCCGACGCGCGCGGCCTCGTGCAGCTGCTCACCGGCATCCACGCCAAGGTGAACCTCATCCCGTTCAATCCCTGGCCGGGCTCGGAATTCGAGTGCTCGGGCTGGGACCAGATCGAGAGGTTCTCCGACGTGCTCGCCGATGCCGGCTTCACCTCGCCCGTGCGCCGGCCGCGCGGGCGCGACATCCTCGCGGCCTGCGGCCAGCTCAAGAGCGACACCGAGCGCCAGCGCCGCGCCGCCGCGGCGCCGCCGGCCGAGGCCTGAGCCCCGGCCTCAGCGCTTCTGGTACTGCGTCGCGCCGAACAGCATCTCGCGCGCCTTGGCGTCGGGCGGGCCGGCGCGGCGGCGCTCGGCGAGCAGCGCGCAGCCGCGCCTGACCGCCGGCCGCGCGTCGATCGCCTCGAACCAGCGCTTCAGGCTGGGGAACTGCGCCATGTCCTGGCCCTGGCGCTCGGGGAAGCGCAGCCACGGATAGACCGCCATGTCGGCGATCGAGTAGGCGCCGCCGGCCAGCCATTCCGTGCGCGCCAGGCGCTTGTCGAGCACGCCATAGATCCGCCGCCCCTCGTTGACGTAGCGGTCGATGGCGTAGCCGATGGGCTCGGGCGCGTAGTTGAGGAAGTGCCCGGCCTGGCCGAGCATCGGCCCGACGCTCGCCATCTGGAACATCAGCCACTGCACGACGTCGTATTTCGCGACCGTGTCCTGCGGCCAGAAGCGCGCGTGCTTCTCGGCGAGGTACATCATGATCGCGCCGGATTCGAAGACGGCGAGCGTCCTGCCGCCCGGCCCATCGCGATCGACCAGCGCGGGCATCTTGTTGTTGGGCGAGATCTCGAGGAAGTCGGGCTTGAACTGGTCGCCCGCGCCGATGTCGACGGGAACGACCTCGTAGGGCTGGCCGAGCTCCTCCAGCAGGATCGAGACCTTGTAGCCGTTGGGCGTCGGCCAGGCGTGCAGCTCGTACATCGCTCGCTTCCTTGGTTGTGCTCGGGCCCCCATTGAACGCCAGCCTTGCGCGCTTGGCGAGCCTTGCCCGCCGGGACCCGTTCCCTATACTCCGCGCCGTTTTTCACCCCCCGAGGATGCGAAGATGGCCCAGCCGATCGTTGGCAAACCCGTGCGCAAGGTGGTGCTCGCCTATTCCGGCGGCCTCGACACCTCGATCATCCTCAAGTGGCTGCAGACCACCTATGGCTGCGAGGTCGTCACCTTCACGGCCGACCTCGGCCAGGGCGAGGAGCTCGAGCCCGCGCGCAGGAAGGCGCAGCTGCTCGGCGTGAAGGAGATCTTCGTCGACGACCTGCGCGAGGAGTTCGTGCGCGACTTCGTGATGCCGATGTTCCGCGCCAACGCGCTCTACGAGGGCCAGTACCTGCTCGGCACCTCGATCGCGCGCCCGCTGATCGCGCGCCGCCAGATCGAGATCGCGCGCAAGGTCGGCGCCGACGCCGTGTGCCATGGCGCCACCGGCAAGGGCAACGACCAGGTCCGCTTCGAGCTCAGCTACTACGCGCTGCAGCCCGACATCCGCGTCATCGCGCCGTGGCGCGAATGGGACCTCGACAGCCGCACCGCGCTGATCGAGTTCGCCGAGAGGAACCAGATCCCCATCGCCAAGGACAAGCGCGGCGAGGCGCCGTTCTCGGTCGATTCGAACCTCCTGCACATCTCCGCCGAGGGCAAGGCGCTCGAGGACCCGTGGGAGGAGCCGGGCGAGTACGTCTACTCGCGCTCGGTCGCGCCCGAGCAGGCGCCCGACAAGCCCGAATACGTCGAGATCGAGTTCGAGAAGGGCGACCCGGTTGCGGTGAACGGGCGCCGCCTGTCGCCGGCCGAGATGCTGACGGAGCTCAACGCGCTTGGCGGCAAGCACGGCATCGGGCGCCTCGACCTCGTCGAGAACCGCTTCGTGGGCATGAAGTCGCGCGGCGTCTACGAGACGCCCGGCGGCACGATCTGGCACGTCGCCCATCGCGGCATCGAGTCGATCACGCTCGACCGCGGCGCCGCGCACCTCAAGGACGAGGTCATGCCGCGCTACGCCGAGCTGATCTACAACGGCTTCTGGTTCGCCCCGGAGCGAGAGATGCTGCAGGCGCTGATCGACAGGAGCCAGGAGAACGTCACCGGCACCGTGCGCGTGAAGCTCTACAAGGGCCATGCGCGCGTGGTCGGCCGCAAGGCGCCGCGCTCGCTCTACGACATGCGCATGGTCACCTTCGAGGCCGACCAGGGCGCCTACAACCAGCGCGACGCCGAGGGCTTCATCAAGCTCAACGCGCTGCGCCTGCGCCTGGGCGCGCGCTCGCGCGCGCGCTAGGCGAGGGACGGCACCCGGGACGGCGGGGGACGGCGTCCCCGCCGCCCCGCCCCCGGGGGAGGGGGCGCCGCGACCGCCGAGGGGGAGGGCCCCATGGTCCCGGTCGAGTTCCACGCCGCCTTCGCGCTGGCGACGTTCCTTGCGCTCGTCGTCGCGCTCATCCTCGACCTCGTCGACCTGGCGGTCGGCGGCATGCTCGCCGTCGCGGCCGTGCTGGCCGCGGGCATCCTCGAGCCGCATGACCTGCGCTCCGCCGCGGCCGAGGCGGGCCCGACCCTGTCGCTGCTCTTCGGCGGCATGGTGCTGGTGCGCATCCTGGCGCCCACCGGCCTGTTCGACGCGCTGGGCCAGGGGCTGGTGCGCGCCTCCAGGGGCAGCGGCGCGCGGTTGCTCGTCGCCTTCACCCTCGCCGCCGTGCCGACCTGTGCCTTCCTGCCCAACGCGACGGTCATCCTCCTCTTCGCGCCGATCCTGCTGAAGGCCTGCGAGCGCATGGGGCTCGACCCGGTGCCGCCGCTCGTCTTCCTCGTCGCGGTCGCGAACTCCGCGGGCCTGCTGACGCTGGTCGGCGATCCCGCGACCTTCATCGTCGGCTCGGGCATCGGCATGACCTTCGACGCCTACCTGCGCGGCGTGAGCCCCTTCGGCTTCGTCGCGATCGGCGCGCTGCTCCTCGCCAGCCTCGTCGTGCTCCGCGGCACCTGGACGGCGCGCAGCGCCGGGCCGGTCGCGGAGGAGGCGGTCCGGCTCCACCGTCCCGCCTACATCGCCGCGGCGCTCGCCATCTTCGCGCTGCAGGTCCTGCTCTTCGTCTGGGGCGACATCGAGGGCATCAGCCCGCCCGAGGCCGCCTTCATCTGCGCGGCGCTCGGCCTGCTCGTGATCTACGGGCTGCGCGTCGAGTCGCCGGGCGCCGTGCTCGTCGACGTCGACTGGCGCACGCTCATCTTCATCGCCTGCATGTTCATGATGGTGCAGGCGCTGATCCATACCGGCTGGCTGCAGGGCGGCTCGCGGCTCATGGCGTCGATCTTCGGCGATCGCACGGCGCTCGCGGCGATCGCCATGGTCTGGGTGGTCGGGCTGCTGTCCATGGTCCTGCCCAACGTGCCCGTGGTGATCGGCCTGCTGCTGGTCGTGAAGGGATACCTCGTGCAGGTCGAGGCCGTGCCGGAGGAGGCGCTGGGCGCGAATTTCTCGAACTGGCCCGCGCATCTCCTGCCGGTCTTCGTGGGCATGATGTTCGGCGCCACGCTCGGCGGCAACGGGACCGTGATCGGCGCGGCAGGCAACGTCGTCGCCGCGGGCATCGCCGCGAAGGCGGGCCATCCGATCGGCTTCCTGCGCTTCCTGCGCATCGGCCTGCCGCTCACGCTGGCGCAGCTCGTCGCCTCGACGCTCTGCATCCTCTGGATGCTGCGCTGAGGATCAGGCGCGCGGCCGCGCCTCCAGCGCGCGCAGCCGCAGCGCCAGGAGCGCGCCGGCCGCGCTCGCCGCCAGCAGGACCAGCGGCGACCATGTCCATCCGCCGGTCGCCGCCGCCAGCGCCGCGACCGCGGGCGGGCCGACCATCTGGCCAAGGTTCGAGCCCTGCATGACGAGGCCGTTGCTGGCCGCCGCCAGGTCGCGCGAGGGCGCGAGCCCGGGCACGGCGCCGATCACCGCCGCGGGCAGCACGCCGCCGAGCATCGACAGCGCCGCGCAGAGCGCGTAGCGCGGCGCGAGGCCGAGGCCCCCGGCATGGATCGCGAGCGAGCACGCGCCCATGCCCGCGTTCACGGCGAGCACGAGCGCCCAGCGCGGCGCGCCGCGATGCACGAGCCAGCCCCCCGCGAGGTTGCCGGGGATGTTGAGCGCGACGGCGAGGCCCGCCATCGCCGCCGCCATGCCGGGCGCGACGCCATGCTCCTCCGCCAGCAGCGTAGGCAGGAACCCGAGCACGGCGAGGTAGTGGAGCGTGTAGCAGGCGAAGATCGCCGACAGCAGCGGCGGGCCGGGTGCCGCGAGCGTCGCGCGCATCCCGGCCATGAAGCCCGCGCGCGGCGGGCCGGCGATGGCGGGCGCGCCGCGCGTGGCGGCGGCGAGCGCCAGCGCGAAGCAGGCGGCCGCGACGGCGTTGGCGAGCCAGAGCCCGCGCCAGCCCCAGGGCGCCAGCGCCAGCGGCGCGAGCGCGAGCATCCCGGCCATGCCGGCGGGCATGTACGTGCTCCAGAAGCCGAGCGCGAGGCCGAGGTCGCGCGGACGCGCGAAGGCGCGGACCAGCGCCGGCACCGCCACGACCACGGCCATGAAGCCGAGCCCCTCGGCGAAGCGCGCGGCGAGCAGGCCGCCCGGTCCCCGCGCCATGGCGCCCGCGGCGCCGGCCACGGCGAGCAGCGCGAACCCCGCGAGCACGACGCGGCGATGGCCGAGCCTGTCGGCGAGCGCGCCCAGCGCCATGCCCGTCGCCACGCCGAGGACGTTGAAGGCGGAGATGACCCAGGCGCTCTCGGCGAGCGTCAGGCCGAGCTCCGCGCGCAGCACCGGCAGGGCGGCCGGCGCCTTGCCGATGTGGAAGGCCGCGACGACGCCCGCGCCGACCAGCGCGAGCACCGTCCCCCAGCGCGTCGCGCCGTCGCCCGCGCGGCCCTGCGCGGTGGCGCTCAGCGTCCCTTCGCCTTGCGCCAGGCCTGGAAGCGCTCGCGCACCGCCGGGTCGAGCATCGGGTAGAGGCCGAAGAGGCCGGCGCCCGCGTCGACGTTCTCCTGCACGAAGTCCTCGTAGACCGTCTGCTCGAAGGCCTCGCTGGCCACGTCCTCGGCGATCCCGGCGGGGATGCAGGCCACGCCCTCGCCGTCGCCGACCATGATGTCGCCCGGATAGACCGCGACGCCGCCGCAGCCGATCGGCACGTTGAGGTCGACCGCGTGGTGGTGGATGAGGTTCGTCGGCGCGGAAGGGCGCGCGTGGTAGACCGCGAAGTCCATGCGCGCGATCTCCGGCGTGTCGCGGAAGCCGCCATCGGTGACCGCGCCGGCGCAGCCGCGGCGCATCAGGCGGGTGAGCAGGATGCCGCCCGCGGAGGCCGCGCGCGGGTCGCCGCGGCTGTCGACGACGAAGACCGCGCCGGCCGGGCATTCCTCGACGCCCTTGCGCTGCGGGTGCGCGCGGTCCTCGAAGACCTTGAGGACGTCGATGTCCTCGCGCGCGGGGATGTAGCGCAGCGTGTAGGCCGGGCCGACCAGGCGCGGCGCGTCCGGGTTCACGAGCTGCGGCCCCTGCAGGAACTGGTTGCGCAGCCCCCGCTTGAACAGGACGGTCGTGATCGTCGCGGTGGAGACCTGGGCGAGCCTGTCGCGCGCGGCGGCGGTGAGCATGGGATGGCGTCCTTCGTCGTTTCTCGTGCGGCGGCGAGCCTAGCGCAGCGCCCCGCGCCGCGTCGCGGGCCCCGGCGCGCGGGCCTCAGCCATGGCGGACCGCGACGGTCTTCAGCGCCGCGAAGGACTTCAGCCCCTCGAAGCCCTTCTCGCGCCCGAAGCCCGAGCGCCTGACGCCGCCGAAGGGCAGCTCGATCCCGCCCGCGGCGCCGTAGTTGTTCACGAAGACCTGGCCCGCGTGCAGGCCGCGCGCGAGGCGCAGCTGGCGCGCGCCGTCGCGCGTCCACACGCTCGCCACGAGGCCGTATTGCGTGCCGTTGGCGATGCGCAGCCCGTCCTCCTCGGTGGCGAAGGGCGTGGCGGCGAGAACGGGGCCGAAGACCTCCTCCTGCGCCAGCTCGTGCGCCGGGGGCACGTCGGCGACCAGCGTCGGCATGACGTAGTAGCCGCCGGGCGGGACGTTGGGCGCCATCGCGCCCTGCGCGGCGGGCTTCAGCCCGTCGGCGGCGGCGCGGTCGAGGAAGCCCTGCACGCGCTGCTGCTGCGCGCGGTTGATCACCGGTCCCACGTCCAGGTCCATGTCGGAGGCGCCGACGCGCAGGGCGCGGAAGCGGCTGGCGACGGCGTCGAGCACGCGCTCGTACACGGGCCGCTGAACGAGCAGGCGCGAGCCCGCCGAGCAGGTCTGCCCCGCGTTCTGGATGATCGCGTTGACGAGGAAGGGCAGGGCCGCGTCGAGGTCGGCGTCGGCGAAGACGAGCTGCGGGGACTTGCCGCCGAGCTCCATCGTCACGGGCTTGTTGGTGCGCGCGGCCGCGGCCTGCACCAGCGCGCCTGTCTGCGGCGAGCCGGTGAAGGAGACGTGGTCGATGCCCGGATGGGCGGAGAGCGCGGCGCCGGCCTCCTCGCCATAGCCCGTGACGACGTTGAGCGCGCCCGCCGGGAACCCGGCCTCGGCGGCGAGCTCGGCGATGCGCAGGATGGCGAGGCAGGCGTCCTCCGCGGGCTTCACGACGCAGGCATTGCCGGCGGCGAGCGAGGCGCCGACCGAGCGGCCGAAGATCTGCGAGGGATAGTTCCAGGGGATGATGTGGCCGGTGACGCCGTGCGGCTCCCAGAAGGTCATGACGGTGTAGCCGTCCATGAAGGGGATCGTCTCGCCATGCAGCTTGTCGGCGGCGGCGCCGTAGTACTCGAAGTAGCGCGCGAGCGCCGTGGCGTCGGCGCGGCCCTGGCGCAGCGGCTTGCCGGTGTCGATCGATTCGAGCCGCGCGATCGCCTCGTGGTCGTCCTGCACGAGCCGCGCGAGGCGCGCCAGCAGCCGCCCGCGCTCGACCGCCGGCATGCGGCCCCAGGCGCCCTCGGCCGCGTCGCGCGCCGCGCGCACCGCCGCGTCGACGTCCGCCGCGCCGCCGCGCGCGATGGAGGCGAAGGCCGCGCCGTCGGACGGGTTCACCACGTCGATGGACCGCCCGTCGGCGGCGGCGCGCCATTCGCCCGCGACGAAGAGCATGGCGGGGGGAATCCTGGTGGTCATGGCGGCCCTTTCCCTTGCTGCGCGTGGCGTCCCGGCGCCGAGCCTAGTGCGCTTCGCCGCGCGCCGGAACCGCGCCGCGACGCCGGCGCCCGCCGCGCGGGGCGGGGTGCGCTTGCAACCCCGTCATCGCGTGCTAGAAGTCCGACGGCCAGCCCATGGATGAATCCCCGCCCGAGATCTCCGTCGTCGTGCCGGTGCGCGACGAGGAGGACAACATCGACACGCTGCTCGCCGAGATCGCGGCGGCGCTGGCGGGGCGGAGCTTCGAGGTCGTCTATGTCGACGACGGCAGCGCCGATGGCACCCCCGCGCGGCTGGCCGCCGCGCGCGCGCGCATGCCGGGCCTTCGCGTCCTGCGCCATCGTCGCAGCGCCGGCCAGTCGGCGGCGCTGGTGACCGGCATTCGCGCCGCGCGCGGGACCTGGATCGCCACCCTCGACGGCGACGGGCAGAACGATCCGGCCGACATCCCGAGCCTCCTGGCGCGCGCCGCGCAGGACGATGCGCCCGCGCTGGTCGCGGGCTGGCGCGCGCGGCGCCGCGACACGCGGCTCAAGCGCGTCTCCTCGCGCCTCGCCAACGCCGTGCGCGCCGCGCTGCTCGGCGACCGCACGCCCGACACGGGCTGCGGCCTCAAGGTCTTCCGCCGCGAGGACTTCCTGCGCCTGCCGCCCTTCGACCACATGCACCGCTTCCTGCCCGCGCTGGTGCAGCGCGATGGCGGCCTGGTCGTGAACGTGCCCGTCAACCATCGCCCGCGCGCGGCCGGTCGCTCCAAGTACGGCGTCATGAACCGCCTCTGGGTCGGCATCGTCGACCTGTTCGGCGTGATGTGGCTGCAGCGCCGGCCCGTGCGCCCGGAGACCGGGGAGGGCGGGTGAACGCGCCGCGCGCCGCGCTCGCCTTCGCGGCGCTGCTCTGGGCGGCCTGCCTCGCGAGCGGCCTCGCGCTGCGCCCGCTGCTGCCCGTCGACGAGACGCGCTACCTCGCCGTCGCGCTGGAGATGTGGCAGCGCGGCGACTTCCTCGTGCCGTGGCGCAACGGCGTGCCCTACCACCACAAGCCGCCGCTGCTGTTCTGGTCGATGCAAGCGGGCTGGGCCGTGCTTGGCGTCGGCGAGGCCTGGGCGCGCATGGTCGCGCCGCTCTTCGGCCTCGCCTCGCTCGCCGCCTGCGCCGCGCTGGCGCGGCTGCTCCATCCCGGGCGCCCGGCGGTCGCGGCGATGGCGCCGCTGGCGCTGATGGCCTTCGCCTACTTCGCGCTCTTCGGCACGCTCACCTTCTTCGACACGCTGGTGACGTTCTTCGCGCTGGTCGGCTGGATCGGCATGGTGCTCGCCGCGCGCGGGCAGGAGGCGCGCGGCTGGACGCTGGTGGCGCTGGCGCTCGGCCTCGGCATCCTCGCCAAGGGACCGGTGCAGCTCCTGCACCTCCTGCCGGTGGCGCTGCTCGCGCCGCTCTGGGCGCGCGCCGCGGGTGGCTCGCCCTCCTGGCGGCGCTGGTACGCGGGCCTCGCCCTCGCGGTGCTCGCGGGCGCCGCCATCGGCCTCGCCTGGGCGGTCCCCGCGGCGATCTCGGGCGGCGAGGAATTCGCGCGCAAGATCTTCCTCGGCCAGCACACCGGCCGCATGGTCCGCTCCTTCCAGCACGCGCGCCCGTTCTGGTGGTACGCGCCGATGCTGCTGGCGCTTCTCTTCCCCGCGCTCTGGTGGCTGGCGCCGTGGCGCGGGCTGCGCGGCGGCGCGCTCGGCGAGGGCGGGATGCGCTTCGTCGCCTGCGCCTGCCTGCCGGTGCTCGCCGCCTTCTCCGCGATCAGCGGCAAGCAGCCGCACTACCTGCTGCCGGAATTCGCGCTCGTGGCGATCCTGCTCGCGCGCCTCGCCGACCGCGAGGGCTACGAGGACCGCCGCCTCGACCGCGCCGTGCCCGCGCTCGGGCTCGCGCTCGCGGGCATCGGCATGGTCGCGCTGCCCTTCCTCGCGCCGCGCATCGCGCAGGGCCGGACGGGCATGGATCTGGCGCCCGGCGCCGCCATCGCGATCGCGGGCTTCGGCATCGTGCTCCTCGCGGCCGCGGCGCTGCTGCTGCGCGACCGCGCGCGCGACGCGCCGGCGCGGCTCGCGAGCCTCGCCGCCGCGACCGCGGCGCTGGTCGTCGCGGCAAATCTCGGCTTCCTGGTGCTCGCGCCGGCCAACGACGCCGCCCCCGTCGCGCGCGTCCTCGCGGCCGCCGAGGCCGAGGGTCGGCGCGTGGGCATGGTCGGCGACTACGAGAGCGAGTTCCATTTCGCGGGACGGCTGCGCCAGCCCTTCGCGGACGAACTCGGCGACGCCGGCGCCATCGCCTGGGCGCGCGCCAATCCCGAGGGCGTCGTCCTGCGCAGCTATGGCCGCCGCGCGGCGCTGCCGGCGGACTGGCCGGCGCCGCTCCACCTCGGGCCCTGGCGCGGCAGGCTGGTCGCGGCCTGGCCGGCCGCGCTGGTCGCCGGCCCGCGCGGCGCGGAGCTGATGTCGGACCCGCCCGCGCGCTGAGCGCGCGTCAGATCCGGCGCGCGCGGCCCTTCCAGTAGGGCTCGCGCAGCAGGTTCTTCTGCACCTTGCCCACGGGCGTGCGCGGCAGCGCGGCGACGAACTCGATCGCGCGCGGCCGCTTCCAGCGCGCGGTCTCCGCCTCGACGAAGTCGATGAGCTCCTGCGCCGAGGCCTCCATGCCCTCGCGCAGCACGACATGCGCGACCGGCACCTCGCCCCAGCGCTCGTCGGGGATGCCGAAGACCGCGCATTCGCCGACCGCGGGATGGCGCAGCAGCGCGTTCTCGACCTCGACCGGGTAGAGGTTCTCCGCGCCCGACACGATCATGTCCTTGGCGCGGTCGACGAGGGTGAGGAACCCGTCCTCGGCCAGGAAGCCGACATCGCCGGTCGCCAGCCAGCCATCGCCGAAGCGGAAGGCCTCGCGCGTCGCGTCGGCGTCGCCGAGGTACTCGCGCAGCAGGTTCGGCCCGCGCACCAGCACCTCGCCGACCTCGCCGGCGCGCAGCGCGCGGCCCCCATGGTCGACGACGCGCAGCTCGACGCCGGGCACGGCCGGCCCGACCGACTGGGCGCGCGTGCGGTTGAAGCGCGAGGGGCGCAGCGCGATGGGCCCGGTCTCCGACTGGCCGTAGTGCTCGATCGTCTCGATCCAGGGCAGGGCCTCGGCGAATTCCCCGAGCAGCGCGAGATGCATCGGCGCGCCGGCATGGTGCATGGGGCGCAGCGCCTCCAGCCGCCGCGGCAGGAACTGCGGCGCGCGCAGGATGTCGAGCATCTGCGTCGGCACGAGCAGCGCGGCGGCCGCGCGGTGGCGCTCGACGAGGTCGAGGAAGCGCGCCGCGTCCCAGCGCGCCAGCGGCACCGCGCAGGCGCCCGCGCCGATCACCGCGCCGAACCAGACATGCAGGCCGACGGTGTGGAACATCGGGGTGGAGACGATGCAGGCGTCGCCCGGCGCGTTGCCGAAGAGCGCGACCGCGCCCGCGATGCTCGCGGCGCGCGCGCCATGCGTCACGGCCACGGCCTTGGGCCTGCCCGTCGTCCCGCCCGTGAAGTTGATCGACAGCAGGTCGGCGGGCGCGACGTCGGGCAGCGCGCCGGCCCGCGCCGAGACCGCGGCGGCGAGGTCGCGCGGCTCCGGGCCGCCCGTCTCCACCACGCGCGCGAACTCCGCGCCGGCGGCGCGCGCGGCGGCGACCTGCGGGGCGAGGTCGCGATGGACGAACAGGCCGCGCATCCCGGCCAGCGCGGCCATCTCGGCGAGTTCGCGGCCGGCGGCGCGCGTCGGCAGGTTGGCGAGCACCAGGCCCGCCCGCGCGGCGGCGAAGAAGAGCAACCCGTAGTCGAGGCTGTTGGGCAGCATCGCGCCGATGCAGGAACCCGGCGCGAAGCCGGCGCCGGCGAGCGCCGCGGCCAGCCGGTCGGCCTCGGCGTCGAGCGCGGCATGGGTGAGCGTCGCCTCCTCGCCGGCGATGGCCGCGGAGGAGGGCGCGCGCCGTGCGCTGGCGCGCAGCACGTCGCCGACGACGCGCGGCGCTGCCTGCGCCTCGCTCACGCGCGGCGCGGCGGATGTTCCCTGCGGCGCCATTTCGGCCCTATAAGCACGTCGCGCACATCGATCGCTGCCTCGAAGCTAACGCAAAGCGGCGCGCTCGGCATCATCGGAAGGAAGGCGGCTTGCCATGGGCCACAGGATCACCATCGCGGGGCTGGACGCGACCATCGAGGCGGAGCCGGGCGAGACCATCCTCGACGCGGCGCTGCGCGGCGGCGTCGCGCTGCCCTTCGGCTGCCAGTCCGGCAATTGCGGCGCCTGCAAGGTGGCGCTGCTCTCCGGCGGCATCGCGCTGCATCCCTATTCGGATTTCGCGCTGGAGGAGGGCGAGCGCCTGCAGGGCCTCGTGCTCGGCTGCCGCGCGGTGCCGATGGGCGACTGCGACGTGGCGCTGCTCGAGGCCGCGGACTGGGAGGTCCACCCGCAGCGCGACATGAAGTGCCGCGTCGTGTCGGTCGACGACGCCACCCACGACATCCGCCGCGTGCGGATGGAGGTCCTCGATGGCGGGCCGCTCGTCTTCTCCGCCGGGCAATATGCAAGCCTGGAGTTCCCCGGCCTGCCGCCGCGCGACTACTCGATGGCCAGCGCGCCGGGCGAGGCGATCCTCGAGTTCCACGTCCGCCTCGTGCCGGGCGGCGCGGTCACCCCCTTCGTGCGCGAGCGGCTGAAGCCGGGCGACGAGCTGCGCGTGCGCGGCCCGATGGGCACGGCCTCCTGGCGGCAGCGCCATGGCGGCCCGATCCTCGCGGTGGCCGGCGGCTCGGGCCTCGCGCCCATCAAGTCGATCGTCGAGGCGGCGCTCGCCTCGGGCGCGCGCCAGCCCATCCGCCTCTATGCCGGCGCGCGGGCCGAGCGCGACCTCTACCTGCTCGACCATCTCGCCGCGCTTGCCGCGCGGCACCCGAACCTCGAGGTCGTGCCCGTGCTCTCCGAGCCCCTTGGCCCGACCACGCGGCGCACCGGCTTCCTCCACGAGGCGCTGCGCGCGGACATCGCGGGCCTCGATGGCTGGAAGGCCTATCTCGCCGGGCCGCCGGCCATGGTCGAGGCCTGCGTCGACGTGCTCGCGGAACTCGGCCTGCCCCGCGCCGACTGCCACGCCGATGCCTTCTACACCGAGGCCGACAAGCAGGCGCTGCAGCGCGAGGCCGCGCGCTGACCTGCGTCGCGCGCGCTCAGTCCATCCTGATGCCGCCATTGACCGGCACCATCGCGCCGGTGACGTAGCCCGCGCCGGGCGAGAGCAGGAAGGCGATCGTCGCCGCAACCTCCTCCGCGCGGCCCGTGCGGCGCAGCGGCGTCGCGGCCTCCACGCGGCGCTTCGTCTCCGCGGGATGCGGCGCGGTCATCGGCGTGTCGATCCAGCCAGGCGCGACGCAGTTGACCGTGATGCCGCGCGGCGCGAATTCGCGCGCGAGGCCCTTGGCGAAGGATTCGAGCGCGCCCTTCGAGGCCGCGTAGCCGCTCGAGGTCGCGACGCCCCCGGTGCGCGCGGCGAGCGAGGACAGCAGGACGACGCGCCCGCCATCGGCGAGCCAGCTGGCGGCCGCGCGGCAGCACAGGTAGGGCGCGGTGAGGTTGATGGCGATGATCTCGGCCCAGCGCGCGGGGTCGAGCTGGTCGATGGGCCGCGTGTCGACGATGCCCGTGCACACGACCAGCGCGTCGAGGCGCGGCATGGCGCGGCGCGCGGCGTCGAGCGCGGCGAGCACCGATCCCTGGTCGCGCGCGTCGAGCGTCGCGCTGGCCGCGCCAGTCTCCGCCGCGAGCGCCGCCAGCGCGGGCGTGTCCATGTCGAGCAGCGCCAGCGCCGCGGCGCCCCCGGCGCGCAGCGCGCGCGTCGTCGCCGCGCCGATCCCCCCCGCCGCGCCGACGATGCAGGCATTCCCGGCGAAACCGTCCATGTCTTCCTCCTCGCGCGCCGTGGCGCGCC
>JBEGVV010000020.1:0-12015 GCA_041178225.1 Pseudomonadota bacterium | reverse complement strand
GCGCGCTGGCGCCTGCTCATGGACGCGCCCAATGGCCGATCCTCGCATGTCCTGCCGACGCCGCGCGGCGGCGGGATCGGCATCGTCGTCGCGGCGATGGCTGCGTGGATCGTGTTCTGGAACGCCGGCTTCGCCTCGCGCCAGGCCGGCCTGCCGGAGCTCGGCCTCGCGCTTGGCGCGGCGATCGTCGCCGCGGCCGGGTTGCTCGACGACCGGCGCGCGCAGCCGGCCTGGCTCAAGTTCGGCGCGCAGGCCCTCGCCTCCGCCATCGCGATCGGCTGCGGCCTGTCGGTCGAGCGCCTGCCCCTGCCCTGGGGCGGCACGCTCGAGCTCGGCCCCGTCGCCGGCGCGGCGCTGGCCTTCCTCTGGCTGGCGGGCCTCACCAACGCCTTCAACTTCATGGACGGGCTCGACGGCCTTGCCGCCGCGACCGCGACGATCGCCGCGACCTTCCTTGCCATCTGCGCGCATCGCGCGGGCGCCGGCCCGGTCGCCGCGCTGGCCTGGGCGCTCGCGGCGGGCAGCGCGGGTTTCCTGCTGCTGAACTGGCCGCCGGCGCGGATCTTCATGGGCGATGTCGGCAGCCAGTTCCTCGGCTTCGCCTTCGCCGGGATCGGCATCCTGCTGGCGCGCGAGGGCGGCATCGCCGAGGGCGCGGGGATCCTGGTCGTGCCGGTGCTGCTCGCGAACTTCCTGTTCGACACCGCGCTCACGGCCGTCCAGCGCTGGCGCCGCGGCGAGCGCCTGTGGGAGGCGCATCGCGAGCATCTCTACCAGCGGCTCAACCGCGCCGGGCTCGGCCATCGCGCGGTCACGCTGCGCGTCGCGGGGATCGTCGCCGCCTGCGGCGTCGCGGCGACGTGGATCGAAGGCGCGGCGAGCGGCTGGACCTGCGTCGCCGTCGCGCTCGCGCTGCAATGCGCGTGGCTCGTCGCGGTGCGGCGCGGGGAGCAGCGCGCGGCGCGCGGCTGAGCGCGCCGCCGCGCCTCAGTCGGCCAGCGGCGGCGCGGGCATCGCCGCGACACGCTCGATCGCCGCGGCGAGCGACAGCACGCCCTCCTCGTTCCAGCGCGGCCCGACGACCTGCATGCCGACGGGCAGCCCCGAGCGATCGAGGCCGGCGGGCACGCACATCACGGGCAGCGACGACAGGCTCAGGATGAAGGCCGGCGCCGCCCAGTCGATGTAGGTCTCCATGCGCTTGCCCGCGATCGCCTCGGGGTAGTTCTGCTCGACCGGGAAGGGCGGCACCGGCGTGCAGGGCGTGAGCAGCCGGTCGAAGCGCGCGAAGAAAGAGGCCATCTCCGCGAGGAGCCGGGCCCGGCCGCGCTCGCCCTCGGCGACGTCGCGCGGCGACTGCGCGAGGCCGAGGCGGATGTTGCCGGCGTAGTTCGGGCCAAGGCGGTCGATCTTGTCGAGCATGTCGAGGCTGCCGTTGAGCACGAACTGCGCGCGCAGGCGGATGAAGGTCTTGCGCGCATGCGACAGGTCGAGGTCGACCTCCTCGACGATGCAGCCCTCGTCGCGCAGCCGCATCGCCGCCTCGCGGCAGACGCGCTCGATCTCCGGGTCGACGCCGATGCGCGCGATGTCCGGGCAATAGGCCACGCGCAGGCCGGGGCGCGGCGGCGCGTCGGCGGCGGCGACGAAGTCCCTGCCCTCCACCGGCACCACGTTGGGCTCCAGCGGATGCGGGCCGGATATCGCCTGCAGCATGAGCGCGACGTCGCGCGCGTTGCGCGCCATCGGGCCATCGACGCCAAGCGTGCTCCAGGGCTGCTCCGAGGGCACGAGCGGCACGAGGCCCGGGGTGGGGCGCATTCCCGCCACGCCGCAGAAGGCGGCCGGCAGGCGCAGCGAGCCGCCGAGGTCCGAGCCCGTTGCGAGCGCGAACATGCCCGCGGCGAGGCCTGCCGCGCCGCCGCCGGTCGAGCCCGCGGCGGAGAGCGCCGGGTTCCAGGGATTGCGCGTGGCGCCGAAGACGGGGTTCACCGTGTTCGCGCCGAAGGCGAACTCGGGGACGTTGGTCTTGCCCATGACGATGGCGTCGGCGGCGAGCAGGCGCTCGACGATCGCCGCGCTGGCGTCGGGCACGTGGTCCTTCATCAGCGGCGACCCGTAGGTGGTACGGACCCCCGCCATCGGATGCGTGTCCTTGATGCCGACGGGCACGCCCGCGAGCAGGCCGAGCGGGCCACCATCGGCGCGCCGGCGCTCGAGCGCGCGCGCCTGGTCGAGCGCGAGCTCGGCGGTCTGGGTGACGACGGCGTTGAGGCGCGGGTTGTGCCGCGCGATCGCGGCGAGATGCGCCTCGACGACCTGGGTGGGCGTCAATTCGCCGCTACGGACCTTGAGCGCGATGCTGGAGGCGGACAGGGAGACGATGGCGGAGTGGCTCATGGGATTCGATGCGGATCCGGTGCGTGGTCGTTGGAGTCCCGGGGTGCGGCGAAAGCCGCGCGCCCCGAGTCGGCAAGGCCACGATACCGCCAAACCGCCCGCGCCCGAGACAGGTTTGGAGCGCCAATGATGCACAGGCAGGTTCCCTTCCACCGCCACGACCTCGGCCCCGGCGACGCGGCGGCGATCGGGCGCGTGCTCGCGACGCCGATGCTCACCTCCGGCCCGGTGGGGCGCGAGGTCGAGGCGCAGCTCGCCGCGCTGCTCGGCACGCGCCATGCGGGCCTCGTCGGGAGCTGGACGAATGGCGCGCTCGCGGCGCTGCTGGCGCTGGGCATCGGGCCTGGCGACGAGGTGATCGTGCCGGCGATGACCTTCGTGGCGTCGGCCAACGTGGCCGAGCTGCTCGGCGCGAGGCCCGTCTTCGCCGACGTCGACCCGGACACGCTCCTGCTCGCGCCCGGGGCGGCCGTCGCCGCGCTGACGCCGCGCACCCGCGCCGTCATCCCCGTCCATCTCTACGGCCAGATGGCGGACATGCCGGGGCTGCGCGCCGCGCTCGACGCGGCGGGCCGGGGCGACGTGCGGATCATCGAGGACGCGGCGCACTGCCTGGAGGGCACGGATCGCGGCGAGGCGCCGGGCGCGCATTCCGACATCGCGATCTTCTCGTTCTACGCGACCAAGAACGTGACCTGCGGCGAGGGCGGCGCCTACGCCACCAACGATCCCGCGCTGGCGGCGGCCATGGCGCAGACGCGGCTGCACGGCATGAGCGCGGGCGCCGCGGACCGCTTCGCGGGCGGCGCCTACCGGCACTGGGACATGGCGCGGCTCGGCGCGAAGGCGAACCTGCCGGACCTGCTCGCCGCGCTGCTGCCGCCGCAGCTCGCCACGATCCGCGACCGGCTCCCGCGGCGCGAGGAGATCGCGGCGCGCTACGAGCGCGGCCTCGCGGGCCTGCCGATCCGCTTGCCATCGGCACGACCCGGCACGCGCTCGGCGCGCCACATCTTCCCGATCCACGTCCCGCCACCCGTGCGCGACGCGTCGATCGCCGCGCTCAACGCCGCCGGCGTCGCCGTCACCGTCAACTACCGCTCGGTGCCGACGCTCGCCTACTACCGCGCGAAATACGGATACGCGCCGGGGGACTTCCCGGCCAGCCACGCCTGGGGCGAGGGCACGCTCACGCTGCCGCTCTACCCGTCGCTGCCGCGCGAGGACCAGGACCATGTCCTCGCCGTGCTGCGCGACCAGGTCGCGCCGCTCTGCGCGCAGGCGCGCGATGCCGCGTGACCGGGCACGGGGACGGAACATGGACAAGCGGGGGAACGGGCGCATGAAGGTGCTGGTGACCGGCGCGGGCGGCTATATCGGCAGCATGCTGGCGCGCGAACTGCTCGGCGCGGGCCACCAGGTCGTCGCGCTCGACAGGTTCTTCTTCGGGCGCGAGCCGCTCGACGGCGCCGGGCCGGTCGAGGTCGTGCAGAAGGACATACGCGACGTCGACGCCTCGGACTTCGCGGGCATCGACGCGGTCTGCGACCTCGCCGCGCTCTCCAACGACCCGAGCGGCGAGATCGACCCGGGCCTCACGCAGGCGATCAACCACGGCGGGCGGCGCAGGGTCAGCGCGGCCGCGCGGCGCGCCGGCGTGCGGCGCTACGTGCTGTCGAGCTCGTGCTCGGTCTACGGCGCCGCCGACCGGCCGCTCCTCGCCGAGGACGCCCCGACCGCGCCGCTGACGACCTATGCGCGTTCGACCCTCGACGCCGAGCACGATGCCTTCGCGCTCGCGGGGGACGGCTTCTGCGTCACCGCGCTGCGCAACGCCACGGTGTTCGGCCTGTCGCCGCGCATGCGCTTCGACCTCGTCATCAACCTCATGACGCTCCATGCCGTGGAGCGCGGGCTGGTCACGGTGATGGGCGGCGGCCGGCAGTGGCGGCCGCTCGTCCACGTGCAGGACGTCGCGCGCGCCTTCCGCATGGCGATCGAGGCCCCCGTCGAGGTGGTGGACCGCCAGGTCTTCAACATCGGCCTCTGCAACATGCAGGTCCGCAGCCTCGCCTTCGTCGTGCGCGAGACCCTGCCGATCCCCGTGCAGGTGAGCATCGCGCCCGACGACGCGGACCGGCGGAACTACAGCATCGCCTTCGACAAGGCCGCCACGCGGCTCGGGTTCACGGCGCGCGTGCCGGTGGAGGACGGCGTGCGCGAGATCTACGACGCGCTCAAGTACGGGCGCGTGGAGAGCGGGCCCCGCACCTCCACCGTCGGCTGGTACCGAAGCATCCTCGACGCCAAGCGCCTGGTCTCGGCGGTCGAGCTCGACGGGCGCGTCCTGTGAGCGGCGACGGCCCGCTGATCTCGGTCGTGGCGCCGGTGTTCCGCGAGGAAGGCAACGTCGCGGAGTTCTGCCGCCGCGTCGCGGCCGCGCTCGAGGGCATCACGCCGCGCTGGGAGGCGATCCTCGTCGAGGATGGCGGGCGCGACGCGTCCTGGGACCGCATCGTCGCCGAGGCGCGGCGCGAGCCGCGCATCAAGGGCATCCGCTTCGCGCGCAACTTCGGCCAGCACCACGCCATCGCCGCGGGCCTCGCCGCCGCGCGCGGCGACTGGGCGGTCGTCATGGACAGCGACCTGCAGGACCGGCCGGAGGTGATCCCGCGGCTGCACGCGCGCGCGCTCGAGGGCTTCGACGTCGTCTTCGTCGCGCGCCGCGACCGGCCGGAGCCGCTCTGGTACCGCGCGGCGCAGCGCTGCTTCTACGCCGGCTTCCGCTGGCTGGCGGGCTTCGCCATGGATCCCGCGCACGGGAACTTCTCCATCGTCTCGCGCCGCGTGATCGACCATTACCTCGCGCTCGGCGAGAGCCTGCGATTCCATGGCGGGATCCTCGCCTGGCTCGGCTTCCCCAGCGCCTCGATCGACGCGACGCATGGCACGCGCCATTCGGGCAGCCCCGTCTACTCGCTCGCGGCGCGCGTGCGCCTGGCCGCGGCGATGGTGGTCGCGCATTCGGACCGGCCGCTGCGGCTCTTCGCGGGGCTCGGCCTCGCCATGGCGGCCTCCGCCCTCGCCTACGGCATGGTGCTGGTGGCGCGCGCCCTCGCCGGCCAGATCGTTGTGCAGGGCTACGCGAGCCTGATGGCCTCGATCTACTTCATCGGCGGGCTGGTCCTCGCCGTGCAGGGCATCGCCGGCATCTACATCGGCAAGATGTACAACGAGACGCGGCGACGCCCCCTCTACGTGGTCGCCGACCGCGTCGGCATCGTGCCCGCGGAGGCGACGCGATGAACCACTGCCTCGTCCGCCAGGACTTCGACAGCGAGGCCTTCGGCCTCCCCTTCTTCCGGCTCGCCCGCCTCGACCCGGACCTGCTCGGCGGCGAGATGCGGCGCATCGCGCGCCTGCCCGGCGCGCTCGCCGACGCGCGGCTGCCCGCCGCGGCGATCGCCGGCGCGGCGCTGCTGCAGCGCCACGGCTTCCGCAAGGTCGCGACCCAGGTCGAGCTCGCGCGCGCCCCGGCGCCGGGGCCCGGGGCGCCGGCCCTGCCCGGCCTCGACCTCCCGCCCGCCGAGATCGCGCGCCATGCGGCGAACTTCGTGCATGACCGCTTCGCCCTCGACGTCGCGATCCCGCGCGCCGCCCACGACAGGTTCTGGGCGCGGCGGATCGCGAACTCGCTCTCCGGCGCGCGCCATCGCGTCGTCGCGCGCGAGGGCGGCTTCGTCACCTTCGCGCGCGACGGCGACGACATCCGCATCGACCTCGTCTCGGTGGTCGCGAAGCGGCGCGGCATCGCCTCGGAACTGCTCGCGCGGCTCGTGGCCATCGCGGCGCGCGAGGGGCGCCGCGCCGTGCGCGTCGTCACCGAGTGCGAGAACGCGCCGGCGCTGGCGCTCTACGCGCGCGCCGGCTTCGCTCCCGTGCGCTACGAGAGCGTCCTGCATTTCTCGACGCGGGTGCCCAACGATGCCTGAGCACGCCAACCCCGCGCGGCGCGGCATCGCGGCGCGCGCGGCGCTGTTCGCCCACGCGACCTTCGCCGCCTTGCTCGCCTACGCGCTGTTCTGCGTCTTCGCGCTGAACGTGGACACCGCCGACCGCCGCGGCGAGGTCCTGCCCGCGATCGCGGGCGTCGCGGGCGCGCTGCCCGTCCTCGTGACGCTGCGCCTGATGCGCGCGCGCGTCGCCGCCGCCGCGCGCGCCCTCGTCGCCGCGCTCGACGCCGTCGAACCGATGCGCTTCGCGCTGGCGACGCTCGCGCTCGGCATCGCGCTGCGCGTCGCCTTCGTGCTCGCCTTCCCGCCGGTGCAGAGCTCGGACGGCGCCTCCTACCTCGCCCTCGCGACGCGGCTCGCGGCCGGCGAGCCCTATCGCGCCGCCGGCACGCTGGCCTACTGGCCGCCAGGGCTGCCCTTCGGCCTGCTGCCCTGGATCCTCGCCCTGGGCGAGAACCGATACGTGCCGTTGCTCCACAACCTCCTGCTCTTCGTCGCCTCGAGCCTTGCGTCCGCGCGCTTCGCGACGCGGCTCGGCGGGGCCACGGCGGGGCGCGTCGCCATGCTCGCGCTCGCGGCCTGGCCCAACCTCGTCATGGACGCGGGCATGGCGTCGAAGGAGCAGCAGCTCGTCGCGCTGGTCACGCTCGCGCTCGCCATGTACCCGCAGGCCGGCGGAGCGCGTCCAGCGCTGTGGTCCGGGCTCGCGCTCGGCGCGGCGGCGCTGACGCAGCCCGCGCTGCTTCCCGCGCCGCTCGCCTTCGCCGCATGGCAGCTGCTGCGCGGCGACGGCGCGCGGCGCTCGGCGCTGCGCATCGCCCTTCTCTGCGCCGGCTTCGTCTCCGCGATCGCGCCCTGGACGATCCGCAACCACATGGTCCTCGGTGGCTTCGTCCCGGTGACCAGCACGGCGGGCTTCGCGCTCTACATCGCCAACAACGACCGCGCCTGGGGCGGGTGGATCGACATCCTCGCCGATGGCGACGCGACGCTCGACCCGCGCATCGACGAGCGCGGCGCCAGCCGCGAGGCCGGCCGCCGCGCCGTCGAATGGATCCGCGAGAACCCCGGCCGCGCGGCCTTCCTCGCGCTCCGCCGGCAGCAACTCTTCCTCGGGGACGACAGCGACGGCGCGTTCTCCGCCCTCAAGCGCGGGCTCGGCATCGCGGGTCCCGGCTACGCGGCGGCGAAGCTCGTGGCGCTCGGCTTCTGGCTCTCGCTCCTCGCCGCGCTGCTCTTCTTCCTCGTCGCCGCGTGGCGCGGGAGGCGTGGCGCGCTGCCGCGCGCGGCCATGCTGCCGCTGATGCTCTTCGCCGGCCTCTTCGCGCTGCACAGCATGGTGGAGAGCGGCGCGCGCCACCACGTGGCGCTCTCCGGCGCGCTGGCCGCGCTTCTCGGGGCCTGGATGACGATCGCCGCGCGCCGGGACGCGCTCGCGGCGACGCTCAGGCGATCCGATCCTCCGGCGTGAGGTCGAGCTGCTGGTAGAGCTTGGCCATCGGGCGCGAGGGATCGCCCGAGACGGCGATGCGCGCGCTTCCCGGCCATGCCGCGTCGATGCGGTCGATCCAGCGTCGCGCCGCCTCGCGCACGCCCGCGTCGCGGTGGTAGCGCAGCAGCATGTGCAGGCCGGCCTGGTGCTGCTTCACGAAGCTGTAGCCGACCTGGCGCAGGTCGGCGGCGAAGTCCGCCAGGCCCGAGGGCAGGCGCAGGATGCGCGCGGCACGCGTGTCGGCGGCCATGCGCTCGAGCCAGGCATGGAGTTCGCGCATGTCGCTGGCCGGCCAGACCGGCCACCTGCCGCTGGCCGAGACCATGTCCTCGCCGCCCCAGGGGCTCGGCCCGGGGACGAGGTCGCTGCACAGGACGGTCGCGAAGCCGGGCGCGCCCAGCAGGCGCCACCATTTCCCCGGGGGCGCCTGCTCCAGCGCCAGGAGCTGCCAGGTGCAGGCCTGGATGCCCGGCGAGAAATCGGCCGCGTCGATGTCCATCGCATGCATCGCGCACATGTTCGCGTAGGCGGACTTGAAGGCGTCGAGCCGCGACATCGACAGGACATGGCCCGGGCTCGGCCCGCGCAGCTGCCCGCCCGGCAGGATCGCCGGCACGTCGCGCCAGTCGTCCGACCCGGGGTTGAACAGGTTGCGCACGTGGAACGCGCCCCAGATCGTTCGCTCGCAGAGCAGGTTGAAATGGGCCGCCTGGTCCTGCGCGACGCGTCGCCAGTAGGCGCGCCGCCTGTGGCCCTCGAAGCGCATGAAGGCGGTGCGCGCGATCTCGCGCATCGGCCAGGCATAGGTCCGCTCGCCATTGGCGACCTGGTAGCCGACGACGTGCCCGGCATCGCCCGGCGCGCCGCCGCGCCGCGGCGCGGTGATGGTGTTCTGGCTCTGCGTCTTGAGCAGGCAGAACCACGCGTACTGCTCCTGCCTGTCGAAGAAGCATTTCTCCGGGCGGACCAGGTAGGCCGAGTAGATGCCGCTCGAGGGGAGGTGCGAGTTGACGGGATGGAACGGGCGCTTGAGCGCGTAGCCCTGCGAGACGGGATGGAACCTGGCGTCGGGCTGCTGCGGCCTGCCGAAGGGATTGCCGAGCCGGGTCGTCGTCATGTGGTGCGGCGCGACGTCCCATCGCATGTAGAGGTCGGGCGCGCAGAGCGCCGCGTCGCCCTGCGCCAGCTCGTCGCGCACCTGGAAGCCGTAGGCGCCCATGACGTTGTCGGCCAGCGCCTCGAGGCTCGGCCAGGAGGCGAGCGTGTCGCCGGTCCAGAACAGCCACTCCCAGCCCGAGAAGACGCCAAGCTCGGTCCGCGCGCCGCCCTCGCCCGTGAAGCACCACGCGCCGGCGTAGAGCGGCTCGTTGAGCGCGTCGCGCACCGGCCGGCGCAGGCCGGTCCAGTCCTCCACCTTCGCGCCGCCCTTCCAGCGCAGCGCGGCGGTCTCGTTGCGCTCGAAGTCGATGTCCGCCCCGCGCAGCTTCGCGGCCATCTCGGCGGTGCGGTCCTCGGAGGGGAAGCGCGTCCAGGCGAAGACCAGCCGCGCGCGCATGAAGTCGGCCGCGGAGCACATGCCGAAGGGCTTCGCCTCCGCCCAGCGCCAGCCCTCCCAGGGCGCATGGAGCAGGTTGCGCCAGCGCTCCGCCGGCCGCGTGGTGCGCGACGCGCCATCGACGCGCACGTCCGCGTCGTAGCGGTATTCGCGCGCGGCCGCGAACATCCGCGGGTTCTCGACGCTGACCTGGCGGTCGACGATCCGCCCCGACGCGTCGCGCGAGACGCGGAACCAGGCCTCGAGATGCGGATGCGCCTCGCCGCGCGAGACGAAGGCGGCGCGGCGCTCGACCTGGCGCAGCAGCGGCCCGTCGAACCACGGCGAGTCGGGCGTGTCCGCGCCATCGGCGAAGCGCGCCTCCCATGCGCGGCGCGGCACGGGGTCGTTCACCGGCTCGAGCACGCCCTCGGTGGCGCGGCGGCCGTTGCGATCGGCGAGGAAGGAGAGCTGCGAGCCGGGGCCGCGCGTGATCGCCACGCGCATCTCCCAGGGCTCCGGGTCGCCGGGGCTCCAGCGCGGCCAGACATACATGCCGAAGCGACCGCTCTGCTCGTTCCAGCGGTCCGATCCGTGGACGCGACCCATGCTGCGGCGCGGGCCATGCTCGGCGGCCTCGTGCATCCGGCCAAAGGGAATCCCGATGTCGTTGACGACGAGGGAGTTGCCGTACTTGGGACGGAAATGGTCGTCGTTCGCCTCTCCCGCCCTGCCCTCGCGCCGCGGCAGGAAGCGCGGCTCGTAGCAGCAATAGCGGCCCGCGGGATCCTGCGTGACAAGCTTCGCGAGGTGGTCGAGCGCGGCGCGGCCATGCTCGTGCGCCTCCTTCCAGGAATGGCGCGGCGCGAAGCGGCGCTCGTAGCGCAAAGTTCCCCTCGAATCGACGAAGGTGACCTCGATCGCGTCGCCCTCGACCGGCGCCCGATCGAGGGCGAGCCAGTGCACGCGCGGCTCCCAGGTGGATAGCGTCACCGTGAAGTCGGCCGCCTCGCGCCACAACGCGTCCCAGTCCGGCGGCGCCGGGCGCGGCGCCTGGCCTTCCGGTGCGAGCCCGATCTCGACCGGCGCGCGCGCGACATAGCCCGCGGGCAGGCGCATGTGCCCCGTGCAATGCACCAGCGTGCCGTCGCGGCGGAGCTTGAACTGCTCGAGCTGGAGCGGCAGGAGGCTGCCGCCTGGCCCGGCCGGGTAGCGCGCCGCGATGCGCGCACGCTGCGTGGCGGCGATGCGGCCGAAGGGGAACGGAATGCCGAAGGGGGAGACGAGCTGCCCCCCGGCCGTGGCGCTGGAGAAGGTCGCGAAGGCCTCGAAGCCGGGCGTCGCGGCGATGGCGGGCGCGAGGCGCGAGGCCGCGAGGCCGGCGGCGAGGGAGCGGGCGACCCGGCGGCGCGTTGGCATGCGCGGATCCTAGGCGCCCGCGCGACGCCGGGCAGGCGCGCGGGCGGGTTGCTCCCGAAGAGTCGCGGGCTGGCCGCGGGCGTCGCGCCGGGCGCGCCGGCACGCTATCCTTCCTCCGGGTGGCGTCTGGCACGAGGCTTCCCGCGCCGACGCAGCTTGGCGCTCGTCACGCCGCCGGAGCCGATCCATGCGCTTCATTCCCACCGCCCTGCCGGGCGTCGTGCTCGTGGAGACGCCGCGCGTCGAGGATCCGCGCGGTGGCTTCGAGCGCAGCTACTGCACGGACCTCTTCGCCGCGGCAGGGCTGCCGCCGCTCGGAACGCAGTGCAACATCTCGTCGAACCGCCACCGCCTGACGCTCCGCGGCATGCACTTCCAGGCCGCCCCGGAGCCCGACGCGAAGCTCGTGCGCTGCCTCTCGGGCCGGATGTTCGACGTCGCGGTCGATATCCGGCCGGGCTCCCCGACCCGCGGGCGGTGGGCCGCGGTCGAGCTTGCCGCGGGCGATGGCAGGTCGCTCTTCGTGCCGGCCGGCTTCGCGCATGGCTTCGTCACGCTCGAGGACGACACGACGGTCTTCTACATGATGGGCGCGGCCTACCGGCCCGCGCTGGCACGCGGCTTCCGCTGGGACGATCCGCGGGTCGCCATCGCCTGGCCGGTCGCGCCGCAGACCATCTCCGAGCGCGACCGCGCGCTTCCGGCGCTGGACGACCTCGACGAGGCGGAGCTCGCGCGATGAGGCGCGTCCTCGTGACCGGCGCCTCGGGCTTCGTCGGCCGCGCCGTGCTCGACGCGCTCGCGCGCGAGGACGCGGAGGTCGTCGCGCTGGCGCGGCGCCCGCCGCCTGCCGCGCCAAGGCCGCGGCTGAGCTGGCGCGCGGCCGACATGCTCGACGCGGCCGCGCTGCGTGCCGCGGTGGCGGAGGCGCGGTGCGACGCCTGCATCCACCTCGCCTGGGATGTCGGGCCGGGCTACTGGACCTCGGCGTCGAACCTCGACTGGCTCGCCGCCAGCGCCACGCTCCTGCGCGCCTTCCAGGAGGCAGGAGGCACGCGCTTCGTCGGCGCAGGCACCTGCGCCGAGCATGACTGGACCACCATCGGCGAGGCGCCGCTGCGCGAGGACGCGCCAAGGCGCCCGGCGACGCCCTACGG
>JBEGVV010000019.1:0-20030 GCA_041178225.1 Pseudomonadota bacterium | reverse complement strand
CGTGCGCGGCGCGCGCCGCCTCCGGGTCGTGCATGATGGCACGGCCGGCGTCGTCGACGCGCGCGTCGACAAGGGCCTGGAGGACGCCCGTGGTGTCCGAGGTCGCGCCGCCGCCGGCGTTGTCCTGCACGTCGGCGAGGATCACCGGCTTGCCGGCGGGTTGCTGGAGCGCGAGGCGTACGGCCTCCGCTGGCGGCAGCAGGCCGATGCCGAAGGCCTTCTCGTGCGACGCCACGAGCGACGCAAGCGCGTCCGCCGCGGCGCTGGCCGATCCCTCGTCCGCGCCATAGGCGAGGATGCTCGGCCCGTTCATCGGGATGTCGGCGAGGTGGAAGCCCATGTTGAAGCTCAGCGAGGCCAGCCCCGGCGTGCGGGCCTCGATCGCGTCGAGCTGGTCGTAGATGCTCCGCGCAGGCTCGGTCATCGTGCTCTGGCGATGCGGCGGCATGATGAAGTCGAGCCGCCTCACGGCGACCGCGGGGCGCCGGCCATGCGCGAGGCACCAGCGCAGCATGGCGTGGGCGCGCGCCCCGGTCTCGCGCATGTCCACGTGGGGGTAGGTGCGGTAGGCGACGAGCGCCGAGGCCTCGCGGACCATCCCGTCGCCGACGTTCGCGTGGAGGTCGAGCGACGCGACGAGCGGCATGTCCGGGCCGACGATGGCCCGCACGCGGCGCAGGATCTCCGCTTCCCCGTCGTCGTGGCCTGCCGCGACCATCGCGCCGTGGAGGTCGAGGTAGACGCCGTCGAGCCGGCCCGCCGTGGCGACGCCGTGGACGATCTCGGAGACGATGCGCTCGAAGGCGTTCGCCGTCACGATCCCCGCGGGTTCCGCCGCGTACCAGCAGATCGGCACGAGTTCGTCGCCCGCCTCGCGCGCGGCGGCCGCGAAGCCGCCGATGGGCATCGCGAAGTCCGGGTTCTCCAGGATCTCCGCGCCGCGCAGGCCGCTGCGCGTCGTCGTGGAAAGCAGGAAGTCGGCGAAGTCCGTCGGCGTCGGCGAGAAGGTGTTGGTCTCGTGCGCGAAGCCTGCGATGGCGATGCGGGGCATGTGTCCTCGTTGCGTTGCGCCTTGGGGTTCAGGCCGCGCGCGGCGCGGGGCGGTTCGCCAGCAACCAGAGCGCGATCGACAGGTTGACCAGGTTCCATCCGATCCCGGCGAGGAACGCCGCGCGGTAGGAGCCGGTGAGGTCGAAGATGTATCCCGAAAGCCAGCCGCCGATCGCCATGCCGACGATGGTGGACATGAGGACGAGCCCGACCCGTGTTCCGGCCTCGGATGCAGGCATGTATTCGCGCACGATGATCGCGTAGCTCGGGACGATCCCGCCCTGCGAGAGGCCGAAGAGGATCGACACGACGTAGAGCGAGGTGAGCCCGTCGAAGGGCAGGTAGAGGAGCAGGGCCGCGCACTGGAAGGCGGAGCCGAGCAGGAGCGTCTTCACGCCGCCAATGCGGTCGCAGATCCACCCCGAGGCGAGGCGGCTCGCGACGCCGAAGCCGAGCATGAGCGAGAGCATCTCCGCGCCGCGCGCCACGCCGTAGCCGAGGTCGCCGCAATAGGCGACGATGTGGACCTGCGGCATCGCCATCGCGAGGCAGCATGTGAGGCCCGCGACGATCAGCAGCGCCTGCAGCGTGCGCGCGGAGACGGGCATCGCGCCGGCCTCGCCCGCGCCAGCGACGCTGGGCTTGGCCGGTGGCGGCGGGCGGCGCAGCACCATGGCGAGCGGCAGCATGGTCGCGACGCAGGCGATGCCGACCGCGACATAGGTGGCCCGCCATCCGATGCTGTCGATGCCGGCCTGGATGAGGGGCGGCCAGATCGTGCCCGCGAGGTAGTTGCCGCTCGCGCAGATCCCGACCGCCATGCCGCGGCGGCGATCGAACCAGAGCGAGATGTCCGCGACCAGCGGGCCGAACACCGTCGAGCTGCCGAGGAAGCCGATCAGCAGGCCCTGGAGCAGGACGAAGTGCCAGAGCGCGGTCGCCTGTGCGGCGCCGACATAGCCGGCGCCGAGCGCGAGCGCGCCGAGGACGAGCGGCGCCAGGATCCCGAACCGGTCGGCGAGCCTGCCCATCGCGACGCCGCCGAGGGCGAAGCCCAGCATGGTGGCGCTGTAGGGCAGGGAGGCGCCGCCGCGCGCGGCGCCGAACTCGGCCTGGACGGCGGGCAGGGCGACGACGACGGACCAGATGCCGACGCCGCCGACGGTCGATATCGCGAGAGACGCGGCAAGGCGCCGCCACGCGTAGGGGGATTCCGGTATGGAGGGCGGCGGGGTCGTCGCGCCACCTTCTCCGGCGGCGCGCATCATCGCTCGGGCCTCGGGTTCGGGCCGTCAGTTGTAGCGGGTCGCGGCCTCGGGTGCCATGGGCGCTGCCTGCGCCGTCATCGCCTGCTCGTCGATGAGCCAGCCCTGGTACATGCGGATGTTCAGCGTCTCGCCGATCTTGATCGCGCCGTCGTGGTCGCAGCGGCTGAAGACCAGCTTGTCCAGCTGCAGGCGGCGGATGGCCTTGATGCAGGCATCGTCGCCGAGCATGCGCACGTCGTGCCTGCCGAGATGGATCTTGATGAGGTCGGTGTCGAACTTGTTGACGCGCACGTAGGGAAGGAGCTCGAGCGTGAGCCCGTCGACGATCACCCCGAAGCCGAGCTTGCGCAGCTTCGCGATGGCGGATGTCGCCTTGGTGACGTCCTGGAAGATGTCGCCGCAGGCGATCTCGAAATGGAGGTTCGCGCGCTCCTTCTCCTCCATGTGCCCGGCGAAGATGTCCATCAGCCGGTCATGCACCGTGTCGACGGAGAGGTTGATGCTCACCTTGTGGGCGATCTTCGTCTTCGACGCCATGAGGTGGTGGAGGAGCCGTTCGTCGAGGACGCGGCAGAGCTGGCTGAACAGCGGGTCGCTGGTCCGGAGCTCGACGTCGGGGAAGAGCTTGCGCTTCATGTCCGCGAGGCTGATGAAGCGCTCCTCCATCATCGGCCACCAGATCCCCGTGGCATGGCGCACGAAGACGTCCTGCTTCTTCAGGAAGTGTCGGATCTCGCGGCGCGCGATGCGATGCTCGATGCGCGTGAGCATCGCGGCCGTCATGGGGCCGCGGAGGTCGGCATCGGGCTCGTCGGGATCGTTCGCGGCCGCCCCGGCCACGGCGTTCGCGAGCTCGCCACCCTTGAGGTAGCGGCCGATCCAGGCGCGCAGCTCGCGGAACTGGTCGGGCATCTCGTAGCTGCGCAGCAGCTTGCGCAACGTATCCTCGGCGATGTCCGGGTCCTTCAGGATCCACTGGACGAGTTCGCTCTCGACGGCGGAGGCGGCGCCGATGGTGTCCATGCGCGCGATCAGGGCCATGTCCCCGTTCGCCATCATGAAGACATTGCCGCGCAGGCGCTCGGCCATGTCGCGCACGAGGCTCTGCTGGACCCTGAGCAGGCGCACGTTGCCGTGCATGCTGAAGAGCGCGGAGAAGTCGATCGTGATCGCGACGTATTTCTGGGGCGCCCGGATCAGCCGCCGCCAGAAGGCGAGGAGTTCCTCTTCCGAGCCCATTGGCCGTCCTCTTCCCGCGCCATGAAAGCCAGGCAGGCATCGGCGCACCGGATGGGCGCCAAGCCGCCCGAGTAGGCGCCGCCAAGGGTAAACAACTCCCTAACTTCGGCGGGGGCGGGGGCCGCTTGCGCAAGCGCGGCCAAGATGGATGATGGGGACCCACCAAGGAGGGGACGATGGGCGTGTCGATCGAGCGCGGGATCCTGGTCACCGGTTCGGGGAGCGGCATCGGGGCGGCCATCGTCCGGCGCCTGGCGCGCCCCGGCACGGCCATCCTCGTCCACGCGCTCACGAACCAGGCCGGCTGCGACGCCGTGGCGGCGCAGGCGAGGGCGGCGGGCGCCGTGGCGGAGACCATGCTCGCGGACCTGTCCAAGCCCGGCGCCGGGGCTGCCCTCGTCGAGGAGGCGGCGCGTCGCTTCGGGCGCCTGGATGTCCTCGTCGCCAACGCGGGCTTCCCCGACGCGCGGGGCATCGGCACGCTCGACCGCGCCGGCCTCGACTACATCCACGCCGCCATCCTCGGCGGGTTCTTCGACATGGTGACCGCGGCGAAGCCGCACCTGGAGCGCGCGACCGACGGGCGCGTGGTCACGATCAGCACCCACAACGCGCATGTCTTCCGCGCCGACTATCCGGTCTACCCGGGATCGGGCGCGGTCAAGCACGCGCTGGAGACCATGACCCGCGCCGTCGCCACCCAGTTCGCGCCCTTCGGCGTGACCGCGAACGCGATCGCGCCTGGCCTCATCCGCAAGGACGCGCAGACCGACCAGTTCTACACGGCCGAGAGGTGGCGGGAGCTCGCGGCAAAGGTCCCGCTGGGCAGGCTCGGCGAGCCCGACGAGGTCGCGGCGCTCGTGGCGTTCCTGGCCTCGCGCGACGCGTCCTACGTCACCGGGCAGGTCATCCACGTCAATGGCGGGCTGATCTGATCCGGGTCGAGCGGTCGCGCGCCAACCGGGCCACCCGCGGCGTTCAACGCAGGGCCGCGCCGCCCTGCGGGTCGAAGAAATGCATGTTCTCGTGGGACACGGCCGCCTCGATCGCCGTGCCCGCGGGGAAGACGAGTTCCGGGTCCACGCCCGCGATCCGGAAATCGGCGCCCGCTATGCGGATCGCGAGGAGCTGCTCGTCGCCGAGCTGCTCGGTGACCATCAGGCGGCCGCCGACCGGCGCCTGCCCCTCCGAGGCCGGGCTGCCCAGCCGGACGTGCTGCGGCCGGATGCCGAGCACCGCGCTGCGCCCGGCGAGGGCGCCGAGGCGGGGGAAGGCGCGGGCCGGGACGTCGAAGCCGATGCCGTCGCCAGAAAGGCGGAAGCCATCGCCCGCCGCCTCCACGCGCATCTCGACGAAGTTCATCGCGGGCGAGCCGATGAAGCTGGCGACGAAGCGGTTCACCGGGCGGCGGTAGAGCTCGAGCGGCGTGCCCACCTGCTGGACGTAGCCGTCCTTCATCACGACGATCCTGTCGCCCAGCGTCATCGCCTCGACCTGGTCGTGGGTCACGAAGACGGCCGTGGTCGGCACGCGCTCGCGCAGCTCCTTGATCTCGAGGCGCATCTGCGCGCGCAGCTGCGCGTCGAGGTTCGAGAGCGGCTCGTCGAAGAGGAAGACGCTGGGGTTGCGCACGATGCAGCGGCCCAGCGCGACGCGCTGCTGCTGGCCGCCGGAGAGCTGGCGCGGGCGGCGCTCCAGCAGCGGCTCGATCGACAGGATGCGCGCGGCGCGCGCGATCTGGGACTGGATCTCCGCCTCGGGAAGCCGCCGGTTGCGCAGGCCGAAGGCGAGGTTGTCGTAGACCGTCATGTGCTGGTAGAGCGCGTAGTTCTGGAACACCATCGCGATGTCCCGGTCCTTGGGCGGCAGCTCGTTGACCACGCGGTCGCCGATCGAGATCGTCCCGGAGGTGATCTCCTCGAGCCCTGCGATCATGCGCAGCGTGGTCGACTTCCCGCACCCCGACGGGCCGACGAGCACCACGAACTCCCTGTCCGCGATCCTCAGGTCGACGTCGCGCACTGCGACGACGCTGCCATAGGACTTGCAGAGCTTCTCGAGAACGACCTCGGCCATCGGTTCAGACCTTCAATCCGCGAATGACGTATTTCTGACCGAAGACGGTCACCAGCAGCGCGGGGCCGAGCGACAGCACCGCGGTCGCGCTCATCAGGTGCCACTCCATCCCGAGCTCGTGGACGAACTGCGCCATGACCACGGTCAGGATCGGCGTCTCGTGCGCGGTCAGGATGAGGGCGAAGAGGAACTCGTTCCAGGTGTAGAGCCAGCACAGGATCGCGAGTGCCGTCAGGCCCGGGATCGCCGCGGGCATGGCGACGCGCCAGAACGCGCCCCAGCGCGAGCAGCCGTCGATCATGGCCGCGTACTCCATCGACGGGTCGATGCCGTCGAAGAAGCCCTTCATGATCCACGAGAAGAAGCAGACATGCACCGCCACGTGCGGCAGCAGCAGGCCCCAGTAGGTGTCGAAGATCCCCAGCGCGCGGGTCACGAAGTAGAGCGGCAGCACCCAGGACACGTAGGGCACGCAGCGGAACACGTAGATCAGCGAGAACCAGGTGTTCGGGATCGGCCCCTTGAAGCGCGAGAGCATGTAGCCCGACGTGACCGTGACGCCGAGCGACAGGATGGTGGCCAGCGTCGAGATCACGAAGCTGTTCCACATCGCCTTGAGCACGACCGGCTGGCCGAGGACCTCGTGGAAGTTCTCGAGGGTGAAGTCGGTGCCGCGATGCACGTAGAACACGGCGTAGCCTGGCCGCAGCGACGTCAGCGCCAGCCATAGCACCGGGAAGGCGAAGAGCAGGCAGACCGCGACCATGGCGAGGAGGAAGAGGGCGCGGCGCCCCCCGGGCGCGAGCGCCTCGAAGAAGCCACCGGAGCGGCGAGGCGCGGTGGCCGGGACGGAAGCTGCGGTCACTTGGACACCTCGACCCAGCGGTTCAGGATCCGGTACAGGCCCATCGCGAAGAACACGATGATGAAGGCGCCGATCACGGCCGCGGCCGAGCCGCGCCCGAAGTTGAGGAACTGGAACGCCTCGACATAGGCGTAGATCGAGAACACCTCGGTCGCGCGCGCCGGCCCGCCGCCCGAGATCGTCCAGACGATGTCGAAGGTGCGGAAGGCGTCGATCGAGCGGATCACGATGCACACGACCATGACCGGTCGGAGCATCGGCAGCGTGATGTGGCGGAAGACGCGCCACGGCGTGGCGGCGTCGATCTGCGCCGCCTCGAACGGTTCCGGAGGCAGGCTCTGCAGGCCCGCGAGCAGCAGCAGCGTGAACCACGGCGTCCAGAGCCACACGTCGGTGATCAGGATGGCGAGGAACGCGGTCCAGCGCTGGGTCAGCCACGCCACCGGCGCGAAGCCGAAGAGGTCGAGCACGACGTTCACGATCCCGAACTGGTCGTTGAACATCCAGCGGATCATGATCGCCGCGATCACCGGCGCCACCATCAGCGGCAGGAGGATGATCGTCTGGACGAGCCAGCGGCCGCGGAACTTGCGGTTGAGGAGCAGCGCGAGCGCGAGGCCCAGGCCGAGCGAGCAGCCCACGCTCGCCGCCATGAAGCCGAACGTGTTCGGCAGGACGACGAGCAGGAACTCCGGATCCTGCAGGACGTAGAGGTAGTTCTTCAGGCCGACCCAGGTCCTCTTCGGGTCATGGAGCGCCCAGTCGCGGAAGCTCGCGTTCGCGCCGGTGAAGATCGGCACGATCTGGAAGAAGACGAGCGCGAAGACCGCGGGCGCGATGAGCGCCAGCATGAAGCGCTTCTTCTCGTCGAGGCCGAGGAAGGGCCGGCGCGTGGCCGTCGGGGAGGACATCTGGTTTAGAGGGTGGTCTGTGCCGAGGGGAGGCGGGGTGCGGAGCGCGGCGACCGTTCCCGGCCGCCGCGCCCGCCACCGCGTGCCGCGTCAGTTGCCCGTGGCCGCCCTGCGGATCTTCTCCACGTTGTCCTGCATGACCTTGCCGATGTCCTCGCGCTTGCCGGACAGCGCGGCGATCACCGCGTCGGAGTAGGCCTTGTGGACGGCTGGCCACTCCGCGAAGTAGTACGCGGAGTGCGTCACCGGCTTCTGGTCGAAGACCGCGTTCTTGAGCATGCGGAAGTCGGCGTCCTGGGCCGCGATCTTGTCCCAGAGCTTGACGTTGGGCGGCGGGCCGCCCGTCTTCTTCCACATCTCCATCTGGCCTTCCTCGTCGGTCAGCATGAACGCGAGGGCGTCCTTCGCGAGCTTCTTGCGCTCGGCCGAGATGCCCTTCGGGATGCCCCAGCCCCAGATCTCGTTCCAGGACGTGGGCTTCTGCGCGCGCGGCCCGACGGGGAACGGCGCCATCGCCACCTTGCCGACGATCTTCGAGCGCCTCGGGTCGTTGAACTCCCCGAAATGCGTCGAGTCGACGAGGGTGAAGGCCGCGTCGCCGGCCATGAAGATCGCGTTGGCCTCGTTGCGCGTGTAGGCGGTCATTCCCGGCGGGCTGATCTTGTGCGTGTTGATCGCGTCCCACCAGTACTCGACGATCTCCCTGTGGCAGGGCTCGGTGATCGCCGGCTCGAAGTTCGCCGCCTTGAGCTTGGCGTTGTCGCGCTCGAACAGCGGCTTGAGGATGTCGCAGTTGTTGGCCCACATGGTCCACCAGAAGCTGAACCAGGTGTTGTTCATGGCCATGCCGCCGACATAGCCCCACTTGACCTTGCCTTCCTTCTGCAGGCGCTGGCCGGTGGCGACGAGCTCGGCGAAGGTCTTCGGCACCTCCTCGGGCTTCAGCAGGTCGGAGCGGTAGAAGAACGTGCCGACCGTATGCGCCATCGGCACGACGGTGAGCTTCTTGTCGGCGCTCCAGAACGCGTCGAGCGGCCACTTGTCGACGTTGCCGATGCCGGCGACGTCGTCGGTCGGCTCGAGCCACTTCTCCCAGAGCTGGCCCCAGTCGTCGTTGTGCCAGATGATGTCGAACTGGTCGCCGGCGCCGCTGGTCAGCGTCGCGGTGACCTTCTCCATGAACACGCTGTACGCCATCGGGATGCGCGTCAGCTTGACGTTGTTGGCCTTCGCCCACTTCTCCATCATGTCGAGCGAGGCGTCCTGGATCGGGTGCTTCTGGTACCCGACCTTCAGCTCGCGCTGCTGGGCGCCGGCATCCGCCGTCAAGCCGACGGCAACCGCCGCCGCCATCGCCGCGGCCGTCGCCGTCCGTCGCAACGCCGTCAATTTCCAGTCCATCTGGTCCCTCCCTTTTCCTCCGGCCGATCGCCCTGCGAAGCCCGGCCGCGCAAATCCCGCGGACCTTGGCCCGCGCGCGCCCGGATCGTTCCAGCCCCCCGGAATGAAGGAAGCCTAGCCGAGCTTTCCCGCGTGGCACAATCGCGATGGCTTGCGGGAGCCGCGACCGAGGCCCTAGCGTGCGCCTCGGCATGGAGGGGGAAGCATGGCGATCACCGTGACGGAACTGGTTCGCGGCTTCGCGGCCGAGGTGGCGGGCGTCGACTGCCGCGGCCGCCAGTCCCCCGACGACGTTGCCGCGATACGACGAGCGATCGACGCGCATGCCGTGCTGGTCTTCCGCGACCAGCGGGTGAGCGACGAGGAGCAGCTCGCCTTCACGCTGCAGTTCGGCGAGCTCGAGGCGCTGGACGCCACCGCCGGCTCGCGCTTCCACTTCCGCACCGAGGCCGAGGCCCGGCGGCTGGGCCGCGGCATGGGCGACTTCTCGAACGTCGATGGCCAGGGGCGTCCGCTGGCGACGACCAGCCGCGCCTACATGTTCAAGCTCGCCGACAGGCTCTGGCACTCGGACAGCTCGTTCAACGCGGTGCCCGCGACCTACTCGGTGCTCTCCGGCAGGGCCATACCGTCCTGGGGCGGCAACACGGAGTTCGCGGACATGCGCGCGGCCTGGGACGCGCTCGACGCGCGCACCCGCCGGCAGGTGGAGGGGCTGGTCTGCCTGCACTCGCAGGTGCACTCGCGCGCCAAGGCCGGCTTCGACGAGCTGAGCGACGCCGAGCGCGTCGCCTTCCGCCCCGTTCGCCATCGCCTGGTGCGCACCCATCCGTCGACGGGACGCAAGTCGCTGTTCCTGTCCTCGCATGCCGGCGAGATCGAGGGCATGAGCCTGCCGGAGGCACGCATGCTGCTCCTCGACCTCACCGAGTTCGCGACCCAGCCGCGCTTCGTCTATTCACATGCGTGGCGGCTGCACGACCTGCTGATGTGGGACAACCAGGCGACGATGCATCGCGGCCGCCCCTTCGATCCCGCCGAGCCGCGCGACATCCGCCAGACGCGCCTGCGCTGCGCCGAGGGCACGATCGAGCAGCACGCCTAGGTGGCTTAAGCGAGGGCGCTGCCGGCGCGGTCTCGCGCGGCGCCCCGGTGCGTGAAGGAGGATGGCTGCGCGCGGAACCTGGCCGCGAGGGGAAAGGCTCAGAAGCCGAACAGCGCGGCCGCCGTCCTCGCGAGCACGCGCGACCAGGGCTGGGCCTTGGAGCCACCCGTCTGCGCCAAAGCGGCGTAGTCGCGCCCCAATTCGTGCTGCGTCCACGGCCAGTCGCTGCCCCAAAGCAGGCGGTCGTGGCCGAGCCGCGCGACCAAGGGCTCCTCGTAGATGCGGACATCGACGCCGCCGCATCGGTAGGGCGCCGACAATTTCACGAATATCCGCCCCGTCGGGCCTTCGCCGAGAAGCGCCAGGAACCCCTCGCATGCGACGCCCTTTGCAGGGGCCGGGCGTCCGTAATGATCGGCGACGATGGGGCCGTCATGTCCTTCCAGCGCGCGCAGGACCGCGGGCCAGTCCGGCCCGTCCGCCTGCACCTCCACATGCCAGCCGAACGCGGCCGCGCGGCGCAGCAAGCCGCGCCTGAGCGGTTCGTCCAGAACGCCCGTCCCGGCGCCGATGAGATTGAAGCGCAAGCCCGCGACGCCCGCGCGCGTCATGACGTCGAACTGCGCATCGTCGGCGGAGGGGTCGAGCACGGCGACCCCCCGCAGGCGCCGGGGATGCGCGGCAAGACATGCCATCAGGTAGCTGTTGTCGGTTCCGTAGAACGAGGGCTGGACCAGCACGCCCGCCGCGATCCCGTTGGCGTCGAGGATGTCGAGGTAGGCCGGAAGCGGCGCATCGTAGTCCGGCGCGTAGCGGCGCTCCGGGGCCATTGGCAGGCCACGAAGGAAGACATGGGCATGGGTGTCGATGGGGCCAGTCATGAAAGCTGGGTGTCGAAGCTGGACAGGCGGCTAGGGATTCTCTAGTTCTATACAGAACTGGAGGAGTTTGTGTCTAGAAGTCTCGCCCCGTCCGACGCGCGCCTGCCGATCTATCAGCGACTCAAGGACGAGTTTGCCGCCAAGATTGCGCAAGGGGAGTGGAGCCGGCGCGAAGCCGCGCCCTCCGAGAACCAGCTCGCCGAGGCCTACCGCGTGGCTGTCGGCACCGTGCGCAAGGCGATCGAAGGGCTTGTGGCGGAGGGGTTGCTGGAGCGCCGCCAGGGCAAGGGAACGTTCGTGCGACGGCCCGACTTCGGCAACGCCATGTTCCGCTTCTTCCGCCATGTAGGCACCGATGGCGAAGTGCTGCGGCCGTCCGCTCGCATCCTCGAGCGCAGGCTGGAGGCCGCCGCCGCCCCCCTTGCGGGCGCGCTGGCGCTGGCGCCGGGCGCACGGCTTCTCAGGCTGTTTCGCGAGCGCCGGCTCGACGGCCGCGCGATCCTGGTCGAGGACATCGCGCTCGACGCCACGCGCTTCGCCGCGCTCGTCGATCTGCCCACCGACCAGTTCGGCGACCTGCTTTATCCGCTCTATGACGAAGCCTGCGGCGCGATGGTCGCGCGCGCCAGCGAGACGATCAGCTTCGGCGCGGCCAACGCGCGCATCGCCGAAGCGCTCGACGTTGCGCCTGACGCAGCGGTCGCCGTCATCGAGCGCATCGCGTTCGGTGCGGATGGAACGCCGCTGGAATGGCGTCGCTCCTACGGGCCGGCTGACCGATTCAGCTACACCATCGACTTGAGATGAGAGGGAGGGTCATTCGATGAAGGCTCTTTTCGCAGTCGCGCTCGCCGCCTCTGTCATCGTCGCCGGACCTGCTCTCGCGCAGGCGAATTATCCTGCGCGGCCCGTGCAGATGATCGTGCCCGCGCCTCCCGGCGGCGGCACGGACATCTTCGCGCGACAGCTTGCGGAAATCGTCAGCGAAACCTTCGGCCAGCGCATCGTCGTCGAGAATCGCGCGGGCGGCGGCGGCACCGTCGGGGTGACGCAGGTCGTCGCGGCGCAGGCGGACGGCTACACGCTCGGCTTCATCTGGAATTCGCCGCTCACGACGAGCCCCCATTCCCTCACGCTGGCCTACACGCCCGACAGCTATCGCGCCGTCATGTCCATCGGCTTCTCGTCCTACGTGCTGTGCGTGCGGCCGGATTTTCCGGCCAGCAATGGCGCCGAGTTCATCGACCACATCAAGGCGAACTCCGGAAAGCTCACCTACGGCAACGACGGCGTCGGCGGCACGATGCAGCTTGCGGCGGAACGTATCTTCAGCAAGGCGGGCGCGAAACTGCGCGCGGTGCCGTTCGGCGGCGCGGGAGAGACCGCGCGAAATTTCCTCGGCGGGCACGTGGACATCTACGGTGGATCGCTGCCGCCGATCATCCCGCATGTGAAGGCGGGCGCGGCTAAGTGCCTCCTGCTCACCTCGGCCGAAGGCAACAGCGCGCTTCCGATGGCTACTGGCCTCGCATCGATCGGCATGGCGTCGGAGGAAACCGTGCTCTGGTGGGGCCTGATCGCGCCCCAGCGCACGCCCGCGGCGGCCCTGGAACGCCTCGAGAAGGCGTTCACCGACGCTGCGCGCAGCGAGCGTTTCGCGAAGGTGATGGAGAGCCAGGGCGCCACGCTGCGCGTGCGCGGTTCCGCCGAAACCTCCGCGATGATCCGCTCCGAACTCGAGGCTCTCGGGGGCGTCGCGCGCGCGGTCGGCATCGAAAAGCGCGCGCAATGAGCCGCAGCGTCGAGCGCTGGAAGGGCGACGCCGCCTGCGGCGTCGCTCTGGCCATCGTTGGCGGAGCCGTGATCTGGCTGTCGCGCGCAACGCCCCTGGGAAGCGCTGGCCAGCCCGGTCCAGGCTTCATGCCCATGGCGCTCAGCGCCGGACTGATCGTGCTGGGGATCGGCTGCGCCGCGCGTGCGTGGATTGCGCGCGCGGGCGCCGAGCGAACCGGTCTTGCGGAAACAGGCGCGCTCGCCGTCGTCGCCGGGCTTGCGTCCGCGATCCTGCTGCTGGAGCCAGTCGGCTTCCTGCCTGTCTCAATGCTGTTTCTGACATTCCTCTTCAAGGTGCTGGGCAAGGACTCGTGGCTCGCGTGCGCCGCCCAGGGAGCGACGATCGGCGGCGGAAGCTGGCTCGTGTTCGACAAGCTGCTCGGCGTGCAGCTTCCCGCCGGACTCGTCCCTCTCTGAGGGCGCGCGATGCCCTCGCTCGACCTCCTCATGCAGGGGTTCGCGACGGCGGTGACGCCGACCAACCTCTTCCTCTGCCTGATGGGCTGCCTGTGGGGCACGGCAGTCGGCGTTTTGCCGGGCCTCGGACCGCTTGCAGGCATGGCGCTTCTATTGCCGCTCACCTATTCGCTCGATCCCACGGGCGCGGTGATCATGCTCGCGGGCATCTTCTACGGTGCGATGTATGGCGGCTCGACTACATCGATCCTGCTGCGCATTCCCGGCGAGGCGGCATCCATCGTCACCTGCATCGACGGCCACGAGATGGCGCGCAAGGGTCGTGGCGGCGCGGCGTTGACCATCGCGGCCGTCGGCTCCTTCATCGGCGGCTCGCTCTCCGTCATTGGCCTGATGGTCGCCGCGCCACTTGTCGCCAACGCCATGCTTGCGGTGGGGCCGGCGGCGGAGGCCGTGCTGATGGCGATGGCGCTCATCGTCGTCGCGTTCGTATCCTCGGGTCCGGCGGTGAAGACGCTCGCGATGATCGCGCTCGGTCTCGTCATCGCGACCATCGGGCTCGACCAGGTCACCGCCTTTCCGCGCCTGATGTTCGGCAAGCTCGAACTTGCCGAAGGATTGAGCTTCGTCGCCCTCGCCATCGGGCTTTTCGGCGTCTCGGAACTCCTCATGTCGATCGACGAGAAGGTGAGCGAACGTCCGAAGACGCCGACGCTTCGCGAACTCCTGCCGACGCGCGAGGAAGTGCGCGCTGCGACGCCCGCGACCCTGCGCGGTTCCGTCATCGGCTTCGTCTTCGGCATCGTGCCGGGCATCAGCCACATCGTCTCGACATTCGTCTCCTACGCCGTCGAGAAGCGTCTCTCGAATGATCCAGGCTCGTTCGGCAAGGGTGCCGTCGCGGGCCTCGCGGGGCCGGAGACCGCGAACAACGCGACGACGGGCTCGGCAATGATCCCGCTGCTGGTGCTCGGCATCCCGGCGATTCCGGCGACCGCGATCCTGCTCTCCGCGCTGCAGATCCATGGCGTGCAACCGGGTCCGCTCCTGCTCGCCGAACGGCCGGACGTCTTCTGGGGCCTCGTCGCGTCGATGTATGTCGGCAACGCGATCCTGCTGGTCCTCAACCTGCCGCTTGTCGGCGCGTTCGTCGCGCTTCTGCGCGCGCCCATGTCGAAGCTCGCGCCGACCGTGCTGCTGATCTGCGTCATCGGCGTCTTCTCCGTGAAGGCCTCGACGTTCGACCTTTGGGTGATGCTGGTCGCGGGCGCCGTCGGATACGTGCTGCGCAAGTTCCAGTATGACGTCGCGCCGCTGCTGCTGGCGACCGTGCTCGGCGACAGGCTGGAAGTGTCGTTCCGCCGCGCGCTCACGATCTCGGACGGCGATTACTGGATCTTCGCGAAGGGGCCTGCGGCGCGGGTGTTCCTCGCGATCCTCCTCGTGGTCGTGGCGTTGCAACTCGCCGCAAGGGCGCTGGGCTACCGGCGCGCGTGACCGAGGCCAACGAACGGAAACGGCTTCAACGCGTAGCCTTGGCCGCCGCGATGGCCGCCGCCGCGACGACGCCTCGCAAGGCGATCGCGATGCCGCCGGAGGGCAGCGCAAGAGCGGGTACCAAGCCCCTCGCGCCAATTGCACGAAAGGAATGGCAAACACCATCGGCGATGGTGTCCATGACCGCTTTGCCGGCGAGTGGCGCGGGGAGCAACCGCGCCTGCAGCGCGAGATCGATTGCCACGAGGCCGCCGGGCGGTCCCGAGTGGACGAGGGCGCGGCGCTTCTCGATTTCGTGCAGGAAGCGCAGCGCCTGTTCGAGCGCCAGGAGCGCCGCCTGCTGGGCTTCCTGCCATCGAACTGCTCGCAGGCGTTTGGCGAGTTGACCGCCACCCTTCCGCCAACCCCTTGACCGCTGGGTGGAAGCGATCGCGAGCGCCGCCCGCGAGGGGGCGGCGGCTCGGGCCGATTCGGCGAGAAACGGAGGATGGCTGGGGGACGTGGACTCGAACCACGATAGGCAGAGTCAGAATCTGCAGTCCTACCATTAGACGATCCCCCAGCAGGGCCGTCCTCCCGCCCTGGTGGGGCGGGCGCCTCGAAAGGCGGCGGACGATATATGCCGGTCGCGGGATCGACACAAGCCCGTCCTCGGCTACACTGGTCCCATGGTCCCCGGGTGGCGTCAGGAGTCGCACGAGGGGGGGGGACCGTTCTGGCGATCTCATGCGGGTGCGGTCATGGCCGGCTTCGAGAGAGGACATGGCGGCGAGGGGGGCGTCTTCGCCGCCCTCGACCTCGGCACGAACACGTGCCGGCTGCTCGTCGCCCGGCCGGCGGGGCCGGGATTCCGCGTGGTCGATGCCTTCTCGCGCATCGTCCGGCTCGGCGAGCGCGTCGCCGCGACGGGCGAGCTTGGCGACGACGCCATGGCGCGGGCCGCGGAAGCGCTCGAGGTCTGCGCCCAGAAGCTCAGGCGGCGCGGCGTCACGCATTTCCGCGGCGTGGCCACCGAGGCCTGCCGCAGGGCCCGCAACGGCGCCGAGTTCCTCGCCCGCGTCACCCGCGAGACCGGCATGGCGCTGGAGATCATCGCCGCGCGCGAGGAGGCGGAGCTGGCGGTCGCCAGCTGCGCGCCGCTGCTCGACCCGCATGTCCCGCACGCCGTCCTGTTCGACATCGGCGGCGGCTCGACCGAGGTCACCTGGCTTCTCAACCATGGCCGCGAGGGGTGGGAGATGGTCGACGCCATCTCGATCCCCTGCGGCGTCGTCGGCTACGCCGAGCGCTTCGGCGGCGATGCCATGGCGCAGGCCGACTACCTGCGCATGGTGGTGGAGGTCGCCGACCTGCTCGCGCCCTTCGAGGCGCGCAACCGCATCGGCCAGCGCGTGGCCGCCGGCGATGTGCAGATGCTGGGCACGTCCGGCACGGTGACGACGCTGTCTGGCATCAAGCTCGGCCTGCCGCGCTACGACCGCCGCGTCGTCGACGGATCCTGGCTCGACTTCACCGACATCGTGGGCCTCAGCCACGCGCTGGCCAGCCTCGACTTCGCCGGGCGCGCCGCCAAGCCCTGCATCGGCGCGGAGCGCGCCGACCTCGTCGTCGCCGGCTGCGCGATCCTCGAGGCGATCTGCAGGACATGGCCCGTGGGCCGGCTGCGCGTGGCGGATCGCGGCCTGCGCGAGGGCATCATCCTCGGCCTGATGGCGCGCGCGGCCCGCAGGGACGGTTGGCGCCATGGCTGAGCGCGGGGGCGGCAAGCCGACGGGCGGCGCGAATCGCGGCCGCGAGAAGCTGCGCGACGGTCGCGAGCGCAGCGCGTCGTCGCGCCGCTGGCTGACGCGCCAGCTCAACGACCCCTATGTCGCCCGCGCCAGGGCGGGCGGCTATCGCAGCCGCGCGGCCTTCAAGCTCTCCGAGATCGACGACGCGCATCGCCTGCTCAAGCCGGGCATGGTGGTTGCGGACCTTGGCGCCGCGCCCGGCGGCTGGTCGCAGGTGGCGGCGGAGCGCGTGCGATCGCGCGAGGGCGGGGGGCGGGTCGTCGCGATCGACCTGCAGGACATCGACCCGATCCCGGGTGTGGAGGTCCTGAAGGGCGACTTCCTCGAGGACGCCGTCTTCGCGCGCGTGGCCGACGCGACGGGCGGGCGCGTCGACATCGTGCTGAGCGACCTCGCGCCCTCCGCCTCGGGCCAGCCCGACATCGACCACCTGCGCATCCTCAACCTCGCCGAGGCCGCGCTCGACTTCGCCCTGCGCTTCCTCGCGCCGGGCGGCGCCTTCGTCGCGAAGATGCTCCAGGGCAGCGGCGAGCGTGGCTTCGTCGATGCGCTGCGCCGGCATTTCGACCAGGTGGCGCGCGCGAAGCCGCCATCGAGCCGCCGCGAATCGTCGGAATTCTTCCTCGTCGCGAAGGGGCGCAAGCCGGGTTCCGGCGGCTTGTAGCCGCGGCGCTTCCGTGTATGATGCGCCGCCATTTTCCGCCGCCAGGAGATGGCATGCAGATCCGTGAAGCCCTGACCTTCGACGACGTGCTGCTGCAGCCCGCGCGTTCCGCCGTGCTGCCCGCCGACGTCGACACGCGCACGCGCCTGACCAACCGGATCCAGCTCGGCATCCCCCTGCTCTCGGCGGCCATGGACACGGTCACGGAGAGCGGGCTCGCCATCGCCATGGCGCAGGCCGGCGGCCTCGGCGTCATCCATCGCAACCTCGACATCGGCCAGCAGGCCGACGAGGTGCGCAAGGTGAAGAAGTTCGAGTCCGGCATGGTGGTCAACCCCGTCACCATCGGGCCGGACCAGACGCTGGCCGACGCGCTGCGGCTGATGGCCGACCACCACATCTCCGGCATCCCCGTGGTCGAGCAGGGCACGCGGCGCCTCGCCGGCATCCTCACCAACCGCGACGTGCGCTTCGCCTCCAACCCTGGGCAGCCCGTGCGCGAGCTGATGACGCACGAAGGCCTGGTGACGGTGAAGGAGGGCGTGAGCCGCGACGAGGCGAAGCGCCTGCTGCACCAGCACCGCATCGAGAAGCTGCTCGTCGTCGACGAGAGCTATCGCTGCATCGGCCTCATCACCGTCAAGGACATCGAGAAGGCGCAGCGCTTCCCCAGCGCCTGCAAGGACGAGAAGGGCCGCCTGCGCGCCGCCGCGGCCGTGGGCGTGGGCGACAAGGCGGTCGCGCGCGCCGAGGCGCTGTTCGACGCGGAGGTCGACGTCGTGATCGTCGACACGGCGCATGGCCACTCGGAGGGCGTGCTGTCGACCGTCGATCGCGTGCGCAAGCTGCGCAACTCGACGCAGGTCGTGGCCGGCAACGTCGCCACCGCCGACGGCACGCGCGCGCTGATCGATGCGGGCGCCGACGCGGTGAAGGTCGGCATCGGCCCCGGCTCGATCTGCACGACCCGCATCGTGGCAGGCGTCGGCGTGCCGCAGCTCACCGCCGTGATGGACTGCGTCGAGGCGGCGCGAAAGCGCGGGATCCCCGTCGTCTCCGACGGTGGCATCAAGTACTCGGGCGACCTCGCCAAGGCGATCGGCGCGGGCGCGGACTGCGCGATGCTCGGCTCGCTCTTCGCGGGCACGGACGAGGCGCCGGGCGAGGTGATCCTCTACCAGGGCCGCTCCTACAAGTCCTATCGCGGCATGGGCTCGGTCGGCGCGATGGCCCGAGGCTCCGCCGACCGCTACTTCCAGCAGGACATCAAGGACTCGCTCAAGCTGGTGCCGGAGGGCATCGAGGGGCGCGTGCCGTACAAGGGTCCCGTCGGCGCCGTCGTCCACCAGCTGGTCGGTGGCCTGCGCGCGGCGATGGGCTACACGGGCAACGCGACCATCGCGGACATGCAGCGCAACTGCAGCTTCGTGCGCATCACCAGCGCGGGGCTGCGCGAGAGCCACGTCCACGACGTGACGATCACGCGCGAGTCGCCGAACTACCGCGTCGAGCTGTGACGCCGGGCGCCCGCGCCCAGGCCGCGATCGAGCTGCTCGACGCGATCGAGGCGGCGCGCGGCCCGGCCGATCTCTGCGCGCAGTCCTATTTCCGCTCGCGCCGCTTCATCGGCTCGAAGGACCGGGCCGCGATCGCCGCGCTCGCCTATGGCGTGCTGCGGCGGCGCGCGCAGCTCGACTGGTGGATCGCGCGGGTCGCCGGCGGCCAGGGCACGACGCGCGCGCGCGCCATCGCGGCGCTGCTCGTGCTGCAGCACTGGAGCCTCGCCCAGCTCGCCGATGGCTTCGACGGCGACCGCTTCCGTCCCGCCACGCTGTCCATGCGCGAGCGCGCGATGGCCGAGGCGCTCGCGGGACGCTCGATCGACCATCCCGAGCAGCCGCCGGACGTGCGCGCCAACGTGCCAGCCTGGCTCTGGCCCGCGCTCGAGGCCCGCTTCGGACGGGCCAGCGCCGAGGAACTGGCGGCGATGGAGGAAGAGGCGCCGCTCGACCTGCGCGTCAACGCGCTGCGCGCCACGCGCGACGAAGCCCGGCGCGCGCTGGCGGCGGACGGCATCGTCGCCGAGCCGACGGGGATCTCGCCGCTCGGCCTGCGCCTCGCCTCGCGCCAGCCCCTCTCCGCCACGCGCGCGCATCGCGAGGGCCTCGTCGAGATCCAGGACGAGGGTTCGCAGCTCGCCGCTGCCCTGGTGGGGGCGCGGCCGGGCATGCGGGTCTGCGACTTCTGCGCCGGCGCCGGGGGCAAGACGCTCGCGCTGGCCGCCGCGATGGAGAACACGGGCAGGCTCGTCGCCTGCGACACGGTCGCGCGCAGGCTCGAGGGCGCGACCGCGCGGCTTCGCCGCGCCGGCGTCTCGAACGCCGAGCGCAGGCTGCTCGCCACGGAGCGCGATCCCTGGGTCAAGCGCCACAAGGCCAGCTTCGACCGCGTGCTGGTCGACGCGCCCTGCACCGGAACGGGGACCTGGCGGCGAAATCCCGATGCGCGCTGGTTCCTGTCGCCGACGGACCTCTCGGAGCTGGTGGCGAAGCAGGCGCGCATCCTCGACAGCGCGAGCCGCCTGGTGCGCCCTGGCGGCCGGCTCGTCTACGCGACCTGCTCGCTGCTGCCCGACGAGGACGAGTCGCAGGTCGAGGCCTTCCTCGCGCGCCACCCCGGCTTCCGCCGCGTGCCGCTCGCGGAGGCCTGGCGCGAGGCGATCGGCGGCGCGCCACCGGTCGAGGGCGACGACCTCGTCCTCACGCCGCGCGGGGAAGGCACGGACGGCTTCTTCGTCTCCGTCCTGGAGCGCGTCGGGCCGGCCGAGGAGGCCGTCGGCGAGGCGGCGCCCGCCGGGGCCTGAGCCGCCGCCTTGTCGCTCGCGGCGGGGCGGAGTATTCCTCGCCGCGCCGCACGGCTCGCGTGCGGGCGTCCTGCCGCGGGAGCGCAAGTGGCCAGTCCTTCGACGCCGACGGGTTCCGGCCCGTCCTCCGCCGCCCATGAACGGGTCCTCATCCTCGACTTCGGCAGCCA
>JBEGVV010000018.1:0-17863 GCA_041178225.1 Pseudomonadota bacterium | reverse complement strand
GTGGCGACTATTTCTTGCGGAAGGCGTCGAGCTTGACGATGCGCTCGCCGCCATCGGGCTTCGCGGCTGCCTCCGGCGCTGGCTGCGCGGGAGGCTCCCCGGGCCCGGGCCTGCCTGCGGGCTCGGCCTGCGGGGCCTCCGCAGGCGCCTCGACCGCCTGGAACTGCAGGCCGAACTGGACCGACGGGTCGACGAAGGCCGTGACGGCCGCGAAGGGGATCACGAGCCGCTCGTGCTTGGCGTCGAAGCTCAGGGTGACGGAGAAGCCCGCATCCCCGACCTCGAGGCCCCAGAACTGGAACTGCAGGACGATCGTCATCTCGCGCGGGAAGCGCTGGCGCAGCGTCGCCGGCACCTGCACGCCCGGATGCGCGGTCTGGAAGGTGATGTAGAAGTGATGGTCGCCCGGCAAGCCGCGCTCGGCGGCGCGCGCGAGCGCGTCGCGCATCACGCCGCGCAGGGCGGCGTCCATCATCCGGTCGTACTGGAAACCCTGTGCCGCCAAGTCCGCCTCGCCCCGCTCGCTGCCCCGTCCCGACGCCGGCGGCGTGCCCGCGTCTGGTAGTGGGGGGGCTTCTGTTGCCCGGTGCCCCCCCGAACCGCGACTAGGCGTCTTGGGCTAAGCCGTTAGGCTCAGGCCGCGACGCGGTTGTCGAGAGCCACGTTATCGTTGGCGTCTCTTGATGGCCCGATGACGGCGGTACCATGCCGGGCAAACTTCGTGCCTTTACTCGCGCGTCGATCCTGGTTCGCCCCCGCAGGTTGGTGGAGGCGCCGGGCACTGCCCCCGGGTCCGCATCGGCTATTGCGCACGCTATTTATCGCCATAGTCGGTTTCCCGACCCGCGCAATATAGGGCCTCGGGGGGCGGCGCGGAAGGGCGCCCTGCGCCCGCATGCCGATGCCGCCGCGAGGCGCTAAGCTGCATGGCCAACGAATCGGGTGCCCCCTCCCATGCGCCAGTACCACGACCTGCTGCGGCTGATCCTCGAGCGCGGCGCGGTGCGGACCGACCGCACCGGCACCGGAACGCGCAGCGTCTTCGGCCACCAGATGCGCTTCGACCTCGCCGAGGGCTTCCCGCTGGTCACCACCAAGAAGCTGCACCTTCGCTCCATCATCCACGAGCTGCTCTGGTTCCTGCGCGGCGACACCAACGTCGCCTACCTGCGCGAGAACGGCGTGACGATCTGGGACGAGTGGGCCGACGCGGACGGCGACCTCGGCCCGGTCTACGGCCACCAGTGGCGCAGCTGGCCGGCGCGCGATGGCGGCACGATCGACCAGGTGGCGCAGGTCCTCGACATGATCCGGCGCAGCCCGGACAGCCGCCGGCTGATCGTCACGGCCTGGAACCCGGCGGACATCGGGCGGATGAAGCTGCCGCCCTGCCACTGCCTGTTCCAGTTCCATGTCGCCGGGGGCCGGCTGTCCTGCCAGCTCTACCAGCGTTCCGCCGACGTCTTCCTGGGCGTGCCCTTCAACATCGCGTCCTACGCGCTGCTGACGATGATGGTCGCGCAGGTCTGCGACCTCGAGCCGGGCGAGTTCGTGCACACGCTCGGCGACGCGCATCTCTACCTCAACCACCTCGAGCAGGCGCGCACGCAGCTGGCGCGCGAGCCGCGCGCGCTGCCGCGCATGGAGATCGACCCGTCCGTGCGCGACCTCTTCGCGTTCCGCTTCGAGCATTTCCGGCTGTCCAACTACGACCCGCATCCGCACATCGCCGCGCCGGTCGCGGTATGAGCGACGCGCCGCATCTCGTGGTGGCGATCGCGCGCGGCGGCGCCATCGGGCTCGGGAACGCGCTGCCCTGGAGGCTGCCGGAGGACCTGCGCCATTTCCGTGCCCTGACCACCGGCCATGCCGTGGTGATGGGGCGGCGCACCTGGGACTCGATCGGCCGCCCGCTGCCGGGCCGCACCAGCATCGTGGTGACGCGCGATCCGGGCTGGACGGCGGCGGGCGCGCAGCGCGCCCATGGCCTCGATGAGGCGCTGCGCCTCGCGTGGTCGGCGCATCCCGGCCAGCCGCCGATGGTGATCGGCGGCGCGCAGGTCTACGCGCTGGCGCTGGGCCTTGCCGCGGTGCTGCACGTCACGCGCATCGAGATCGACGTGCCGGGGGCGGACGCGTTCTTCCCCGCCATCGATCCCGGGCGCTGGCGCGAGGAGGCCCGCGACGCGCATGTCGCCGCGGACGGCACGCGCTTCGCCTTCCTGCGATACGCGAGGGCCTGAGGCCGCCGCCTCACTCCACGACGATGCGCGGCGCGGCGCGGCCCGCGCCGGCGCCCGAGAGCTTCGCCCAGACCTTGTCGGCGATCGCGCGGTAGGCCTTCGCGTGCTCGCTGTCGGGCGCGCTGACCACGATCGGGCGCCCCCCATCCGAGGTCTCGCGGATGGCGATGTGCAGCGGCAGTTCACCGAGGAAGTCGGTTCCCATCCTCTCCGCCTCGGCGCGCGCGCCGCCATGGCTGAAGATGTGCTCGACGTGGCCGCAGTTCGAGCACACGTGGTAGCTCATGTTCTCGATCACGCCGAGGACCGGCACGTCGACCTTGCGGAACATGTTGAGGCCCTTGCGCGCGTCGAGCAGCGCGATGTCCTGCGGCGTCGACACGATCACCGCGCCGGCCAGCGGCACGCGCTGCGACATCGTGAGCTGGGCGTCGCCGGTGCCCGGCGGCATGTCGACGACGAGCACGTCGAGCTCGCCCCAGGCCACGTCGCGCAGCATCTGCTCGAGCGCGCCCATGACCATCGGGCCGCGCCAGATCATCGGCGTGTCCTCGGCGATCAGGAAGCCCATCGACATGACCTTCACGCCGTAGTTCTGCATCGGCTGGAGCGTCTTGCCGTCGGTGGATGTCGGCCGGCCCGAGATGCCCATCATGCGCGGCTGCGAGGGGCCGTAGATGTCGGCGTCGAGGATCCCGATCCTGAGGCCGCGCGCGGCGAGCGCCAGCGCGAGGTTGGTGGCGGTGGTCGACTTGCCGACGCCGCCCTTGCCCGAGGCGACGGCGAGGATGTGCCGGACGCCCGGCACGAGCTGCTTGCCACCGGGCCCGTTGGGCCCGCCGGCCGGGCCGGTGCCCGGGGCGCGCGCGGACGCGGCGGCGGCCGGCGCGGCGCGCTCGGCGGTGAGGACGGCGGTGACCGACAGGACGCCGGGCAGCGCGTCCACGGCCTTCTCGGCCGCCTTGCGCATCGGCTCGAGGCCGGGCCCGCGCTTCGCGTCGACCTCGATCGAGAAGAAGACGTTGCCGTCCTTGACCACGAGCCCCTTCACCATGCCGAGCGCGACGATGTCCTGGCCGCGATCGGGATCCTGGACGCGGCGCAGGGCTTCGAGGACGAGGGCTTCGGTCGGCGGCTGGGCCATGTCGGCCTCCTTTTCGCTTGAATTCGCTCGGCACTGGCCAATATGTGGCGCCGCCCGCCCGGATGGCTTCCGGAAGTGGCGACATATAAAACCGGACCGTCCCGCCTCCAAGTGGCGGGTCCACTCAACCAGACGGCGCGCGCGCCGCTCACTCGGAGGCTACTCACGATGCCGTGGTCGCAAGGCGGAGGTCCCTGGGGAGGCGGTTCGGGCGGCGGCGGCGGCGGCAAGAGCCCGTGGGGGCGGCCGCCTGGCGGTGGCGGTGGCGGTGGAGGTGGTGGCGGCGGCGGCGGTCCCTTCGGCGGTGGCCAGCCCCCCAACATCGAGGACCTGATCCGGCGCTCGCAAGAGAAGATGAAGAACGTGCTGCCTGGCGGCAGCGGCTTCGGCGGCGTGCGCGGCATCGCGGCCCTCCTCGGGATCCTCGCGGTCGCCTGGATCGGCAGCGGCCTCTACATCGTGCAGCCGAACGAGGTCGGCATCGTGCTGCGCTTCGGCCAGGCCGTCCGCCTCGACGGCCCGGGCTGGAACTACCACCTGCCGCGCCCGATCGAGTCGGTGATCAAGCCCTCGGTCACGGCGGTCAACTCCATGGACATCGGCTTCCGGTCCTCCGGCGACACGCGCGGCCGCGCCGTGACCCGCCCCGAGGAAGGGCAGATGCTGACCGGCGACGAGAACATCCTCGACATCCAGTACACGGTCTTCTGGCGCATCAAGGACGCGCGCGCCTTCGTCTTCAACATCTTCGCGCCCGAGGGCACCGTGCGCGCCGCCGCAGAGAGCGCGATGCGCGAGGTCGTCGGCAACATGCGCGCGCAGGAGGCCCTCGCGCAGGGGCGCGTCGCGATAGAGACCAATTCGCAGAAGCTGCTCCAGCAGATCCTCGACGAGTACAAGGCCGGGATCGAGATCACGCAGGTCCAGCTGCGCGGCGTCGAGCCGCCGGCGCAGGTCATCGACGCCTTCCGCGACGTGCAGCGCGCGCAGGCCGACCGCGAGCGCCTGCGCAACGAGGCCGAGTCCTACCGCAACCAGATCGTCCCCGAGGCGCGCGGCCAGTCGCAGCGCATCGTCCAGGAGGCGGAGGCCTATCGCCAGCAGGTCCTGGCGCAGGCACAGGGCGAGGCGCAGCGCTTCACCTCGATCTACGACGCCTATCGCCTCGCTCCCGAGGTCACCAAGCGGCGCCTCTACCTCGAGATGATGGAGGAGATGCTCGCGAAGACGAACAAGGTGATCGTCGACCAGCCGCAGGGCGGGACGGGCGTGATGCCCTTCCTTCCCCTGCAGGACCTCCTCCGCCGGCAGCAGCAACAGCAACAGCCCGGCCAGCCCGCGGGAGCACGCCCATGAAGACCGGACTCCTCGCCGCCATCCTCGCGGCCGTCGGCGCCGCCGCGGCCTTCGCCTTCACGAGCCTGTTCGTGGTCGACCAGCGCCAGCAGGCGCTGGTGATCGAGTTCGGCAACCCGCAGAAGATCATCCAGGACGCCGGGCTGCAGTTCAAGAAGCCCTGGCAGAACGTGATCTTCTTCGACAAGCGGCTGCTCGACTTCGACGCCGACGCCCAGGAGGTCACGCTGGGCGACCAGCGGCGCATGGTCGTGGATGCCTATGTCCGCTACCGCATCGTCGACCCGCTGGAGTTCTACAAGACCGTCCAGACCGAGTTCGCCTTCCGCCAGCGCCTCGGCGCGGTGGTCAACTCGACGCTGCGCAACGCGCTCGGCCAGGTCCCGTTCTCGGCCCTGCTCTCGGACCGCCGCGCGGCCATCATGCGCAGCGTGAGCGACCAGGTGGCGCGGGAATCCGCGCAGTTCGGGGTCAAGGTCGAGGACGTGCGCTTCGTGCGTGCCGACCTGCACCCCGACAACAGCCCTGCGATCTTCCGCAGGATGCAGACCGAGCGCGAGCGCGAGGCCCGCGAGGCCCGCGCGCAGGGCTCCGAGCAGGCGCAGCGGATCCGTGCCGAGGCGGAGCGCGAGCGCACTGTCCTCGTGGCCGATGCGCAGCGCCAGTCGCAGATCCTGCGTGGCCAGGGCGACGCGGAGGCGACGCGCGTCTACGCCGAGGCCTTCAACCGCGATCCCGCCTTCTACGACTTCTGGCGCTCGCTCGAGGCCCAGCGCAAGGCGCTTGCCGACGGAACCACGATGCTGCTCACTCCGGATGGCGACTTCTTCCGCTTCTTCCGCGACATGAGCGGCGCCGACCCGACGCGGCAGGGCCCAAGCCCGCGCCGCTGAAGACCTCCAACCGCCGGGGACGCCCTCCACCGTCCCCGGCCGATCGCCACGGAGACAGGATCGTCATGCGTTCGATGGCCCGAGCCCTCGCAGTCCTAGCCCTCGCGGCGCCATTCCTCCTCGCGCAACCGGTGGCTGCGCCGGCGCAGAACAGGCTCCCGCCACCAGGCGCCCCGGCGGCCGGCTTCGCCGACCTCGCCGAGCGCCTGCTGCCCGCGGTGGTCAACATCTCGACCACCCAGACCGTCCGCAACGACCGTCCCGCGCCCGGCCAGCGCCGCCCCGACGCCCCGCAGGCGCCGCCGGGCTCGCCCTTCGAGGAGTTCTTCCGGGAATTCTTCGAGCGCGGTGGCCGCGGTGGCCAGGATCCGTCCCCGCGCCGTGCCTCGTCCCTCGGCTCGGGCTTCGTCATCGACCCGTCGGGCATCGTGGTCACCAACAGCCACGTCGTCGGCGAGGCGGAGGAGATCAAGGTCATCCTCCAGGACAACACCGAGCTTGCCGCCCGGTTGCTCGGGCGCGACACCAAGACCGACCTCGCGGTCCTGAAGGTGGAGACGCCGCGGCCGCTGCCTTCGGTGTCCTTCGGCAATTCCGACTCGGTCCGGATCGGCGACTGGGTCGTCGCGATCGGCAACCCGTTCGGCCTCGGCGGCACGGTCACGGCGGGCATCGTGTCCGCGCGCGCGCGCGACATCCAGGCGGGGCCCTACGACGACTTCCTCCAGACCGACGCGGCGATCAACCGCGGGAACTCGGGTGGCCCGCTCTTCAACATGGCCGGCGAGGTGGTCGGCATCAACACGGCCATCTACTCGCCGAGCGGTGGCTCGATCGGCATCGGCTTCGCCATCCCGTCCTCGCTCGCGCGGCCCATCGTCGAGCAGCTCCGCGACTTTGGCCGCACCCGGCGCGGATGGCTCGGCGTCAACATCCAGAACGTGACCGACGAGATCGCCGAGAGCGTCGGCATGCAGAAGGCGCGCGGCGCGATGGTCGCGCGCGTGACGGAGAAGGGGCCCGCCGAGAAGGCGGGCATCGTGGCGGGCGACATCGTGGTCCGCTTCGACGGCAAGGAGGTCGGCGAGATGCGCCGACTGCCGCGGCTCGTGGCCGAGACCCCGGTCGGCAAGACCGTCAAGGTCGAGGTCTGGCGCAGGGGCCAGCCGGTGATGCTCGACGTCCTGCTCGGCGAACTCGAGGAGAACGAGGCGCAGGCCAGCGCCGGGCAGCAGCGTGGCCGGCAGCAGCCCGCGCAGCCATCGGGCCCCCTGCCGGTCGAGGCGCTGGGCATGCAGCTGAGCGCGCTGACGCCCGAGCTGCGCGAGAAGCACCAGGTGCCGGCGCGCGCCAAGGGCGTGCTCGTCGTCCGGGTCGATGACGGCTCGATCGCCGCGGAGCGCGGGCTGCGCGTCGGCGACGTCATCGTCGAGGTGGCGCAGCAGGAGGTCACCCAGCCGCAGCAGGTCGTCGCGAAGGTCCAGGAGGCGCGCGCCGCCAAGAGGCGCAGCGTGCTGATCATGGTCGAGCGCGCGGGCGAGCAGCGCTTCGTCGGCCTGCCGGTCGAGCCGCGCGGCTGATCCGCTCCGGGGGGCGGGGATGGGGATCGCGCGCGGCCGCCGGAACGCCATGCTCGGCGCCGGCCTCGCCGGCGCCGCGCTCGCGGCGCCGCCCCTGCGCGCCGAGCAGCCGCTGCGCGTTGGCCTGCTGCTGGCGATGAGCGGGCCACTTGCCCGAACCTCGCAGGAGATCGCCTACGGCGTCGCGCTCGCGCTCGACCAGGCCGACCGGCGCGTCGCCGGCAGGCCGATCCGCGTCCATGTCGAGGACACGCAGGGCAAGCGCAGCCGCGCCGTCGAGCGCTTCGTGCGCCTCGTCCAGGTCGACGGCGTCGACGCGGTCATCGGGCCTACCGGCTCGCCGGAGGCGCTCGCGCTGCGCGACGCGGCGCACGACATGGGCGTGCCCCTGATCGTCCCGAACGCCGGCGCCAGCGCGCTCAGCGCCGAGCGCTGCAGCCCCTTCGTGCTCCGCGTCTCGTACTCGAACGAGCAGCTCTGCGCCCCGCTGGGCGCCTGGATGGCGCAGGGCGGGCAGGGCAGGACGGCCTATCTCCTCGCCGCCGACAACGTCTCCGGCCGCGACCATGTCGCCGCGTTCCGCAAGGCCTTCGCCGCGGGCGGGGGCGTCGTCGCGGGCGAGGAACTCGTCCCGGCGGGCACTGCCGACCTCGCGCCCTATCTCGGGCGCCTCAAGATTCAGCGCACGGACATCATCTTCGCCTCGTTCTTCGGCGAGGCGGCGGAGCGCTTCCTCGACGCGGTGGACGCCTTCGGGCTTCGCTCGTCCAGGATCTGCGGCCCGGGCTGGCTGGCCTCGACGCTGGACCTTCCGCGCATCGGTGCGCGCGCCGCCGGGATCGTCGGCGCGACCTGCTACCTCCCCGAGCTCGACAGCCCCCGCAACCGCGCCTTCGTCGCCGCCTACACCGCCCGCCACGCGAACCCGCCCGGCGAGTTCGCCGCGCAGGGCCACGACGCCGCTCGGCTGCTCATGGCTGGGGTAGAGGCGCTTGGCGGCAACGTCTCGAACCGGCGCGCCCTGGCCGCGATGCTCGGGCGCACGCCCTTCACCGGTGCGCGCGGCGAGCTGGTGCTCGACCCGCGGACCAACAACGTGGTCCAGGACATACTCGTCTTCGAGACGCGCAAGCGCCCTGGCGGCGAGGGCATCGACTTCGAGGTGCTGGCGCGCGTGCCGTCCGTGCGCGTCGACCCCGACGCCTGCCAGATGGGATGAGCCGGAGGGGTCAGCGCCGCTTGCCGCGCGGCCGGGACCTCTTCGCCTCGCCCTCGCCCCAGCGCCGCACCAGGCCGCCGCTGTCGATGTCGAAGAGGTCGAGGCAACGCCCGACGGCGTGGTCGACGAGGTCCTCGAGCGTGTCCGGCGCGGCGTAGAAGGCAGGCACTGGCGGCGCCACGATGGCGCCGGCCTCGGTCGCCGCCGCCATCGCCCGGATATGGCCGAGATGCAGGGGCGTCTCGCGGACCATCAGGACGAGCCTGCGGCGCTCCTTCAGCACCACGTCCGCGGCGCGCGTCAGCAGGCTGGTCGTCTGGCCGTAGGCCACCTCCGAGAGCGTGCGGATCGAACAGGGGGCGACCAGCATGCCGAGGGTGCGGAACGAGCCCGAGGCGATCGAGGCCCCGACATCCTCGGCCTTGTGCACGACGGAGGCGAGCGCGTGGACGTCGCGCAGCTTCAGGTTCGTCTCGTAGGCGAGGGTCAGTTCCGCCGAACGCGTCATGACGAGATGCGTCTCGATCCCCGAGCCGCGCAGGACCTCGAGCGCCCGGATCCCGTAGGCGACGCCCGAGGCGCCCGAGATGCCGATGACGAGGCGTCGCTGGGTCGTGGCCATGGCGGTGACTTCCTTTCGCGGTCGCGCGGTCGCCGGCGCAGATCCTGTTTGCTTCGGCGCCCGCGAGCGTTCAGAATTTCGCAAGATATCTCGCGCAGACTCGTTTGGCAGTCCCCGGGAGCCAACATGCTGATCGCCGCCGTACTTCGCTCCGCCGAGGAAGGCAACGACGAGAGGCGCGCCTATCGCCGCCACAACATCCGGCTCGACGCCTGCGTCGACTTCGATGGCCAGCCCATTCCCTTCCCCTGCGTGATCGTGGACGTGTCGTCCAGCGGAGCACAGCTCTTCGTGCGGCTGCCCGCCGGCGTCGACGAGATGAAGCTCGAGATCGAGGGCTTCGACAGCTTCCTCTGCCGCGTCGTCTGGCGCACGGACACACGCGCGGGCATCAAGTTCGTGAACGAAGCCGAAGAGGTCACGCAGCGCCTGTCGAAGCTGCTGAAGGGCGGCTGAAGGCCGGTCGCGACGGCGCGGCGAATTCGTCGCGCGCATAGCCCTGCACGAACAGCAGCGCGGTGAGGTCGCCATGGGCGACCGACAGCCGTGCCTCGGCGACGACCCGCGGCTTGGCGCGGAAGGCGACGCCGAGGCCGGCGATGGACATCATCTGCAGGTCGTTGGCGCCGTCGCCCGTGGCGATTGCGTCCCCGGGCGCGAGGCCGCGCCCGGCGGCGAGGCGGCGTAGCGTCGCGGCCTTGCCCGCGGCGTCCAGGATCGGCTCGCGCACCCTGCCCGTGATCGTCGCGCCCTCGACCTCGAGCTCGTTGGCCTCGTCGTGGTCCGCGCCCAGCGCCTCGCGCACCTGGCGCGTGTAGAAGCGGAAGCCGCCCGAGACGATGGCGACGAAGGCGCCATGGCGCCGCATCGTCGCGACCAGCACGCTGGCGCCCGGCATCTCCTCGATGCGCTCGCCCGCGCGCTCGAGCAGCGCTACGTCGCGCCCCGCGAACAGCGCGACGCGCTCGCGCAGCGCGCCGCGGAAGTCGATCTCGCCGTTCATCGCGCGCGCCGTGATCGCGCGCACGCGCTCGCCCATGCCTTCCAGCGCGGCGAGCTCGTCGAGCATCTCGTTGCGGATGAGCGTCGATTCCATGTCCGCGACGAGCAGCCGCTTGCGCCGCCCGGCGAGCGGCACGGCGTTGGCGTCCACGGGCAGGCCGGCGAGCCGCGCGCGCGCCTCGGCCTGCGTGCGCGCCGCGTCGGTGCCCGGCTCCAGCGCGAGGTCGCAGGCCTCGCCCGGCGCCAGCCAGCGCGGCGCGGCCTCGGCCACGATCCCGCCCAGCCGGCCAAGCACCTGCGCGTCGAGGAGGCCCGGTGGCGCGACGAGGTTCAGGACATCCGTCATGGGGCGGGGATCTAGTCGAGATCGCGCCGTCGCGCCAGCCACGCCGCCGCGCGCGCTGCCCCTTCCCAGCGCCGCGCGCGGCGCACTAGAACCCTCGCGGCCAGGGAGGCCGGAACATGAGCGCGGCAGCCGAAAGCGGGGCGCAGGCCCCGGTCATCGCCATAGGCGGGCCGACGGCCTCGGGGAAGTCGGCGCTGGCGCTGCGCCTCGCGCGCGAGCTGGGCGGCACCGTCGTGAACGCGGACGCCATGCAGGTCTATCGCGAGCTGCGGGTGCTGAGCGCGCGCCCGGACGCGGCGGACGAGGCGGCGGCACCGCACAGGCTCTATGGCGTGCTGCCCGCCTCGCGCCGCGGCTCCGTGGGCTGGTGGCGCGAGGCGGCGCTGGCCGAGATCGCCGCGGCGCGCGCCGCGGGACGCGTGCCCATCGTCGTCGGCGGCTCCGGCCTCTACCTCAAGCTGCTGCAGGAGGGGATCGCGCCCGTGCCTCCGGTCCCGGAGGCGCTGCGCGGGGACCTCCGCGCCTTCCGCCAGGCCGAGGGCGACGCGGCCCTGCACGCGCGCCTCGCCGCGCTGGACCCCGAGGGCGCCGCGCGCCTGCCCGCCGCCGACTGGCGGCGCGTCCTGCGCGCGCTCGAGGTCGTGCTGGCCACGGGCCGCAGCCTCGCGTCCTTCCAGGCCGAGGCGCCGAGCCCGCCGGTCGCCTGTCGCCTCGTCCTGCTCCTGCCGCCGCGCGCGCCGCTGGTCGAGGCGATCGACCGGCGCTGCGCGGCCATGCTCGAGGCGGGGGCGATCGAGGAGGCGCGCGCGGTCATCGCCGCCGCGCCCGATCCCGACCTGCCGGCGCGGCGCGCCGTGGGCGTGGGCGAGATCGGCCGCCACCTCGCGGGCGAGATCGGCCTCGACGAGGCGCTGGAGCTCTTCCGGCGCGCCACGCGGCAATACGCGAAGCGGCAGGTGACCTGGTTCCGGCACCAGGCGCGGGGTGACCTGGTGCTCGGCGAGCAATTTTCGGAAAGTCTGATGCCCTCCGTCTTTCGCTTTATTAGAGAAACCGGTTGACCCCTTCGGGGCGCGCGTCTAGGTTACGCCGCCTTCGCTGCACCGCAGCGTGGAAGAACGCATCGCAACCATCTGCCTGAAAAGGGAAATTCGATGTCCTCCGTCGCCGAAGCCACCTCGCCCGATCTCCGCGCCGAACTGACCGGCTCGGAAATCGTACTCAAGGCGCTGGTGGACCAGGGCGTCGAGCTCATCTTCGGCTATCCCGGCGGGGCGGTGCTGCCGATCTACGACGCGCTGTTCCAGCAGAACGCGCTGCGCCACATCCTCGTGCGGCAGGAGGGCGGCGCGGTGCATGCCGCCGAGGGCTACGCGCGCTCGACCGGCAAGGTCGGCGTCGTGCTGGTCACCTCCGGCCCGGGCGCGACCAACGCCGTCACCGGCCTCACCGACGCGCTGATGGATTCGATCCCCGTCATCTGCCTGACCGGCCAGGTGCCGACGCATCTCATCGGCAACGACGCCTTCCAGGAGGCCGACACGACCGGCATCACGCGTCCCTGCACGAAGCACAACTACCTCGTGAAGGACGTCCGCCAGCTGGCCCGCGTGATGCACGAGGCCTTCCACGTCGCGACCAGCGGCAGGCCCGGCCCGGTCGTCATCGACCTTCCCAAGGACGTGCTGTTCGCGAAGGGCCCCTATGTCGGCCCCGAGGCGGTGAAGCACCGCAGCTACAACCCGCGCCGCGTGCCCGAGCAGGCGCGCATCGCCGAGGCGGTCGACCTGCTGATGAAGGCCAAGCGCCCGATCGTCTATGGCGGCGGCGGGATCATCAATTCCGGCCCCGACGCGTCGCGGCTGGTGACCGAGTTCGTGCGCCGCAGCGGCTTTCCCTGCACCCTCACGCTGATGGGGCTCGGCGCCGTGCCGGCGGCCGACCCCCATTTCCTCGGCATGCTGGGCATGCACGGCAGCTACGAGGCCAACATGGCGATGCATGACTGCGACGTCATGTTCGCGATCGGCTCGCGCTTCGACGACCGCGTCACCGGGCGGCTGAACGCCTTCTCGCCCAACTCGCGCAAGATCCACGTCGACATCGACCCGTCCTCGATCAACAAGAACGTGCGCGTCGAGGTGCCGATCGTCGGCGACGTCGCTGAGACCATGAAGGCGATCCTCGCCGAATGGGACCGCCGCCGCGCCGAGCCCGACCGCAAGTCTCTCGCCACGTGGTGGGAGCAGATCGAGTCCTGGCGCGCGCGCAAGTGCTTCGCGTTCTCGCAGGGCGCGGACATCATCAAGCCGCAATACGCGGTGCAGCGCCTCTACGAGCTGACCAAGGACCGCGAGACCTTCATCACGACCGAGGTCGGCCAGCACCAGATGTGGGCGGCGCAGCTCTACCGCTTCGAGCACCCGAACCGCTGGATGACCTCGGGCGGGCTCGGCACCATGGGCTATGGCCTTCCGGCGGCGATGGGCGTGCAGCTCGCGCATCCCGGCGCGCTTGTCGTCGACGTCGCCGGCGAGGCCTCGACGCTGATGAACATCCAGGAGCTCTCCACCATCGTGCAGTACCGCCTGCCGGTGAAGGTCTTCATCCTCAACAACCGCTACATGGGGATGGTGCGCCAGTGGCAGGAGCTGCTGCACGGCAACCGCTACTCCGAGAGCTACATGGACGCGCTGCCCGACTTCGTGAAGCTCGCGGAGGCCTTCGGCTGCGTCGGCCTGCGCTGCGCCAGGCCGGGCGACCTCGACGGCGTGATCCGCGAGATGATGGCGAACGGGAGGCCCACCGTCGTCGACGTCGCCGTCGACGAGAAGGAGAACTGCTTCCCGATGATCCCGTCCGGCGCGGCGCACAACGAGATGATCCTCGGCCCGTCCGGGAAGGACGCCCCGGGCAAGCCGGTGTCGGAGGAGGGGATGGTGCTCGTCTGAGCGCCAGCCCCGCCACCCGCCGCGCCGCCGCCACGCCCACGCGAACATCGAGCCCGAGGACACCAGGATGCCCCCGCAGCAGCCGATCGAACGGCACACCATCTCCGTCATCGCCGACAACGAGCCCGGCGTCCTCGCCCGCATCGTCGGCCTGTTCTCCGGCCGCGGCTACAACATCGAGAGCCTGACCGTCGCCGAGACCGACGCCAGCGAGCATCTCTCGCGCTTCACCATCGTCACCTCCGGGACGCCGATGGTGATCGAGCAGATCAAGTCGCAGCTCGACCGCCTCGTGCCCGTGCACCGGGTGCGCGACATGACGCTCGGCGGACCGCATGTCGAGCGCGAGCTCGCGCTGCTCAAGGTCGTCGCGACCGGCGAGAAGCGGGTCGAGAGCCTCCGCCTCGCCGACGTCTTCCGCGCGAAGGTCATAGACTCGACGATCCAGTCCTTCGTCTTCGAGATCACCGGCGCGACGGACAAGGTGAACGCCTTCATCGACATCCTGCGCCCGCTCGGCCTCGTCGAGGTGAGCCGCACGGGCGTCGCCGCCATCGCACGCGGCACCGAGGCCATGTGACGTCCGGCCGCCGGGCCGGGCCGTGAGCGACTGGATCCTGCCGCTGGCGTCGATCGCGCTGGCGAACCTGCTCGGCGCGATGTCCCCGGGCCCGGCCTTCGTGCTGGTCCTGAGGACGGCGCTCGCCCACGGGCGGGAGGCCGCCTGGGCGCCGATCGCCGGCCTCGCGGTCGGTGCCGCGATCTGGGCCGCGGCGGCGCTCTGGGGCCTGCAGTCGCTCTTCGTGGCGCTGCCCTGGCTCGCGCGCGCCCTGCCGCTGGCCGGCGGCGCCTTCCTCGTGCATTTCGCCTGGCGCATCTGGCGCGCGGCGTCCGATCCCTCGCCGGTGGCGGAGCGCGGGGAGGGGCCGCGCGCGGGCTTCGGCCAGGCCCTGCTGCTGCAGGTGTCCAACCCGAAGGTGATGGTGTTCTTCGGCTCGGTCTTCATGGCCGTGCTGCCGCCGCAGCTGCCCGCCACGGTCGAGGTCGTCGTCCTCGCGATGATCCTCGCCGTCGAATTCGGCTGGTACGGGACCGTCGCGGCCGTCTTCGGCAGCGCCAGCGCGCGCGCGGTCCATGGACGCGCGAAGGCCTGGATCGACCGCGCGATGGCGGTGCTTCTCGCCGGGCTCGGCGCGCGGCTGCTGCTGTCGCCCCTGCTTGGCTGAGGCGCGCCTCAGCGCAGGAAGTAGACGCCCGCCAGGACCAGCCCGCCCGCGATCACCACCACGCGCAGGACGCCGTCGGGGACGAAGCGCGCCAGCTTGCCGCCGGCGAATCCGCCGACCAGCGCCCCCGCCAGCATCGCGCCGGCCGCGGGCCAGTCGACCTCGCCGCGCAGGATGAAGGTGAGCGCCGAGGTCGTGGTGATGACCACGCCCATCATGTTCTTGAGCGCGTTGGTCTGCTTCACGTCGCGGATGCCGGCGATCGCGTAGCCGGCCATCAGGATCACGCCGAGCCCGGCGCCGAAGAAGCCGCCATAGGCCGAGCAGGCGAATTCCGCCCCGCGCCCGAGCAGGCGCATGGCGCCCGAGCCGCCGCCCTGCGCGCCGCGGGCCGTGAGCCAGCGGTTGATCGGCTTGGCGAAGCCGAAGGCGAGGCTGGCGACCAGCAGGAGCCAGGGGACCAGCGCCTTGAACATGTCCGTGCTCATCGCCAGCAGCAGCTGCGCCCCCGCGAAGCCGCCGACGAGGCCGATGGCGAGGCTCACGAGCGTGGCGGGACCGAGGTCGCGCAACTCGCGGAACTGGGCGATGACCGAGGTGAGGCGGCCCGGCCAGAGCGCCACCTGGCTGGTGGCGTTGGCGAGCCGCGGATCGAGGCCGAAGGCCAGCAGGGCGGGGAAGGTGACCAGCGTGCCGCCCCCCGCGAGGGCGTTGATGACCCCTCCGGCGAGGCCGGCGGCGGCGAGCAGGAGGGCGGTGGCGATGTCCATGGGGCGGGATCCGGCGTGTCGTTGGCGTTCTGGACCCCCTCGACACCTCGGGAGGGACTGTGCTTCAAACCGCGCGCCGTCCGGGACAAGCCCTTGCGGCGCCGTTCCAAGTCTCCAGCCGGGGGTTTCCTTCGATGCGTGTGTACTACGATCGCGATGCCGACGTGAACCTGATCAAGGGCAAGAAGATCGCCATGATCGGCTTCGGCAGCCAGGGCCATGCCCACGCCCTCAACCTGCGCGACAGCGGCGTCAAGGACATCGCCGCGGCGCTGCGCCCGGGCTCGCCTTCCGCGAAGAAGGCCGAGGGCTACGGGTTCAAGGTCATGACCGTCGCCGAGGCGGCGAAGTGGGCCGACGTCATGATGATGGCGACGCCCGACGAGCTCCAGGCCTCGATCTGGAGGAACGACCTCAAGGACAACATGAAGCCCGGCGCGGCCATCGCCTTCGCCCACGGCCTCAACATCCACTTCAACCTGATCGAGCCGCGCCCGGACATCGACGTGTTCATGATCGCGCCGAAGGGCCCGGGGCACACGGTGCGCTCGGAGTACCAGAAGGGCGGCGGCGTGCCCTGCCTCGTCGCGATCCACCAGAACTCGAGCGGCAACGCCCTCGAGGTCGCGCTGAGCTACTCCGCGGCCATCGGCGGCGGCCGCGCCGGCACGATCGAGACGACCTTCAAGGAGGAGTGCGAGACCGACCTCTTCGGCGAGCAGGTCGTGCTCTGCGGCGGCCTCTGCGCGCTGATCATGGCCGGCTACGAGACGCTGGTCGAGGCGGGCTACGCGCCGGAGATGGCGTATTTCGAGTGCCTGCACGAGGTGAAGCTGATCGTCGACCTCATCTACGAGGGCGGCATGGCGAACATGCGCTACTCGATCTCCAACACCGCCGAGTACGGCGACTACACGCGCGGCCCGCGCATCATCACGCCGGCCGTGAAGGAGGAGATGAAGCGCGTGCTCGACGACATCCAGTCCGGCCGCTTCGCGCGCGACTGGGTGCTGGAGAACGCGGCCGGCCAGGCGAGCTTCAAGGCGATGCGTCGTCGCGCCGCGGAGCACCCGATCGAGCAGGTCGGCGAGAAGCTCCGCGCGATGATGCCGTGGATCGCCAAGAACAAGCTCGTCGACAAGGCGAAGAACTGACGACCGAAGGCCCGCGCGGCGGCTCCGTGCCGCCGCGCGGGAACCCGGCTCAGCACTCCAGGATCGCGTAGATCTTGCGCACGTAGCCGTCGGTGCGGAAATCGGTGATGGCGCCGAAGGGGACGAAGAACGACTCCCCCGCCCTGAACACCTGCGTGCGTCCGGACGGCCCCGTGATCGCCACGCTGCCTTCCAGCAGGCACATCAGCTCGTGGCGCGGGAAGGGCACCGCCCTGCGGTGATAGGCGGTCGACGACCAGGCGCCGACCGAAAGCCTGCCGCCGCGATCCTCGAAGAACTCATGGCCGTGCTGGCGGGGATCGCCCGAGAGCAGCATCTCCGGCCTCGGCCCGGGCGAGGGCGAGAGCGCGACCGACGGGTCCGGCTTGATGACCGAGAGGCCGCTGGCGTCGCGCGCCGCGGCATCGCCGGGCGTCTCCAGGATCACGAAGATCTTCTTCACGTCGCCCGCCTGGCGCCACTGGCGCACCAGCCCCTTGGGCAGGATGAAGCTCTCGCCCGCGGCGATGCGCGTGACCTTGCCCGATGGCTCGGCGATCTCGACCTCGCCCTCGAGGAGCAGCATGAACTCGTCGTTGTCGTGCGGCGCCATCGTCGAGGTGAAGGCGCCGCAGGCCCAGATGCCGGCGGTCAGGCCGCGCGCCCGGTCGTCGATGTAGAGCCTGCCGCGCTGCACCGGCCGGCCGGAGACCAGCGTGTGCGCGGGCATCTCCTCCCATGTCTCGAGCGCCGCGCCCGGATCGAAGCGCACCGCGTCGCCCGGGATCATGTCGTGTCCATCCATCGTCGTCCCCCTTGCGTGTCCGCGCGAGTGTGCAATCCCGGCCGGGCGAGGTGCAAATCCCGGGCGCTCACGCCATGAGCCAGACCACGACCGTCCCGCCGGTCGTCAGCAGGATGTGCCCGAAGGGGACGGCCGCGGTGTAGCCAAGGACGGCAATCGGGCTGCCCGAGCGGTCCTGGAGCGCGGCGAGCGCCGCCGTCATGGTCTGCGCCCCGGCGAGCGCGCCGAGCAGCAGCAGCGGGTTCATCCGCAGCACGTAGCGCCCGACCAGCAGGCCCACGAGCTGCGGGACCAGCGTGACCACGACCCCGCCGACCAGCAGGCCGATGCCAGCCTGCTTCACGGCCTGCACGAAGACCGGGCCCGCATGCAGCCCGATCATGCCCACGAAGGCCGCCAGGCCGAGCGAGGTCATCAGCGCCACGGCGCCGTCGGGGATATGCGCGAAGACCGGCCGGCGCGAGCGCAGCCAGCCGACGAAGAGCCCCGCGACCAGCGTGCCGACGCTGACGCTCAGCGACACATGCGCGGCGCCGATGTCGATCGCCACCA
>JBEGVV010000017.1:0-16967 GCA_041178225.1 Pseudomonadota bacterium | reverse complement strand
GTCGCCCGCGCGCGCGAGGTCCTCGCCGGCCTGCCGCCCGAGCTGCGCCCCGCCGACGCGACGCCCGAGGCGCTCGACAGGCTGGTGCGCTTCGCCCTTGGCCTCCTGCCCGGGTTCCTCGGCATCGGCTTCTTCTTCCTGCTCGTCGCCAACGCGGCGATCGCCCAGGCGATCCTCGTGCGCTTCGGGATGAACATCCGCCCGACGCCCGCGATGTCCGCGCTCGCCCTGCCCGGCTGGTTCGCGACGGCCGCGGCGATCGCGGCCATCGGCGCGATGTTCCCGGGCGCCGCCGGCGTCGCCGGCACGAGCCTCGCCATGATCTGCGCGCTCGGCTTCGCCTTCTCGGGCCTTGCCGTCGTCCACGCCCTGGTCCTCAATTCCGGCGCGCGGGGCGTGCTCCTCGCGGTCGCCTACGCGGCCATCTTCCTCTTCGCTCCCGCGATCGTCCTCGTCCTGCTGCTCGGCATCGTCGAGCCGTGGACGCGGCTGCGCGAGCGCTTCGCCGGCCCCGCGCCGGGCCTCTGAACGACGAATTCCAGCAACCAAGCATCCCTGACACCGGAGACAGCCAATGAGCGCCACCCAGGTCATCCTCCTCGAGCGCGTCGAGTCCCTCGGACAGATGGGCGACGTCGTCCGCGTGAAGCCGGGCTTCGCGCGCAACTTCCTGCTGCCGCAGAAGAAGGCGATGCGCGCGACCAAGGAGAACCTCGCGGTCTTCGAGAAGCAGCGCGCGCAGCTCGAGGCCCAGAACCTCGCCCGCAAGGGCGAGGCCGAGCAGGTCGCCGGGAAGATGGCGGGCCTCGCGGTCGTCATCATCCGCCAGGCCGGCGAGACCGGCCAGCTCTACGGCTCGGTGAGCAACCGCGACATCGCCGAGGCGGTGACCGCTGCCGGCTTCACGGTCGAGCGGCGCCAGGTCCTGCTGCTCCAGCCGATCAAGGCGCTGGGCATCCACGCCACCCGCGTCTCGCTCCACCCCGAGGTGGACATCGAGGTGAAGGTCAACGTGGCGCAGTCCGCGGACGAGGCGAAGGCGCAGGCCGAGGGCAAGGCGAAGGCCGCCGCGGCCGAGGAAGCGCCGGCCGAGGAAGCTCCCGCCGCCGCGGCGCCCGCCGAGGAGGCCGAGGCCGCCGCCGAGCCGGCGCCCGCCGCGGAGGAAGGCGCCCGCAAGCCGCGCAAGTCGAAGGCGCGCAAGGACGAGGAGGGCTGATCGCCCCTCCCCCGCGACGCTTTCGCGACGTCCAGGACGCCGCCGGGGACCCCCCGGCGGCGTTCGGCTTTCCGGGAGGCGCCACCCCCCTCGCCGCATCCATCACCACGACTCACAGGATGCCCGATCTGCCCTGTTGCGCGGGTCGCGGTGCGGGCGTATCGCTGCGCCTCCGATGGCCGACGAACATCCCATGCCGACACAGAGGCCGCGCGCCCCCGACTCCCCGGTCGATCGCACGCCGCCCGTCAACATCGAGGCCGAGCAGCAGCTCCTCGGCGCCCTGCTCGCGAACAACAAGGCCTACGAGCGCGTCAGCGAGTTCCTCCTGCCGCAGCATTTCGCCGACGACCGGCATGCGCGCATCTACGAGGCCATAGGCCAGTTCGCCGCGCGCAACACCGTCGCCAACCCGGTCACGCTCAAGACGCGCTTCGAGAAGGACGAGGGCCTCGCCGAGATCGGCGGCGCGCAATACCTCGCGCGCCTGGCCAGCTCCGTCGTGGCCGTGGTGAACGCGGCCGACTACGGGAAGATCATCCACGACCTCTACCTGCGCCGGCAGCTGATCGCGCTGGGCAACGAGGTGGTGAACGACGCCTATGCCGTGGAAGAGGACGTCTCGGCCGTCGACCACATGGAGGCGACGGAACAGAAGCTCTTCGAGCTCTCGCGCAGCGGCTCCTACGAGGGCGGGTTCAAGGAGTTCCGCGTCGCCCTGCGCGAAGCCATCGACATGGCCGAGCAGGCCTACAAGCGCGACAGCCAGGTCACGGGGGTCACGACCGGGCTCGACGACCTCGACAAGAAGCTCGGCGGCTTCCACCCCTCGGACCTGGTCATCCTCGCGGGCCGTCCCTCGATGGGCAAGACGGCGCTCGCCACCAAGATGGCCTTCTCCGCGGCCCGCGCCTACAAGGAGCGCATCCTCGAGGATGGCAGGAAAGAGGTCGTCGAGGGCGCCAAGGTCGCGTTCTTCTCGCTCGAGATGTCGGCCGAGCAGCTCGCCACCCGCCTCCTCGCCGAGGTGACGGAGATCCCGTCCGACAAGATCCGGCGCGGCGAGGTCCGCGGGGAGGACTTCCCGCGCTTCGTCGAGGCCGCGACCGCGCTCGATCGCCTGCCGCTCTTCATAGACGACACGCCCGCGCTGTCGATCTCGGCCCTGCGCACGCGCGCGCGACGCCTCGAGCGCACGCAGGGGCTCGGCATGATCGTCATCGACTACCTGCAGCTCCTCACGCTGCCGGCGAACATGCGCCCGGAGAGCCGCGTGCAGGAGATCTCCGCCATCACGCGCGGGCTCAAGGCGCTGGCCAAGGAGCTGCAGGTCCCCGTGCTGGCGCTCTCGCAGCTCAGCCGCGCCGTCGAGCAGCGCGAGGACAAGCGCCCGCAGCTCTCCGACCTCCGCGAGTCCGGCACGATCGAGCAGGACGCTGACGTCGTGATGTTCGTCTTCCGCGAGGAATACTATCACTCGCGCGCCGAGCCGAGCCGCCGCCCCGAGGAGTCGGACGAGAAGTTCAACGACCGCTACGAGCAGTGGCAGAAGCGCGGCCAGGAGATCCACAACGTCGCCGAGACGATCATCGGCAAGCAGCGCCACGGGCCGATCGGCACGGTGCGGCTCTTCTTCGACGGCAACTACACCAAGTTCGACAACCTCGCCGGCGGCGGGGACTTCCAGGGCGAGGGCGGCTGAGCACGATGGGCATCGACGCGGCACCTGCATCCCAGGCGACTCTCGAGATCGACCTCGCCGCGGTGGCGCGCAACTGGAACGCGCTGCGCGAGCGGCTGGCGGAAGGCAGCGAATGCGGCGCCGTGCTGAAGGCGGACGCCTACGGGCTCGGGGCCGCGGAGGTCGCGCAGGCCCTCGGCAAGGCGGGCTGCAGGCGCTTCTTCGTCGCCCATCTCGGCGAGGCGCTCGCGCTGCGCAACATCGTGCCGTCCAAGTCGCGGATCTTCGTGCTCAACGGCGTCCTCGAGGGCGAGGAGCAGGGCTACGCGGCGGACAACATCGTCCCGGTCCTCAACGACCCCGGCCAGGTCCAGCGCTGGTCGCGCCACGCCGGCAAGGTAGGCCGCTCGCTGCTCGCCGCGATCCACGTCGACACCGGCATGTCGCGGCTCGGGATGACGCCGGCGGAGGCGACCGCCCTCGCCACGAGCCGCAAGTCCATGGAGGGCATCGCCCTCGCCTACGTCATGAGCCACCTCGCCCGCGCCGAGGAGGCGGTGGAGATGAACCGCGAGCAGCTGGCGGCGCTCAAGGCGCTGCAGGCGCGCTGGCCGGGGATCCCGGCCTCGCTCGCCAACAGCTCCGGCATCTTCCTCGGCGAGGCCTGGCATCTCGACCTGGTCCGCCCCGGCGCGGCGCTCTATGGCATCAACCCGGTGCCGGGCAAGCCGAACCCCCAGGCCTGCGTCGCCACCCTCTCCGCGTCCGTCCTGCAGGTCCGCGACATCGCCCCGGCGCAGACCGTCGGCTACGGCGCGACCTGGACCGCGCGCGCCCCGACGCGCGTGGCGACCATCGCCGTCGGCTATGCCGATGGCTGGATGCGGAGCCTGTCGAATCGCGGCGGCGCCCATTACCGTGGCAAGCTCCTGCCGTTCATCGGAAGGGTGTCCATGGACCTCGTCACGCTCGACGCCAGCGCCTGCCCGGAACTCGCGCCCGGACACCGGGTCGAGCTCCTCGGGCCGAACCGGCCTGTCGACGCCGTCGCGGCCGAGGCCGGGACGATCGGCTACGAGGTGCTGACTTCCCTCGGGCGCCGCTTCGCGCGCATGTACAGGCCCGCATGAACCCGCTCGCCGCCATCGGGCGCATCTTCCTCGGCTTCCTCGCGGGAGCCGGCCGCATCGCGCTCTTCGCCGTGACCGCCGTGTCGCATTGCGTGCGCCCCCCCTTCTACCCGTCGCTGGTCATGCGCCAGATGATGGACATCGGCTATTTCTCGCTGCCCGTCGTCGGCCTCACCGCGCTCTTCACCGGCATGGTGCTGGCGCTGCAGAGCTACACGGGCTTCGCGCGCTTCCAGGCGGAGGGCGCGGTGGCGACCGTGGTCGTGCTCTCGATGACGCGCGAGCTCGGGCCGGTGATCGCGGGCCTGATGGTGGCCGGCCGGATCGGCGCCTCGATGGCGGCCGAGATCGGCACGATGCGCGTCACCGAGCAGATCGACGCGCTGGTGACGCTGTCGACCAACCCCTTCAAGTACCTGGTCGTGCCGCGGATCGTCGCCGCCGTGGCGATGCTGCCGCTGCTCGTGCTGGTCGCCGACATCATCGGCGTGCTCGGCGGCTACCTCGTCGCGGTCTACAAGCTGAACTTCAACATGTCGGCCTACCTGAAGCAGACCGTCGACTACCTGCAGGTGATGGACGTCGTCTCCGGCCTCGTGAAGGCCTCGGTCTTCGGCTTCCTCATCGCCATGCTGGGCTGCTTCCACGGCTACAATTCGGGCGGCGGCGCGCAGGGCGTGGGCCGCGCCACCACCAACTCGGTCGTCTCGTCGTCGATCATGATCCTCGTGCTCGACTACATGCTGACCGAGCTCTTCTTCTCGACCCGCTGATGGCCGCCATGGACGCCCCTCCGAAGATCGCCATCGCCGGACTGCGCAAGGCCTTCGGGCCCAAGAAGGTCCTCGACGGCGTCGACCTGTCCGTCGGCAAGGGCGACTCGCTCGTCGTGATCGGCGGCTCGGGCACCGGCAAGTCGGTGCTGCTCAAGACCATCCTCGGCCTGATCCAGCCCGATGCCGGCTCGATCCGCATCGACGGCGAGGAGACCATCGGCATGGACTCCTCGGCGCGCGAGCGGGCCAACGCGCGCTTTGGCATGCTGTTCCAGGGCGCCGCGCTCTTCGACTCCCTGACCGTCTGGGAGAACGTCGCCTTCGGCCTGATCCAGGGCCGCGGCATGGCCCGCGCCGAGGCGCGCAGGCACGCGATCGAGAACCTCGCCGCCGTCGGCCTGCGGCCTGAGGTCGGCGAGCTTTCGCCGGCCGAGCTCTCCGGCGGCATGAAGAAGCGCGTCGGCCTCGCCCGCGCGATCGCGACCCGCCCGGAGATCATCTTCTTCGACGAGCCGACCACCGGCCTCGACCCGATCATGTCCGACGTCATCAACGACCTGATCGTCGCCTGCACGCGCGACCTCGGCGCGACGACCGTGTCGATCACCCACGACATGCAGTCCGCGCGGAAGATCGCCACGCATGTCGCGATGCTGCATGGCGGCAGGATCATCTGGACCGGCCCGATCTCGGAGATCGACCGCAGCGGCAGCGCGCACGTGGAGCAGTTCATCCACGGCCGCGCCGAGGGCCCGATCCAGATGCAGGTCCGGGCCTGAGGGGCCGGAGCGGCATGGCCAGGCGCGAGAGCCGCTTCGTCTGCCAGGCCTGCGGTGGCGTCCACTCGAAATGGGCGGGGCGCTGCGAGGCCTGCGGCGCATGGAACAGCGTCACCGAGGAGAGCGTCGAGGCCGAGCGCCCTGGCGGCACCGCCGGGGGGCGCGGCGGCCGCGCCATCGCCTTCGAGAGCCTCGAGGGCGCCTCGGAGACGCCGCCGCGCGCGATCACCGGCATCGCCGAGTTCGATCGCGTGCTCGGCGGCGGCCTCGTCTCCGGCTCGGCCGTCCTCGTCGGCGGGGATCCCGGCATCGGCAAGTCGACGCTGCTGCTACAGGCGGCCGCGGCGCTCGGGCGCACGCGGCGCGTGGCCTATGTCTCGGGCGAGGAGGCGATCGACCAGGTGCGGCTGCGCGCCGCGCGGCTCGGGCTGACCAAGGCGCGGGTCGCGCTGGCCTCGACGACCTCCGTGCGCGACGTGCTCGCCAGCCTCGAGGGCAAGGACGCGCCCGACGTCATCGTCATCGATTCGATCCAGACGATGTTCGTCGACACGCTCGACTCCGCGCCGGGCACCGTGTCCCAGGTCCGTGCCTCGGCGAGCGAGCTCATCCGCATCGGCAAGAAGCGCGGCGTCGCGATCCTGCTGGTCGGCCACGTGACCAAGGAAGGCACGATCGCGGGCCCGCGCGTGCTCGAGCACATGGTCGACACCGTGCTCTACTTCGAGGGCGAGCGCGGCCACCAGTTCCGCATCATGCGCGCGGTCAAGAACAGGTTCGGCCCGACCGACGAGATCGGCGTCTTCGAGATGACCGACCGCGGCCTGGTCGAGGTCCCGAACCCATCGCAGCTCTTCCTCGCGGACCGCCGCGACGACGTCTCGGGCGCCGCGGTCTTCGCTGGGATGGAGGGCACGCGGCCGGTCCTCGTCGAGATCCAGGCGCTGGTCGGCCCGCCGGTCCAGGGAACCGCGCGCCGCGCCGTGATCGGCTGGGACGGCAGCAGGCTGGCGATGGTGCTCGCGGTGCTGGAGACCCGCTGCGGCCTGGTCTTCGCCAGCCACGACGTCTACCTGAACGTCGCCGGGGGCCTCCGGATCGCCGAGCCGGCAGCCGACCTCGCGGTCGCCGCCGCGCTCGTCTCGGCCCTGAGCGGCCGGCCGGTCCCGCCCGACGCGGTCGTCTTCGGCGAGATCGGGCTGGCAGGCGAGGTGCGCGCGGTCAGCCAAGGGGATGCTAGGCTGAAGGAAGCCGCGAAGCTCGGATTCGCGCGCGCCTTCGTCCCCTCCGGGCGGCGGCGCGGCAAGCCGGGCGACGGGGCGATCACGGTCGTCGCCATCGACGACCTCGGCAGCCTGGTCGCGCAGCTCTCCGGCGGCAGGAGCGGCGCGCGCGCGTCCAGGGAGAAGTCGGAGACTGCGTCATGAACCCGGTCGACCTCGGCGTGCTGGGCGCCATACTCCTCTGCGCTCTGATCGCCCTGGTCATGGGCTTCGTGCGCACGATCCTCGCCCTTTCGAGCTGGGCCGGCGCGGCGCTGGTGACGGTCTGGGGCTTCTCCTATGTCCGGCCGGTCGCCCGCGAATACGTGTCGCCGCAGCTCCTGGCGGACATCGCCGCCGGGCTAGGCGTGTTCGTCGCCGCGCTGATCGTCTTCTCCATCATCAGCCACCTGCTCTCGTCGATGGTCCGCGGCAGCCCCCTCTCCTTCCTCGACCGCACGCTCGGGTTCGTGCTGGGCGGCGTGATCGGCGCGGTGCTCGTCTCCCTGGTCTGGCTGGGCGCATCGGCCTTCGTCGAGCGCGACAAGATGCCCGAGGTGCTCCAGACCGCGCGCACCCTGCCGATGGTCGACCCGCTCGCCGAGCTGATCCGCACCCTGCTCCCCGCCGAGCTGCGCGGCGCGCCGCGCGAGGCGGCGGGCGCCGTGCGACAGGGCGACATCTTCCGCGGCGCCCTCGACGCGCTCGGCACGCCCGGCGCGCGACCGCCCCCGCAGCAGGGCGAAACGGGCTATAAGACCGACGAACGCCGTCGCCTCGACAATCTCATCGAGACGCGGCAGGGGGCTCCCTCGGGGGGACAGGCGCGATGAGCGAAGAATCCTCTCTGACGACCAATCCGTTCGACGACGACAAGCTGCGCGAGGAGTGCGGCATCTTCGCCGTGCACGGGCACAAGGACGCCGCGGCGCTCACCGCCCTCGGCCTGCACGCGCTCCAGCATCGCGGGCAGGAGGCGTGCGGGATCGTCGCGACGGACGGCAGGCAGTTCCACAGCCATCGCGCGCTCGGCCAGGTCGGCGACAACTTCAGCTCGCAGCGCGTGATCGAGGCGCTGCCGGGCCGGCTCGCGATCGGGCACAACCGCTACGCCACCACCGGCGAGACCATCCTGCGCAACGTCCAGCCGCTCTTCGCCGAGTTCGACTTCGGCGGCTTCGCGCTCGGCCACAACGGCAACCTGACCAACGCGGCCTTCCTGCGCCGCGTGCTGGTCCGCCAGGGCTGCCTCTTCCAGTCGACGACCGACACCGAGGTCATCCACCACCTCATGGCGCGCGCGCATGGCGACGTCGAGACGCGGCTGATCTCCGCCCTCAACCAGGTGGAAGGCGCCTTCTCGCTCGTCGCCATCTCGCAGAACAAGATCATCGGCGTGCGCGATCCGCTGGGCGTGCGCCCGCTGGTCCTCGGCCGCCTCGACGACGCTTGGATCCTCGCCTCGGAGACCTGCGCGCTCGACATCATCGGCGCCAACTACGAGCGCGAGGTGGAGCCTGGCGAACTCGTCGTGATCGACGAGGCCGGCGTGCGCTCGACCAAGCCCTTCGGGCGTGCCGCGCGCCAGCGCTTCTGCGTGTTCGAGTACATCTACTTCGGCAGGCCGGACTCGGTGGTCGAGGGCATCTCGATCTACGACGCGCGCAAGCGCATCGGCGCCGAGCTGGCGCGCGAGAGCGGCGTCGCGGCCGACATCGTCGTGCCGGTCCCGGATTCGGGCGTGCCGGCCGCCCTCGGCTACGCCGAGGGCGCGGGCCTGCCCTTCGAGCTCGGGATCATCCGCAACCACTATGTCGGCCGGACCTTCATCGAGCCGACCGACCAGATCCGCCACCTCGGGGTGAAGCTCAAGCACAACGCCAACCGCGCCAAGCTGCGCGGCAAGCGCGTGATCCTGGTCGACGATTCGATCGTGCGCGGCACCACGTCCAAGAAGATCGTGGAGATGGTGCGCCAGGCGGGGGCGAGCGAGGTGCACATGCGCATCTCGAGCCCGCCCACCGCGCATCCCTGCTTCTACGGGATCGACACGCCGCAGCGCGAGAAGCTCCTCGCCTTCCAGTACGACGTCGCCGGCATGGCGCGCTTCATCGGCGTCGACAGCCTCGCCTTCATCTCCATCGACGGGCTCTACCGCGCGATGGGCCAGCCCGGGCGCGACAAGGACCAGCCGCATTACTGCGACGCCTGCTTCACGGGCGAGTACCCGACGCGGCTCACCGACCGCGAGAGCGCGGTTGCCGAGCTGCCCCTCCTGCGCACCGCGTCGCCCGCCGCATGAGCGCGCCCGCGGGACGGCTCGCCGGCCGCGTCGCGGTCGTGACCGGCGCGTCGCGCGGCATCGGCCGCGCGGTGGCCCTGCGCTTCGCGGCGGAGGGCGCGCAGATAGTGGCACTGGCGCGCTCGGTGGGCGGGCTGGAGGAACTCGACGACGAGCTCCGCGGCATCGGCGCCGCGCCGGCGCTTCTCGTGCCGATCGACCTCGCGGAGCTCGACCGCATCGACCCGCTCGGGCCGCAGCTCTACCAGCGCTTCGGCAAGGTCGACATCCTGGTCGCCAACGCCGCCCTCCTCGGCACGCTCGGCCCGATCGGCCACCACGACCCGAAGCTCTGGGACGAGGTGTTCAGGGTCAACGTCCACGCCAACTGGCGCCTGATCCGCACGCTCGACCCGCTCCTGCGCAAGGCCGGCAAGGGGCGCGCGATCTTCGTGACCTCCGGCGCGTCGTCCCGGGCCAACGCGTACTGGTCGGCCTATTGCGCGAGCAAGGCCGCGCTCGACCAGATGGTCCGGGTCTGGGCCCTCGAACTCGCCTCGACCGAGGTGCGCGCCAACCTGCTCTCGCCTGGCGCGACGCGCACGTCGATGCGCGCCAATGCCTTCCCGGGCGAGGACCCGATGACGCTGAAGCCGCCCGAGGCGCTCTGCGACCTGTTCCTCGAGCTCGCGCTCGAGGGCTGCGAGCGCAACGGCGAGACGATCGTCGCGCCGTCGCGCTGACGGCTCAGCCGCGCCGCGGCCTGGGCCGCCCCTCGGCCTTCTCGGCGTAGGGGTTCTCGGTCTGCCGCAGCACGAAGCGGATCGGCGTGCCCGGCAGGTCGAAGGTGTCGCGCAGGCTGTTCTCGAGGTAGCGCAGGTAGTCGTCCGGCAGGGCGACGAGCTTGTTCCCGAACAGGGCGACCGTGGGCGGGCGCGTGTTCGTCTGCCGGCAGAAGCGCATCCGCGGCCGCCTGCCCTGCACCACGGGCGGCGGGTGCGCGGACACGACGCCCTCGAGCCAGCGGTTCAGCTTCGACGTCGGCAGCTCGGTGTTCCAGGTGTCGAAGGCCTCGAACACCGCCTTCGCCACGTCGTCCAGCCGCCGCCCGTGCAGCGCCGAGACCGTGGCGAAGCGCACGCCGCGCACCTGCGGCAGCGAGATCTCGATGCGGTCGCGCAGCCTGCGCAGCGCCGCCTGCGGGTCGTCGACGAGGTCCCACTTGTTGACAACGACGACCAGCGCGCGCCCCTCCTCGACGACGAGGCGCGCGATCTGCAGGTCCTGCTTCTCCAGGAGCTGCTCGGCGTCGAGCACCAGCGCCGCGACCTGGCACTCGCGCACGACGCGCAGCGTGTCCGAGACGGAGAGCCGCTCGAGCCGGTCGTCGATGCGCGCGCGGCGGCGAAGGCCCGCGGTGTCGACGAGCCGCAGCGGGCGGCCGCGCCAGCTCCATTGCGTCTCGACCGCGTCGCGGGTGATCCCGGCCTCGGGCCCCGTCAGCATCCGGTCCTCGCCGAGCAGGCGGTTCACGAGCGTCGACTTGCCGACGTTGGGGCGGCCAATGATCGCGAGGCGGATCGGCCTCTGCTCGGGCGGCAGCGAGGCGATGTCCGGCTCCTCGTCGTCGACGGGGAGCACGGGCTCGTCCGCGTCGTGCGCGGCCTTCGGCATCGCGGCGCGGATCGCCTCCTGCAGGCCGGCGAAGCCCTCGGCATGCTCCGCCGACACGGGAACCGGGTCGCCGAAGCCAAGCCCATGGCCCTCGGCGAGGCCGGGGATCCCGGCCTTGCCCTCGCACTTGTTGGCGAGCAGGAGCACGCGGCAGCCGATGCGGCGCAGCACGCGGGCGAACTCGCGGTCGAGCGAGGTCACGCCCTCGCGCGCGTCGATCACGAGGAGGACGAGGTCGGCCTCCTTGGCCGCCGCCTCGGTCTGGCGGCGCATGCGCGCCTCGAGGCTGCGGCCTTCCGCATCCTCGAAGCCCGCGGTGTCGAAGACCCGGAAGCGCAGCGTGCCGAGCTTCCCCCGCCCCTCCCGCCGGTCGCGCGTCAGGCCCGGCGTGTCGTCGACGAGCGCAAGGCGCCTGCCGGTGAGCCGGTTGAACAGCGTCGACTTGCCGACATTGGGCCTGCCGACGATGGCGACGGTGAAGGGCCGCTCGCGGGCCGCGCCGCCCGCAGGATCCGTTCCCGACATCGTCAGCGCAGCGCGACGAGGTCGGCGTCGTCGGTGACGACGTAGATCGTGCCGCCGGCCACGGCCGGGGCCAGCGTGACGCCGCCGGGCATGCGCAGGCGCTCCATCACGGCACCGGTCTCCGGCGACAGCGTCACGGCCTGCCCAGCCGAGCTGAAGACGAGCACGCGGCTGCCAACCACGACCGGACCCGTCCAGACGATCCGCCCGCGGCGCTTCTGCGGCTCGACGAACTGCTCGAGCGCCGAGACCCAGCGCACGCGCCCGTCGCGCCGATGCACCGCGACCACCTCCGCGTCGGGGGTCGTCGCGAACAGGAAGTCGCCCGCGAGCCAGGGCGTCTCGAAGCTGCCGACGCCCTGCTCCCAGATGCGCGCGCCGCTGCGCAGGTCGATCGCGGCCATGAGCCCGGAATGGCTGACGGCGAAGACGGTGCCGCGATCGATGACCGGCAGCCCGCGGACGTCGGAAAGGGCGGAGAGCGAGTCAGGCCGCAGCGCCCCGGACAGCGAATCCCCCCAGGAGACACGACCCGATTCGGCGCGCAGCGCGAAGATCTCCCCCGACGAGAAGGAAGCGACGACCGCGTTGCCCTCGACCGCGGGGCTCGACGCGCCGAACAGCCCGGCGTTCTCGGTGATGCCGGAATGCGACCAGAGCTTCCGCCCGGTCTGCACGTCGAGCGCGTGGACCTGGTTGTCGACGGAGATGACGAAGAGCCGGTTGCCCGCCACCGTGGGCCCGGAGCGCAGGGGCGCGGTCAGCGTGGTGCGCCATGCCTCCTTGCCGGTCGCGGCGTCGAGCGCGAGCACCTGCGCCTGGCCGGTCGCGACATAGAGGATGCCGCCGGCCGTGGCCATGCCGCCGCCGCCGGCCGAGGAACGCGATCCGGGCGCCTCGACGTCGACGCGCCAGACGGTGCTGCCGCGCGCCGCGTCGAGCGCGCGCAGCGAGGTTCCCGCGTCGAGCGTGTAGATGCGCCCGTCGGCGACGATCGGCCCGCTCGTCAGCCGCCCGTCCCGCGACGTCCCGCTGCCGATGCCCACCCGCCAGGCGACGCCGATCCCCGCGACCTGCAGGTGCTGCATCGAATGGGCCGGGGTGCCGCCCGGCTGCGGCCACGCCGCGTTGGGCACGGCGTCCGGGAGCACGACCGCCAGGTCGGCGATGCGCTGGTCCGGCGCGATCTTCGTCTCGTTGCGCAGCACGGCGACGCGCTCGCCGGGAAGCGGCTTCTTCGGCGGCGCGCCGAAATAGCGGTCGAAGAGGTCGCACCCGCCCAGGGCGAAGGCGGCGACGATCAGCGCAGCGTGGGAGGCGGCGCGGAGGGACATCAGCCGCCGAGCGCCTGCAGCATCTCGGTGGCGCGGGCCCGCAGGCTCGTCGGGGCGCCGGGATCGTCGGCGATGCGCGTCAGCATGTCGCGCGCCTTCGCCTCGTCCTTCGCGCGCAGCGCGGCGGCGGCGCGGATCTCCAGGGCCGTGAAGCGCCACGGGGAGGCGGAGGCGGAAAGGCGATCGAGCATCGTGTCGAGCTCCGCCGCGGGCAGCGTCTCCGCCCCCGCCAGCGCGCCGAGGACGATCGCCGCGTCGCGCAGGTCGGGATCGGCCGCGCCATCGGCCGCCACGGCGCGGTAGCCGGCGATCGCGCCGGACAGGTCCTTGTGCCGCGCGCGCGCGGCCGCCTCGTGCAGGCGCGCGACCAGCGCGTAGCTGCCGCCCTCGCGCCCGATGGCGGCGAAGGCGTCGACGGCCTTCTGCCACTCCTCGCCCTCGGCAAGGGCGACGGCCGCGAAGAAGCGCTCGCCCTGGGCCGCCGACTGCTTGCGCTGGTGGTCGGTCCACCAGGTCCACCCGGCCGTCCCGAGGACGATCACGACCGCCAGGGCAAGCACGTGGTTGCCGTATTTCCTCCAGAGCCGCTCAGCCCGGTCGCGCCGCAGGTCTTCGTCGACCTCGTTGAAGATGTCTGCCAAGGGACTGCTCGCGGATTGGGGGGGCGAAAACGGCGACAACATAGCCATCAGGCCGCCCTCAGGCAAACCGCTTGGCGTCTTGGCAGCGATGCCGAAGCGCTTGAAAAAAAGAGGGGTTTCGGCGCCGTCCCGCGACCCCGGTCCCGATTAACCCTCGCTTAGGCGCCGCCATGCCATCACGCATCCATGCGCCTCGCCCCTGCCCCCGTCGCCGTCGCCCTGCTCCTGCTCGCGGGATGCGAGCTGCCGGTGGCCGGTCTCGTCGAGAACAACAACTACAGGACCAGCGGGCGCAGCATCACGGGATGGGCGATGTCCTCGCTCTCGGAACAGGATTGCGAGCCGATGCGCGTCTTCGAGCGCAAGCCGGTCTGCCGGGACCTCCCGCCGCCGCCGCCCGTCGATCCCGTCTGCTACAAGTCCCTCGCCGACGTGACCTGCTACACCACGCCCGACCCCGCCATGCCGCCAGGCCGTCTGCGCCCGGGCGCTGGACAGGCGCGCTGAGTTTCTCCAACGTGACATGCGAGGTGCACGGCGATGTCGCCGCGCCCCTGAACGGAGTCCTGGCCCAACGACGGCCTGAACCGCATGGGAACGCTCGTCGCGCTTCGCGATTTCCGCAACGCCGGCTCGGCCCCCTTCTTCGACCGGCGCGAACTGCGTGCCATCCTCGCGCTCTACGCCGAGCGCGTCTCGCGCGGGGAGTGGCGCGACTACGCGATCGAGCAGCAGCCCCGCCATGCGGGCTTCGCGGTCTTTCGCTCCTCGCGCGACTGGCCGCTCTACGTGATCGCCAAGTACCGGCCACGGGCCAACCGCAACGGCGACTTCGTCGTCTTCGCCGGCGACCGCAGGCTGGCCCAGGCGCGCAGCATCGACGAGATCCTCGCCAAGCTCCGCGCCATCCTCGACTCCGAGAAGCGCTGAGGCGCGCGCGCGGCGGTCAGCGCCGGCGCCTCGCGAAGGCCGCGGCGTAGCGCGCGGGGTCGAAGCCCACGAGCAGTTCGTCGCCCGCCGCCAGCACCGGCCGGCGCACCATCCCCGGCTGCGCGAGCATCAGGGACATCGCCTTCGCCTCCGTCAGGTCGCGCTTGCTGGCCTCGTCGAGCTTGCGGAACGTCATGCCCGAACGGTTGATGAGCGCCTCCCAGCCGAGCCTGGAGACCCAGCCGGCGAGCTTCGGGCGGTCGAGGCCGGCGACCTTGTAGTCGTGGAACTCGTAGGAGACTCCCTCCGCGTCGAGCCAGTCGAAGGCCTTCTTCATCGTCCCGCAATTGCGGATGCCATGGATCACGACGCGCATTCAGTCCTCCTTCCGCTTTTCGGCGGCTTGCGTCTCGCCTTCGCGCCCGGCGGTCGGCGCCGGCCCAAGCCGCGCCGCGACCGGCAGCCTCCAGCCGCGATAGATCGCCATCATGCGCATGAAGAAGCAGAGCACCGCGCCAGCCGCCGTTCCGGCGGCCTGCGGCACGCCCAGCGCGGCGGACGCCACGACGACCGCGCTGCCGGCGAGCGCCGCGACGGCGTAGATCTCGGACACGAGCACGACCGGCACGCGCGCCATCAGCACGTCGCGCACGATGCCGCCGCCGATCGCGCTGACCATGCCGAGCACCGCGGCCATCGGCGCGTTGAGCCCGTGGTCGAGCGCGGCCTGCGCGCCGGTCGCCGCGAACAGGCCGAGGCCCGCGGCGTCGAAGGCCTGGACCGGATGGCGGAAGCGATCGAGCGCAGCCGGGCGCAGGAAGCACGCGCCGCCCGCAAGCACCGCGATCGCGACGGGCCGCCAGTCGGAGATCGCGGCCGGCGGAACCACGCCGACCAGCAGGTCGCGGATGATGCCGCCGGACACCGCGGTGACGATGGCGAGCACGAGCACGCCAAAGAGGTCCATGCGCGCGCGCACCGCGAGCGCGGCGCCGCTCAGCGCGAAGACGCAGGTCCCCGCGAGGTCGAGCGCGCGCAGCATGCCGAACGCGGCGAGGTCCATGGCGTCCCTCCGTGGTGCTGTCGCCGATGCGGGCGCCCGCCTACTCCCACTCGATCGTGCCGGGGGGCTTCGAGGTCACGTCGAAGGTCACGCGGTTGATGCCCTTGACCTCGTTGATGATGCGCCCCGCGACCTTCTTGAGCAGCGCGTAGGGCAGCTCGGCCACCTCGGCGGTCATGAAGTCGCTGGTCAGGACCGCGCGCAGCGCCACGACGTTGTCGTAGGTGCGGCCGTCGCCCATCACGCCGACGCTCTTCACCGGCAGGAAGACGGCGAAGGCCTGGCTGGTCTTGTCGTACCAGTTCCTGCCATCCGCCGGATCGACCGTCGCGCGCAGCTCGTCGATGAAGATCGCGTCGGCCCGCTGCAGCAGCTTCACGTGGGCAGGCACGATCTCGCCGAGCATGCGCACGCCGAGGCCCGGCCCCGGGAAGGGATGGCGATGGACCATCTCGCGCGGCAGGCCGAGCGCGACGCCGAGCTCGCGCACCTCGTCCTTGAACAGGTCGCGCAGCGGCTCGAGGAGCTTCAGGCCGAGCGTCTCGGGCAGGCCACCCACGTTGTGGTGGCTCTTGATCGAGGTCGCCTTCTTCGTCTTCGCACCGCCGGATTCCACGACGTCGGGATAGATCGTGCCCTGCGCGAGCCATTTCGCCCGGTCGAGCTTGCGCGCCTCGCGCTGGAAGACGTCGACGAACTCGCGACCGATGACCTTGCGCTTGGCCTCGGGGTCCGAGACGCCGGCGAGCGCGGCGAAGAACTGCGCCGAGGCGTCGACATGGACGACCTTCGCGTGCAGCCGACCGGCGAACATCTCCATCACCATGCGCCCCTCGTCGAGCCGCAGCAGCCCGTGGTCGACGAAGACGCAGGTCAGGCGGTCGCCGATCGCGCGATGGATGAGCGCCGCGGCGACGCTCGAATCGACGCCGCCGGACAGGCCAAGCACGACCTCGTCGTCGCCGACCTGCTCGCGGATGAGGGCGACGGCCTCCTCGATGTGGTCGCGCATCACCCAGTCGGCGCGCGCGCCGGCGATGCCGAGCACGAAGCGCTCGATGACCTGGCGGCCGAGCACGGTATGCGTCACCTCGGGATGGAACTGGACGCCGTAGTAGCCGCGCGCCTCGTCCGCCATGCCGGCGATCGGGCAGCTCGGCGTGCTCGCCATCAGGCGGAAGCCCGGCGGCAGCGCCGTGACCTTGTCGCCATGGCTCATCCAGACCTTGAGCATCGGCGCGCCGCCGGGGCCGGCGAAGTCCGCGATGCCGTCGAGCAGACGCGTGCGGCCATGGACCTCGACCTCGGCGTAGCCGAACTCGCGCTTGGCGCTGGCCTCGACCTGCCCGCCCTGCTGCACGGCCATGGTGAACATGCCGTAGCAGATGCCGAGCACCGGCACGCCGAGCTCCCAGACCGCCGCCGGGGCGCGCAGGTCCTGGTCCTCGTAGGTGCTGGCATGGCTGCCGGAGAGGATGATCGCCTTCGGCGCGAAGCCGCGCACGAACTCGTCCGACACGTCGTTGGGGTGGATCTCGCAGTAGACGTGCGCTTCGCGGATGCGGCGCGCGATGAGCTGCGTGACCTGGGAGCCGAAGTCGAGGATGAGGATCTTGTCGTGGTTCATGGCTCTTGGGCCGCGGCGGCGGCCAGGGAGGTCGTGCGGTGGCGCGAG
>JBEGVV010000016.1:0-11209 GCA_041178225.1 Pseudomonadota bacterium | reverse complement strand
GTCCTGCAGTTCCAGTTCTGGGGCCTCGAGGTCGGGGATGCGGGCTTCTCCGTCACCCTGAGCTTCGACGCCAAGCACGAGCGGCTCGTGATCCCCTTCGCCGCCGTCACGGCCTTCGTCGACCCCTCGGTCCAGTTCGGCCTGCAGTTCCAGGCGGTCGAGGCGCCTGCGGAGGCCTCGCAGGCCGAGCCCGCAGGCAGGCCCGGGCCCGGGGAGCCCCCCGCGCAGCCAGCGCCGGAGGCAGCCGCGAAGCCCGATGGCGGCGAGCGCATCGTCAAGCTCGACGCCTTCCGCAAGAAATAGTCGCCACGCGCGACCGACCCCGCGGCCGCCGCGACGCGGCCCGCAAGCAGAGGACCGGCGCGGACGCGTCCGGACGACAGAGATGGCCGAGTTTTCCTATCGCGAGCTGATCGAGGTCGCGCATCACGACGTCCCCTGGCGCCGGATCGAGGGCGACCACGTCGAGGCCGCGCGCTTCGAGGGCACCGAGATCCTCAAGGTCCGGCCCTCCGCGCTGGCGGACCTTGCCTTCCACGCCTTCTCGGACATCGCGCACCTGCTGCGCCCGGGCCACCTGCGCCAGCTGCGCTCGATCCTCGACGACAAGGAGGCCTCGGCGAACGACCGCTTCGTGGCCTACGAGCTGCTCAAGAACGCCTGCATCTCGGCCGGCGGCGTCCTGCCCATGTGCCAGGACACCGGCACCGCGATCGTCATGGGCAAGAAGGGCCAGCGCGTCTGGACCGGCTTCGACGACGCCGAGGAGGTCTCGCGCGGCGTGTTCCGCTCCTATGCCGAGCGCAACCTGCGCTATTCGAACCTCGCGCCGCTGACGATGTTCAAGGAGGTCAACACCGGCGACAACCTCCCCGCCCAGATCGACCTCTACGCCACCGATGGCGACGAGTACGAGTTCCTCTACGTCGCCAAGGGCGGCGGGTCGGCCAACAAGACCTTCCTCTTCCAGGAGACGCCCTCGCGCCTGACCCCGGACGGATTGCTCAAGTTCCTGGACGAGAAGATCAAGACGCTCGGCACCGCGGCCTGCCCTCCCTACCACCTCGCCGTCGTCGTCGGCGGCACCTCGGCGGAGTTCGCGCTCAAGACGCTGAAGCTCGCGACCTGCCGCTACCTCGACGGCCTTCCCTCCGAGGGCAACAAGTGGGGCCAGGCCTTCCGCGACCGCGAGATGGAGGAGAAGGTCCACAAGCTCACGCAGATGAACGGCATCGGCGCGCAGTTCGGGGGCAAGTATTTCTGCCACGACGTGCGCGTCGTGCGGCTGCCGCGCCACGGCGCGAGCCTGCCGATCGCGATCGGCGTGTCCTGCTCGGCCGACCGCCAGGCGCTCGGCAAGGTGACGCGCGACGGCGTCTTCCTCGAGCAGCTGGAGACCGATCCCGCGCAGTACATGCCGGACGTCGATGCCGCCAAGCTCGGCGGCGACGTCGTGCGCATCGACCTCAACCAGCCGATGTCCAGGATCCGCGAGATCCTCTCCGGGCATGCCGTCACCACCCGCGTGATGCTGACCGGCCCGCTGATCGTGGCGCGCGACCTCGCGCACGCGAAGCTTCGCGCGGACCTGGAGGCGGGCAAGCCCCTGCCCGAGTATTTCCGCAACCATCCGATCTACTACGCGGGCCCGGCGAAGACGCCCAAGGGCTACGCCTCGGGCGCCTTCGGGCCGACCACGGCTGGCCGCATGGACTCCTTCGTCGACCAGTTCCAGGCGGCGGGCGGCAGCTACGTGATGGTCGCGAAGGGCAACCGGTCCAAGGTCGTCACCGATGCCTGCCGCAAGCATGGCGGCTTCTACCTCTGCTCGGTCGGCGGCGAGGGCGCGGTGCTCGCCCAGGACTGCATCAAGAAGGTCGAGTGCATCGCCTATCCCGAGCTCGGGATGGAGGCGATCTGGCGCATCGAGGTCGTCGACTTCCCGGCCTTCATCGTGGTCGACGACAAGGGCAACGACTTCTTCGCGAAGTTCGGCGCCTACTGACCCTGGCCCCGGGGGAGGCGCCGCGCGCGCCTCCCTCCCCTCCCCGGCGTCACTTCCCCGCGAAGTCGCGCAGGACCTTGCCGGCGCGCGACGCGGTGGCGATCGGCCCGTTCCGGTCGACCACACGCTCGCCGTTCACCCACACGCCGTGGACGCCCTTGCCCTCGGCGACGAGGCGCGAGGCGCCCGCGGGCAGGTCCCAGGCGCGGCGGCGCTGCCCGCGCCCGACGGTCGCGGGATCGAAGAGCAGCAGGTCCGCCGCCGCGCCCTCGCGCAGCGTGCCTCGATCCCTGAGGCCGAACAGCGCGGCGGGATGGCCAGTCAGCTTCCAGGCTGCCTTCTCCAGCGCCAGCGCGCCGCGGTCGCGCGACCAGTGGCCCAGCAGGTTCAGCCCGAAATCGGCGTCGCACAGGAAGGTCAGGTGCGCGCCGGCGTCGCTCAGCGACACATGGGCGCTCTCCTCGTTGATCAGCCGCGCCACCGACTCCGGGTCGCTGTTGAGCAGTTCCGCGACGAAGAGCGTGTCGAGGTCCTCGCCGAGCGCGAAGTCGAGCATCCAGTCGACGGGATGCTTGCCCTCGGCGGCGGCGAGGTCGGCGAGCGAGCGCCCCTCGAGGCCCCGGTGCTGCGGCGCCTTCGCCTCGCGCAGGAAGATCCTGTGCCACTCGCTGTTGAACAGGCGCCGGCCCACGCCCTCGACGAGGTCCTTCCTGAAGCCCTCGCGGAAGGCGGGATCGCCGTAGAGCCGCGGCAACTCCGCCTGCGGCGTGCGCATCGCGCGCTTCCAGGTCGCGTTGTCCTCGAACACGTAGGCGGAGCGCAGCGTGAACTCCATCGTGAGGGCGCAGCAGGAGACCTGCGGGACGATGTCGCGGCCGCGCGCCTGGGCGGCCTTCATCTCCTCGACCTGCTCGAAGACGCGCGTCGGCGCGGTATTGGAATGGAACATCGCGGCGACGATGATCGAGCGCCCCGTGTCCGCCGCCAGCCCCTCGAGGAAGGGGACGGTGGTCGTGCTGCCCTTTGTCAGCATGAAGACGCCGCGGCCCGCGTCGCGCATCGCTGCGAGCAGGGCGCGGAACTCGCGCTCGTCGGCGAGGCGCGAGGGCATCGGCACGCCGCCCTCGCCGTTGTGCGGCTCGTTGGTCGACGAGCCGAGCCCGACGGCCCCGGCCGCGATCGCCTCGCGCACCAGGTCCGCCATGCGCGCGATCTCGTCGTCGGTCGCCGCGCGCGCCGAGGCATCGGCGCCCATCACCCAGGTGCGGATCGAGGAATGGCCGGCGAAGGCGACCACGTTGGGCACCACGCCGTTGCGCTCGAGCAGCGCGAGGTACTCGGGGAAGCTCTCGAACTCCCAGCGTATGCCCTCGCGCAGCGCGGCGAGCGACATGCCCTCGACCTGGGTGAGGTTGCGCATCGTGATGTCGCGGTCGCGAGGCCGGCATGGCGCGATGGTGAAGCCGCAATTGCCGATCACGACGGTGGTCACGCCCAGCGCCGGCGAGGGATCCGCCCAGGGATCCCAGGTCAGCTGCGCGTCGTAGTGCGTGTGCCCGTCGATGATGCCCGGCATCAGCGCGAGGCCGGAGGCGTCGACCACCTCGCGGGAAGCCGCGCGTATCTCGCCGCCGACCGCGACGATCCGTCCCCCCGCCACCGCGAGGTCGCCGCGGCGCGCGGGCGCGCCGGTGCCGTCGATCAGGGTCGCGTCGCGGAACACGATGTCGAACATGCGGGAAGCCTCCTCTGCAGTGGGACGACGCTAGACGCTCCGCGGGCCGGCTGTCATCGGGGCCGACGCGCCTCCGCGCGCGCCAGCAGCAGGGCGCTCGCGAGGATCGCGAGGCCGCCGAGCGCGGCCCACCCGTCGGGCCACTCGCCGAACACGGCCCAGCCCGCGGCGACCGCGAAGAGGAGCCTGAGGTTCAGGATCGGCGCGAGCGCCGAGGCCTCGCCCGTGCGGAAGGCGATCAGGATCAGCCAGAGCCCGAGGGCGCCCGTGCAGGCCGCGAGCGCCGCCAGGGCAAGGTCCGCGGCGGAGGGCAGGCTCCAGAAGAGGAGCGCCGGCGGCAGCGCCCCCGCGACCGCCACGACGCCCACCCAGAACATCGTGGTCTCGACGCGGTCGGAAAGCCCGAGCGCGCGGTTCGCGAACACGATCGCCATGCCGCAGACGGCGCTGCCGAGCCCCGCGGCCACGCCGAGCGGGTCGGCGCCGCCGCCGGGGCGCACGACGACGACGACGCCCGCGAAGCCGAGCAGCGCCGCCGCCCAGCGCGCGACGCCGACCCGCTCGCCCATCACGGGCCCCGCGAACACGACGACGAAGAGCGCAGAGGCGAAGTTCAGCGTCGTCGCCACGGCGAAGTCGAGCAGCCGGAAGGACAGGTAGTAGAGCTGCCAGCTGACCAGGCTCGACGCGCCGCGGAAGAGCTGCAGCCAGGGCCGCCGCGTGGCGATCCCGCGCCAGCCCTTGCGCAGCGACAGGACGAGGGCGGCGCCGAGGGCCAGCTGGGCGACGGCGCGCGCAAGCGTGTAGACGACGGTCGGCATCGCGGGGTCGACGAAGCGCAGCAGCACCGTTTCCGCGACCAGCACCAGCATCGCGAGCGAGAGCCAGAAGGCGCCTCGCAGGTTCCCCGACCACGTCATCGCGTGGAGGCTACACCGGCGGCGCGCGATTTGGGGCGCGAAGGTGGCGGAACCGGGCCGCGCCGCCACGGAAACTCCAAGCCTTCGCCAGGGTCGCCGCCCAGCTTCCCGCGCATCGCGCCCGAGGCCGCGACGCCGCGGCCGGGCGCCTGCCAGAAGAGGAGGTTCCCCGAGCATGAGTCCCGACATGCATTCCAGCCGCCGCGGTCGCGGCGCGAAGGCCGGCGCGCTGGCGATCGCCGCGATGCTGGCCCTCGCGCTTGCGCCCGCCCCTGCCCCGGCGCGCGGCGCCGGCGAGAGCTTCGCCCCGCTCGTGCGCGAGGTCTCGCCCGCGGTCGTCAACATCGCCGCCTCGCGCGACGCGCAGCCGCGCGACATGGCCCAGCAGCAGCGCCCCTCGCCGATGCCGGGCTCGCCGCTGGAGGAGTTCCTGCGTCGCTTCGGAAACCCTGGCGCGCGCCCCGATGCCGCGCCGCGGCGCGCCACCGCGCTGGGCTCCGGCTTCGTCGTCGATCCCGCCGGCTACATCGTCACCAACAACCACGTCGCCGGCGAGGCGTCGGACATCTCGGTCACCTTCGCCGATGGCAGGCAGCTCAAGGCGCGGCTCGTCGGGCGCGACGAGAAGACCGACCTCGCGCTGCTCAAGGTGGAGAGCGACCGGCCGCTCGAGGCCGTGCGCTGGGGCGACTCCGACGCCGTGCAGGTCGGGGACTGGGTGCTCGCGGTCGGCAACCCGTTCGGCCTCGGCGGCACGGTCACCGCGGGCATCGTGTCGGCGCGCGGCCGCGACATCCAGGCCGGGCCCTACGACGACTTCCTCCAGCTCGACGCGCCGATCAACCAGGGCAACTCGGGCGGCCCCGCCTTCGACATGAAGGGCGCCGTCATCGGCGTGAACACGGCCATCTACTCGCCCAATGGCGGCAGCGTGGGCATCGGCTTCGCGATCCCGTCCGCCATCGCGCGGCCGGTCGTCGAGGAGCTCCGCGCCCGTGGCCGCGTCGAGCGCGGCTGGATCGGCGTCGCGGTGCAGCCCCTCGTGCCCGAGATCGCGCTCGGCCTGGGCCTGCAGGCGACGCAGGAGGGCGCCCTCGTCGCGCAGGTCGAGCCGGGGAGCCCGGCGGCCATGGGCGGGCTGCGCCAGGGCGACGTCGTGGTCGGCGTCGACGGCAAGCCCGTCAACCGGCTTCGCGAGCTGCCCCGCGCGATCGCGGCCGCGAAGCCCGGCGCCACCGCCACGCTGGACGTGATACGGCGCGGCACGCCGATGCAGCTGGAACTGCGCGTCGGCGCGACGCCGCAGGCCGAGCGCGCGGCGGCGGACGAGCCCGTCGGCCTCGCCTTCGCGCCGCTGACCGCGGAACTGCGCGCGCGGCTCGACCTGCCCGCGGAGGCGCGCGGCGCCGCGATCGCGCAGGTGCGCGAGGGCTCGGTCGCGCAGCGCGCCGGCCTGGTGCCGGGCGACGTCGTCGTCGAGGTCGGCGGCGAGAAGGTGGAGACCCCCGAGCAGGCGGCGCGCGCGATCGCCACGGTGCGCTCGCGCCATGCCGCGAGCGTGCTCCTGCTCGTCGACCGCCACGGCGCGGAGCGCTACGTCGCGCTCCGCCTGCCGCAAGGCGCGAGCTGAGGCGCGAGGGGCGCGGCGGCGACGGGCCGGCCGCCGCGCCCGCCCTCAATCCGCGTAGACCGCGACCTCGATGCCCGCGGCGGAGGCGTGGCCGCGATACATGCCCTCGGTGTTGTAGGGCAGCGTGAAGTTGCCCTCGCGGTCGATAGCCACCAGGCCCGCGCCCGCGGCCCAGCCATCGAGCTCGCCGTGGATCATCGCGCCGGCTGCCGCCTCGAGCGTCTGCCCGCCCCAGCGCATCCGCGCATGGATCTCGTGCGAGAGCGCCTTGCGGATGAAGAACTCGCCCTTGCCCGTCGCGGAGACCGCGCAGGTCCTGTCGTCCGCCCAGGTGCCCGCGCCGATGATCGGCGAATCGCCGACGCGCCCGACGAGCTTGTTCGTGTAGCCACCCGTGGACGTGCCCGCCGCGAGGTGGCCGGCGGCGTCGAGGGCGACCGCGCCGACGGTGCCGTGCTTCTCCGATTCCGGCGCCGCCGCCATCGTGCCGGCATCCTCGCGCGCCTTGATCTCGCGCAGCGCCTCGCGCCGCCACTCGGTGGCGAAATGCGCGTTGTCGACCATCGCGAAGCCATTGCGCTCGGCCCAGCGGTCCGCGCCCTCTCCCGCCAGCATCAGCGGGTCCGAGCCACGCCGCGCGAGCTCGGCGACGACGCGGATCGGGTTGCGGATGCGGCGCGTCGAGGCCACCGAGCCGGCATGGAGCGTCGTGCCCTCCATGATCGAGGCGTCGAGCTCGTGGCCGCCATCGGCGTTGAAGGCGGAGCCGTGGCCGGCGTTGAAGTTCGGGTCGTCCTCCATCACCGCGATCGCCGCGACGACGGCGTCCATCGAGGCGCCGCCGCGCGCGAGCACGGCCCAGCCCGCCTCGAGCGAGGCGCGCAGGCTGGCGCGGAAGCCGGCCTCGCGCGCGGCGCTCATCCCGGCGCGGGGGATGACCCCGCAGCCGCCATGGATCACGAGCCTTGGTGCTGGCATTTGCGGCCTCCTCCGGCCTGTCGCCTCGGTCCATCGCTTGATAGCCCCGCGCAGGCGCCCGCGCTAGCCTCGGCGACGAAGCCCATGACCGAACCGCCCCTCGCCAAGCGCTCCGTGACGATCGCCGGCCACGCCACGTCCGTCTCGCTCGAGCCGGAGTTCTGGGCCGAGCTGCGCGCGGTCGCGGCGGCGCGGGGCGTGTCGCTCAACGCGCTGGTCGGCGAGGTCGACGCGAGGCGCGGCACGCGCAACCTGTCGAGCGCGCTGCGCGTCCACGTCCTCGAGGCGCTGCGCCGCTCAGCGGCCAAGCAGTAGCTGCGGCAGCCAGAGCGTGAGCGCCGGGATGTAGGTCACGAGGCCGAGCACCACGAGCATCGGCACGTAGAACACCATGATCGAGCGCGACACGGCCTCCATCGAGACCTTGCCGATCGCGCAACCGACCGCGAGGGTCGGCCCGACCGGCGGCGTCAGCAGCCCGATGCCGAGGTTGAAGATCATGACGATCCCGAAATGCACGGGATCGATCCCGAACTTCGCGATCACCGGCATGAAGATCGGCGTGCAGATCAGCAGCATGGGCGCGAGGTCCATGAAGGTGCCCAGCACCAGCAGCAGCACGTTCACGTAGAACAGGAACGTGTACTTGTCCGGCGAGATCGCGACGAAGAGCTCGGTCGCCTGCGCGGGGATGCGCATGATCGCCATCATGTAGCCGAAGGCGACCGAGAAGCCGATCATGATCATGACCATGCCGACGGTGCGCACGACCCGGCCGATCATGTGCGGCAGCTCCGCGAGCTTGTAGTCGCGGTAGATCACGACCGTGACGAAGAACGCCCAGACGCAGGCGATCGCGGCGGACTCGGTCGGCGTGAAGATGCCGGACAGGATGCCGCCGAGGATGATGAACACCGTGACGAGGCCCCAGAAGGCCTCGATCGCTATCCTGCCGGCCTGGCGCAGGGTGACCGGCTCGCCCTTCGGGAAATTCCGGCGGTGGGCGATGATCAGGCACAGCGCCATCAGCGACAGGCCGAGCAGGAGCCCCGGGATGATCCCGCCGATGAAGAGGTGCGCGACCGACACGGTGCCGCCCGCCGCCAGCGAGTAGATCACCATGTTGTGCGAGGGCGGGATCAGCAGCGGCTGCAGCGCGCCGGAGATCGTCACGTTGACCGCGAAGAGCCGCGGGTAGCCCGCCTTGATCATCTGCGGGATCATCACCGAGCCGATCGACGCGGTGTCGGCGACCGACGACCCCGAGATGCAGCCGAACATCGTCGAGGCGAGGATGTTCACGAGCGCGAGCCCGCCGCGGATGAAGCCGACGAAGATCTTGGCGAGGTTGATGATGCGCGTCGCCATCCCGCCCTCGGCCATGATGGCGCCGGCGAGGATGAAGAAGGGGATCGCGAGCAGCGGGAAGTCGTCCATCCCGTCCGAGGTCTTGAGCGCGATCGCCTCGAGCGGGAAATCGAGCCAGAGCGCGGCGACGACCGCGGCGAGGCCCAGCGCGTAGGCGACCGGCATGCCGACCAGGCAGAGCAGCGCGAAGCTGCCGATGAGCACGAGGGCGTCCATGGTCCTGCTATCCCCGTCCGTTCACTCGGTCGACACGGCGTCGATGCGGTCGCCCTCGGGGGGCGGCGGGAAGAAGTCGAGCTTGAGGAAGCGCTCGAGGCTGTAGAGCACGGTCACCAGGCCGCCGAGCGGCACCGGCAGGTAGGAGACGCCCACCGAGACGATCGGGAACTCGGCGATCGACTGGTACCAGGTCGCCTGCACGAGGCTCGTGCCGAACCACAGCAGGAACAGGTTCGTGGCGAGCAGGCAGGCCTCGATCGCGAAGCCGAGCGCGAGGCGCAGCCGCGGCGGCAGCATGTTCGGGATCCAGGCGACCGCGATGTGCAGGTGCTCGCGGTAGCAGATGACCGCCGACAGGAAGGACAGCCAGATCATCAGCAGGATCGCCAGCGGCTCGGGCCAGGACGAGGCGCTGTTGAGCACGTAGCGGGTGAAGACGCCCCAGGGGATGATCAGCGTGATCACCACCAGCGCCGCCCCGGCGACGAAGAGCGTCGCGCGGTGGACCGCGTCCATGGCGCGGAAATAGGCCTTGGTCATGCGTGGTCCCGTGTCGGGAGGCGGCCGGCCGCGCGTCGCCGGGCGGCCGGCCGCCAGCCTCAGTTCACCGCCAGGATGCGGTCGATGAGCGCCTTGTGCTGGGTCGCGTACTTGTCCCAGACGGGCTTCACGGCGTCCTGGAACGCCTTCTTGTTCGGGACCTCGTTGATCACCACGCCCGCGGCGCGCAGCTTGCCCAGCGACTCGCGCTCGCGCTCGTACCACAGCTTGCGCTGCTCCTGCTGGGCCTCGCGCGAGACCTTCATGAGCAGCGCCTGGTCGTCCTTCGACATCGCGTTGAAGCTGCGCTTCGAGAAGACCAGCAGCTCGGGGATCATGAGGTGCCCGGTCAGCGAATAGTACTTCGCGTAGCGGTAGTGCTGGCCGCTCTCGTAGGACGGCTCGTTGTTCTCCGCGCCGTCGACGACGCCGGTCTGCATGGCGTTGATGAGCTGGTCGAAGCCCATCGCCACGCCGTTGCCGCCCAGCGCGTTCATCGTGTCGACGAAGAGCGGGTTGCCCATCATGCGGATCTTGAGGCCCTTGAGGTCCTCGAGCTTCTCGATCGGGCGCTTCGAGTTGTAGACGTTGCGCGTGCCGGAATTCATCCAGCACAGGCCGATCAGGTTCGCCGTCGGGTGGTCCGAGAGCTTCTTCAGCAGCTCGTCGCCGATCGGGCCGTCGATCACCTTCTCCATGTGCGCGGCGTCGCGGAACATGAAGGGCAGGTTGAAGACGTTCATCTCGGGGACCAGCGGGCCCATCGGGCCGACCGAGATGCGCGCGATCTGCAGCGCGCCGATCTGCGCCTGCTCGATCATCTCCTTCTCGCCGCCGAGCTGCATCGACGGGAACATCTGGATCGAGATGCGGCCACCGGTCGCGGCCTCCATCTTCTTGCCCATCGCCTCGACCGCCGCGACGGTCGGGTAGCCCGTGGGATGGACGTCGGTGGCCTTGAGCACCATGCGGGCCTGCGCCGAGGCGCCGGCGCCGATCGAGGCGGCGGCGACGCCCAGGGTCGCCATGCGCGCGAATTCACGTCTCTTCATGCGTTCCTCCTTGGCCGCCCGGCGGGACCGGTTCGCGGTCCTCCTTGACCAGCCGGTGCACGGCATCGCCCCGAATTTCCTCCACGTCGCAGGCGACGGCAAGCGCCGCAAAGATCCGGCTGCGCCGCCGCTTGGCGGCGTCTAGTCTCCAGCGAAGGCTCGCGGGGAGGAGCGTCGGCGCATGGACCTCGGTTCGTTCGACTACATCGTGGTGGGCGCCGGCTCGGCGGGATGCCTGCTCGCCAACCGCCTGTCCGCCGATCCCGGGACGACGGTGCTGCTGCTCGAGGCGGGCGGGCGGGACACCTATCCCTGGATCCACATCCCCATCGGCTACCTCTACACGATGAACAACCCGCGCACGGACTGGCGCTTCCGCACGGAGCCCGAGCCTGGCCTGAACGGTCGCGCGCTGAACTACCCCCGCGGGCGCGTGCTCGGCGGCTGCTCCGCAATCAACGGCATGATCTACATGCGCGGCCAGGCCGCCGACTACGACCACTGGCGCCAGCTCGGCCTCGCCGGCTGGGGCTGGGACGACGTGCTGCCCTTCTTCAAGCGCCACGAGGACTTCCACGCCGGGGCCGACGACATGCACGGCGCCGGCGGCGAATGGAGGATCGAGGAGCCGCGCATCTCCTGGGAGATCCTCGACGCCTTCCGCGACGCCGCGGAGGAAGCCGGCATCCCGAAGATCGCGGACTTCAACCGCGGCGACAACCACGGCTCCGCCTATTTCCACGTCAACCAGAAGCGCGGCGT
>JBEGVV010000015.1:0-2789 GCA_041178225.1 Pseudomonadota bacterium | reverse complement strand
CCATGCCCGGCGGCAAGGACAAGGTCGACGGCGCGAACGAGGTCCTCCCGCTGCACCCGCATAACGGGATCCTCCAGCTCTGGCTCGAGCTCGGCGCGATCGGCGCGGCGATCGGCGCGGCTATCGCGATGCGCGCCGCATGGCGCGCCACCGATCCCGACGAGGATCCGGCCACGCGCTTCGCCATGGCCGGCAGCCTCGCCGCGGCCCTCGCCGTCTACGCCACCGCCTATGGCGCGTGGCAGGGCTGGTGGATGGCGACGCTCTGGCTCGTCGCCGCCTTCGCCAGCGCGAGCACGCGCGCGGGACGGCCGCGATGAAGATCTGCCAGCTCTGCGCCGTCGACTTCACGCTCTGGCATTTCCTCGTGCCGCTGATGCGCGCGCAGCGCGAGGCCGGGCACGAGGTCGTCGGGGCCTGCGCGCCCGGCCCGCTCCTCGAGAAGGTGCGAGCCGCGGGGTTCCGCGTCGAGACGATCGGCTTCGAGCGCAGCATGGACCCACGCGCCCATGCCCGCGCCTTCCGCGAGGCCTCCGCGCTCTTCGCGCGCGAGCGCTTCGACATGGTCCATGTCCACACGCCGATCGCGGCGCTGGTCGGCAGGCTCGCGGCCGCGCGCCGCCGCGTGCCGCGCATCGTCTACACCGCGCATGGCTTCTACTTCCACGAGCGCATGCCCGCGCCGCTGCGCGCGGCCTTCGCGGGCCTCGAATGGATCGGGGGCCGCTTCACCGACGTCCTGTTCACGCAAGCCGAGGAGGATGCCGCCACCGCGCGGCGCCTTGGCCTGTGCCGCGGCGGCACGATCGCGGCGATCGGCAATGGCAGCGACCCCGCGCGCTTCCTGCCCGCCGCCGACGATGCGGCGCGCGCCGAGTTGCGCGCGCGGCTGGGGCTTGCCTCGCCGCGCCCGGCCATCGCCTGCGTCGGCAGGCTTGTGACGGAGAAGGGCTATCCCGAGCTTCTCGCCGCGATGGCCCGGGTCGATGCCGATCTCTGGGTCGTCGGCGAGCGCCTCGCCAGCGACCATGCGGGCTCGATCGCCGCCGACATCGCCGCCGCGGAGGCCGATCCCACGCGCGGCCCGCGCATCCGCTTCCTCGGCTACCGCGCCGACGTGCCGGAGATCCTGCGCGCGGCGGATGCCTTCGTCCTGCCCTCGCATCGCGAGGGCATGCCGCGCTCGATCATCGAGGCGATGCTCTCGGGCCTTCCCGTCGTCGCCACGGACATACGCGGCTCGCGCGAGGAGGTCGTCCCGGGGGAGACCGGCCTGCTCGTGCCCGTGCGCGACGAGGCCGCGCTCGCCGGGGCGCTGCAGCGCCTCGCCGCGGATGCCGGCCTGCGCGCCCGCATGGGGGCGGCCGGCCTCGCCAGGGCACGCGAGCTCTATGTCGAGGAGAAGGTGATCGCCCGCCAGATGCGGCTGCTCGGCCTCGACGGGGGAACCGCGCGGCTGGACGGCCCCGGGCGGGTGGATTAAATCCGGGGGGTGGCCCGTTGCACGGGCATGACCCCGGAACTCCCCGCCAGGACAGCGCCTTGCCCCCTTCCCCCCTTCTCGTGCGCGACGCCGACAGGCTCGCCGATGCCCTCGCGGCGCTCGATCGCGACGGGCCTGGCATCGCCGCCGTGGTCGATGGCGCGGGCCGGATGGTCGGCACGCTCTGCGGCGCCGGGATCCGCGACTTCCTCGCGCGCGGCGGTCGCCTCGACCAGCCGGCGGGCGCGGCCATGAGCGCCGACGGCTCCAGCGTCCCGGGGCCCGCCCGGATCGAGGTCGACGCGGCGGGCAGGCCGGTGGCGGTCGCCTCGCCGGCGGCGGCGCGCCGCATCCCGATCGCCGAACCGGTGCTGGGCGGCAACGAGCTGCGCTACGTCACCGAATGCGTCCAGACGAACTGGATCTCCTCGCAGGGCGCCTTCGTGAAGCGCTTCGAGGACATGCTGGGCGAGCTGGTCGGCTCGCAGCACGTCGTCTCCTGCTCCAACGGCACGGCGGCGCTGCACCTCGCGCTGCTCGGCCTGGGCATCGGGCCCGGCGACGAGGTGATCGTCCCCGACCTCACCTTCGCGGCCTCGATCAACACCATCATCCATGCCGGCGCGACGCCGGTGATCGTCGACGTCGACCGCGCGAGCTGGAACATCTCCCCCGCCGCGGTCGAGGCCGCGCTGACGCCGCGCACGCGGGCGATCATGCCCGTCCATCTCTACGGCCAGCCCGCGGACATGGACGCGCTGCAGGAGATCGCCGCACGCCGCGGCCTGCGCCTGGTCGAGGACGCGGCCGAGGCGATCGGCGCGGCGCTGCATGGCCGCGCCTGCGGCACGATCGGCGACGCCGGCACGTTCAGCTTCTTCTCCAACAAGGTGATCACCACGGGCGAGGGCGGCGCGGTCGTCTTCCGCGACGCAGAGGCCGCGCAGCGCGCGCGCCGCCTGCGCGACCACGGCATGAACCCCGCCAAGCGCTACTGGCACGACGAGGTCGGCTACAACTACCGCCTCACCAACCTGCAGGCGGCGATCGGCTGCGCGCAGCTCGAGCAGGCGCCGAAATTCCTCTCGCGCAAGCAGGAGATCGCCGCGCGCTACCGCGCCGGCCTCGCGCGCGCTACCGGCATCGAGATGGCCGCGGAGATCCCGGGCCATCGCAACAGCTACTGGATGGTCTCGGTCATCGTCGACGCGCAGGCCACGGGCCTCGAGCGCGACGAGATCATGCGCCGGCTGGGCGAGGCGGGCATCGACACGCGCCCGCTCTTCTACCCGCTGCACGAGATGGC
>JBEGVV010000014.1:0-5898 GCA_041178225.1 Pseudomonadota bacterium | reverse complement strand
TCGGCGGATCCTGCGGCCGCGGCCTTCCTCGACGCGGAGATCGCGCGCTTCCTGGCCTGAGCCGCGGCGCGCCTGCATCCCTTCGCGGCGTGCGGGTTTGCGCGCCGTGCAGGGCGGGTGCGGCGTCGCGGCGCCAACTTCGCGATACAGTTCGCGGCGCGAGCCTGTAGTCTATGCGCAACGAACCGGGTCGGGGGAAACGTGCCGGACGAGGCGACGCACCAAGGCGGGCGCGGCAGCAGGCCGTCGCCCAAGGGCAGGCAGGTCGACGCGGTGGCGCTCGCCGAGGTCAGGGCGCTCCTTGGCGACCGCGAGCGCCGGCGCGACCTCCTCATCGAGCACCTGCATCTCCTGAACGACGCGCATGGCTTCCTGTCCCGCCGCCACATGGCGGCGCTGGCCGCCGAGATGCGGCTGTCGCAGGCAGAGGTCCACGAGGTCGCGAGCTTCTACGCGCATTTCCGTATCGCCGACGAGGACGCGGACGCGGCGCTCCCGGTCGTGCGGGTCTGCGACGGCATCGCCTGCATGCTCGCGGGCGCCGCCGCGCGCAAGGCCGCGCTGGAGCGCGAGTTCGCCGGCATCGCCCGCGTCGAATCCGCGCCCTGCATCGGCGCATGCGACCGCGCGCCGGCCGTGGTCGCGGGCTTCCGCACGATCGCGGATCTCGGCGCGGCGACGCTGCGCGCGGCCGCGCCCGCGCGCGAGGTCGCGCCCGCCGCGGCCGCCGTGGCGCTCGCCGCGGCGCGCGCAGGGGGCGCCGCTCGCCTGCTCGCTGCCTGCCGCGACGGCACGCTGGGCCGCGAGGACGTGTTCGCGGCGCTCGACGCCGCCGGCCTCAGGGGCCTCGGCGGGGCGGGATTCCCCACGGGCCGGAAGTGGCGGCTCGTCGCCGCGCAGCCCGCGCCGCGGCTCATGGCGGTGAACGCGGACGAGGGCGAGCCGGGCACGTTCAAGGACCGCTGGTTCATGGAGAGCGCGCCTCACCGCGTGCTCGAGGCGGCGCTGATCGCCGCCTGGGCCGTCGGCTGCGAGGCGATCTACCTCTATGTCCGCGACGAGTATCCCGAGGCGCGCGAGGCGCTGGCCGCGGCGCTGGGCGCGCTGTCGCGCGCGGGGCTCGACGGCGGCGTGCGCATCGAGCTGCGGCGCGGCGCGGGCGCCTATGTCTGCGGCGAGGAGTCCGCGATGCTCGAGAGCATCGAGGGTCGCCGCGGCCAGCCGCGGCACAAGCCGCCCTTCCCGGCGGAGCGCGGTCTCTTCGACCGGCCGACGCTCATCAACAACGTCGAGACGCTGTGGTGGATCCCGGAGATCCTCGCGCGCGGCGGCGAATGGTTCGCCTCCCAGGGGCGTCGTGGCGCCAGGGGGTTGCGCGCCTTCTCGCTCTCCGGGCGCGTGAAGTCGCCCGGCGTGAAGATCGCGCCCGCCGGCATCACCGCGCGCGAGCTCGTCGAGGAGTTCGGCGGCGGCATGGCGCCGGGGCACGCGTTCCGCGCCTATCTGCCCGGTGGCGCCTCGGGCGGGATCCTGCCCGCGTCGATGGCCGACCTGCCGCTCGACTTCGGCAGCCTCGAGAAGCATGGCTGCTTCGTCGGCTCCGGCGCGGTGGTGGTGTTCTCCGACAAGGACGACCTGCGCGAGGTGGCGCGCAACCTCGTCGCGTTCTTCGCCCATGAATCATGCGGCAAGTGCACGCCCTGCCGAGTCGGCACGCAGAAGGCGGGCATGCTGATCGCCGGCCAGGACTGGGACGCGCCGCTCCTGCGCGAGCTGGCCGGCGCGATGGCCGACGCGTCGATCTGCGGCCTCGGCCAGGCGGCGATGAACCCCGTCCTCGGCCTGCTGCGCCATTTCCCGGAGGAGATGCGGTGAGCGACGCGAACATCGCCTTCACGCTCGACGGCGCGCCGGCCGAGGCGCGGCCCGGGGAGACGATCTGGGACGTCGCGCGGCGCATGGGCACCGCGATCCCGCATCTCTGCCACCTGCCGCAGCCCGACTACCGCGCCGACGGCAACTGCCGCGCCTGCATGGTCGAGATCGCTGGCGAGCGCGTGCTCGCCGCGTCCTGCATCCGCGAGCCACGCGCGGGCATGGATGTCCGCACGGCGAGCGAGCGGGCGACCGCGGCACGCCGCATGGTCTTCGAGCTGCTCGCCGCGGACCAGGCGCCGCGCGAGCAGGCCCACGAGCCGGCGTCGCGCTTCTGGGACTGGGCCACGCGGGTCGGCGTCGGCGCGCCGCGCTTCGCCCCGCGCGAGCAGCCCGCGGCCGACATGAGCCATCCGGCGATCGCGGTGCAGCTCGACGCCTGCATCCAGTGCGGGCTTTGCGCGCGCGGCTGCCGCGAGGTGCAGGTCAACGACGTCATCGGCATGGCTGGCCGGGGCGCCGATACGCGCGTCTCCTTCGACAGCGACGACGCGATGGGTCACAGCAGTTGCGTGGGTTGCGGCGAGTGCGTGCAGGCCTGCCCGACGGGCGCCCTGCTTCCCGCCTCGGTGGTCGGCGAGGACGGCGCCGTCGCGGTCCGGCCCGAGAAGAGCGTCGACAGCGTCTGCCCCTATTGCGGCGTCGGCTGCCAGGTCACCTTCCAGGTCGCCGGCAACAGGATCGTGCAGGTCGACGGGCGCGACGGCCCGGCGAACCGCAACCGGCTCTGCGTCAAGGGCCGCTTCGGCGTCGACTATCCCGGCCATCCCCACAGGCTGGTCCGCCCGCTCGTGCGCCGCGCGGGCGTGCCGAAGTCCGACGCGGCGGTCGATCCCGCCAACCCGCTGACGCATTTCCGCGAGGCGAGCTGGGAGGAGGCGCTGGCGCTGGCGACGGGCGGGCTCGCGCGGATCCGCGCGGCGCATGGCCCGTCGGCGCTCGCGGGCTTCGGTTCCGCCAAGGGCTCCAACGAGGAGGCGTATCTCTTCCAGAAGCTCGTGCGCACCGGCTTCGGCACCAACAACGTCGACCATTGCACGCGGCTGTGCCACGCCTCGTCCGTCGCCGCGCTGCTCGAGGGCATCGGCTCGGCCGCCGTGACCGCGCCCTTCACCGCCGCGCAGGACGCCGAGGTGATCGTCGTCATCGGCGCGCGGCCGACCGAGAACCATCCCGTCGCCGCGACCTTCCTGAAGCGCGCGGCGAAGCGCGGCGCGAAGCTGATCGTCATGGACCCTCGGCGGCACGCGCTGATGCGCCACGCCGAGATCGCGATGCAGTTCAGGCCGGGCACCGATGTCGCCCTGCTCAACGCGATGCTCAACGTCATCGTGACGGAGGGGCTGCACGATCCCGACTACGTCGCCGCGCATGCCAGCGACTTCGAGGCGCTGGCGCTGCACGTCCGCGGCTTCACCCCGGAGACGATGGCGCCCGTCTGCGGCATCGACGCCGGCACGATCCGCCGCGCCGCGCGCCTCTACGCGACGTCGCGCGCCTCGATCGTGTTCTGGGGCATGGGCGTGTCGCAGCACGTCCACGGCACGGACAACGCGCGCTGCCTCATCGCGCTCGCGCTGACGACCGGGCAGGTGGGCCGCCCGGGCACGGGGCTGCATCCGCTGCGCGGCCAGAACAACGTGCAGGGGGCCTCCGACGCGGGGCTGATCCCGATGATGCTGCCCGACTACCGGCGCGTCGGGATGGCGGACAACCGGCGCGCCTTCGAGGAGCTCTGGGGAGTCGCGCTCGACCCCGCGCCGGGGCTCACGGTCGTCGAGATCATGCATGCCGCGCGCGAGGGCCGGATCCGCGGCATGTACGTCATGGGCGAGAACCCGGCGATGTCGGACCCCGACCTCGCCCATGTCCGCGAGGGCCTGGCGCGGCTCGACCACCTCGTCGTGCAGGACATCTTCCTCACGGAGACGGCGAAGTACGCCGACGTCGTCCTGCCCGCGACGGCGTGGCCGGAGAAGGATGGCACGGTCACCAACACGAACCGCCAGGTGCAGATCGGCCGCAAGGCGATGGAGCCGCCGGGCGATGCGCGGCCCGACCTCTGGATCATCAACGAGATGGCGCGCGGCCTCGGCCTTGGCTGGACCTACGGCCATCCGCGCGAGGTCTTCGCGGAGATGCGCCTCGCCATGCCCTCGCTGCGCGGCATCACCTGGGAGCGCCTCGAGCGGGAGGGGTCCGTCACCTATCCCTGCGACGACGAGCACAGCCCTGGCCACGAGATCGTGTTCGGCGATCGCTTCCCGACGCCGAGCGGCCGCGGCCGCCTCGTGCCTGCGGAGGTCATGCCGCCGGGAGAGCCCGTGGACGAGCTCTTCCCCATGGTGCTGACGACGGGCCGGCAGCTCGAGCACTGGCACACGGGCGAGATGACGCGACGCAGCCGGGCGCTCGACGCGCTCGAGCCGGTGGCCGTCGCCTCGCTCTCGCCCGCGGAGCTGGAGGGCCTCGGCATCGCGCCCGGCGGGCGCATACGCATCGAGACGCGCCGCGGCGCCATCGTCTGCGCCGCGCGCGCGGACGCGGACATCCCGCGCGGCATGGTCTTCATGCCCTTCGCCTATCGCGAGGCGGCGGCCAACGTCATGACCGACCCGCGGCTCGATCCCGACGGCAAGATCCCGGAATTCAAGTACTGCGCGGCGCGCGTGGCCCCGGCCGGCCCGGGCGATTGACATCGCGCGCGGCGCGCGGACACTGGCCGGCCAGGCCACCACCAGGACCATCCGCGATGCCGCACCACACGCGCGCCGACCTCCTGCGCAGGCTCGACGAACTCGGCGTCGAGCACCGCACGACGGACCACGAGGCCGTCTTCACGGTCGAGCAGAGCCGCGCGCTGCACCTCTCGATGCCCGGCATGCACTCGAAGAACCTGTTCCTGAAGGACGCGGGCGACAGGCTCTGGCTCGTCACCGCGGAGGCCGATCGCCGCATCGACCTCAAGGCGCTGCACGCGCGCATCGGCGCCAAGCGGCTTTCCTTCGGCAAGCCCGAGCTGCTGATGGAGGTGCTGGGCGTGGTGGCGGGATCGGTGACGCCATTCGCGCTCGTCAACGACGTCGCCCACCGCGTGACCTTCTTCCTCGACGCCGCGATGGCACGCGCGCCGCAGCTCAACTTCCATCCGCTCGAGAACACCGCGACGACCTGCGTCTCCGCGGACGGGCTGCGCGCCTTCCTGCGCTCGACGGGCCACGCGCTCAACATCGTCGACCTCGAAGCGGGCTGAAGGAGGCCAACGCCATGCGCAGGATCCCCGAAGCCGAGCTGCTGGACATCGCGCTGCGCATCCTCGCCGCGGAGGGCGCGCCGCCGGCCGAGGCCTCGCTCGTCGCGCGCCATCTCGTCGAGGCCAACATGAAGGGCCACGACAGCCATGGCGTGGGCATGCTCGAGACCTATGCCAGCCATGCCCGGCTCGGCACGCTGAAGCCGGCTGCGCATGGCCGCACGATCTCCGACGCGCCGCCCTTCCTGCAGGTGGACGGACAGCGCGGCCACGGCCAGGTCGTCGCCCACGAGGCGACCGAGGCGGCGATCGCCCGCACGCGCGCCGATGGCGCCTGCATCCTCGCGGTTCGCGATGCCCACCACATGGGGCGCATCGGGACCTACGGCGAGATGGCCGCCGGCGCAGGGCTCGTCGCCATCCTCGTCGTCAACGTCGTCGGCCACAGGGGCCTCGTCGCCCCGCATGGCGGCGCCTTCGGAAGGCTGGGCACCAACCCGATCTGCATCGCGGTGCCCCATGGCGATCCCGCGACGCCCTTCGTGCTCGACATGGCGACGAGCAAGGTCGCGGTCGGCAAGCTGCGCGTGGCAGCAGCCAAGGGCGAGGAACTGCCCGACGGCCATGCGCTCGATGGGCATGGCAACCCGACGCGCGATCCGGGCGTCATCTGGGCCGAGCCCGGCGGCTGCGTCCTGCCCTTCGGCGGG
>JBEGVV010000013.1:0-26016 GCA_041178225.1 Pseudomonadota bacterium | reverse complement strand
TCGCCGACTTGAGCAGGCCCTTGGCGTCGGCCGCGGACCATGGCGAGACGACCTTGAGCCCCGGGCAATGCGCGTACCAGGACGCGTAGCACTGCGAGTGCTGGGCGGCCACGCGGCTCGCGGCGCCGTTGGGCCCCCGGAAGACGATCGGGCATCCCATCTGGCCGCCGGACATATACAAAGTTTTTGCAGCCGAATTGATGATGTGGTCAATCGCCTGCATGGCGAAGTTGAAGGTCATGAACTCGACGATCGGGCGCAGGCCCATGAAGCCCGCGCCGACGGCCATGCCGGCGAAGCCCTGCTCGGTGATCGGCGTGTCGATCACGCGCTTCGCACCGAATTCCTGCAGCAGGCCCTGGCTGACCTTGTAGGCGCCCTGGTACTGCGCGACCTCCTCGCCCATCAGGAACACGCCGGCGTCGCGGCGCATCTCCTCGGCCATCGCGTCGCGCAGCGCCTCGCGCACGGTGAGGGTCACGTGGCGATCGTAGCTGCGTTCCTCGGCCGGCGGCGCGGAGGCCGGCGCGGCGGACAGGATCGCCGGCGCGGCGGGCGCCGCGACAGGGGCGGCAGCGGGGGCTGCGGCCGCGGTCGCCGGCGCATCGGCCTCGCCCTCGCCCGCGATCACGGCGATCGGGGTGTTGACCTTCACGCCCTCGGTCCCGGCCGGGACGAGGATGCGCGCGAGGCGTCCCTCGTCGACGGCCTCGACCTCCATGGTCGCCTTGTCGGTCTCGATCTCGCACAGGACCTGGCCCGAGCGGACCTCGTCGCCCTCGGCCTTGAGCCAGCGGGCGATCTTCCCCTCGGTCATGGTCGGGGACAGGGCGGGCATCAGCACGTTCACGGACATGTCTCGTTCCTCCCGCTCAACCCTCTACCAGCACGTCGGTCCAGAGCTCGGACGGATCCGGCTCGGGCGACTGCTGCGCGAAATCCGCCGAGGCGGTCACGATCTCCTTCACCTCGCGGTCGAGCTGCTTGAGCCTGGCGTCGTCCGCCATGCCGCCCTCGACGAGCATGCGCGCGAGCTGCTCGATCGGGTCGTGCTGCGAGCGCATCTTCTCGACCTCCTCCTTCGAGCGGTACTTGGCGGGGTCGGACATCGAGTGGCCGCGGTAGCGGTAGGTCTTCATCTCGAGGATGTACGGCCCCTTGCCCGCCTTCGCGTGGGCGACGGCGCGCATGCCTGCCTCGCGCACGGCGATCACGCTCATGCCGTCGACGGCCTCGCCCGGGATCCCCCAGGGCTCGCCGCGGCGATAGAACTCCGTCGACGCGGAGGCGCGCTCGATCGCGGTGCCCATGCCGTAGCGGTTGTTCTCGATGATGTAGATGCAGGGCAGCTTCCAGAGCGCCGCCATGTTGAGGCTCTCGTAGACCTGGCCCTGGTTGGCCGCGCCGTCGCCGAGATAGGTGAGGCAGACATTCGCCTTGCCGCGGTACCAGTGCGCGAAGGCGATGCCGGTGCCGAGCGGCACCTGGGCGCCGACGATGCCGTGGCCGCCGTAGAAGTTCTTCTCGCGGCTGAACATGTGCATCGAGCCGCCCTTGCCCTTCGAGTAGCCGCCGCGGCGCCCCGTGAGCTCGGCCATCACCCCGCGCGGGTCCATGCCGCAGGCGAGCATGTGGCCATGGTCGCGGTAGCTGGTGATCACTGCGTCGTCCGGCGTGATCGCCGCCTGCATGCCCACCACCACGGCCTCCTGGCCGATGTAGAGGTGGCAGAAGCCGCCGATCAGGCCCATGCCGTACATCTGCCCCGCCTTTTCCTCGAAGCGGCGGATCAGCAGCATGTCGCGGTAGTACTGGAGGAGGTCGGCCGCCGGCACGGTCTGGTCCTCGGCCTTGGTCTTGCGCTTCGCGGGCGTCGCCATGGTCATCCTCTCGCGGATCCGTGAACTAGCCGCAACCTATGTCCGCGATGCCCCGGCGGGCAACACGAACGCGGAACCACCCCATTGGAACAAAAGGGATAATTTTTATTTGACCGGAATCAGGTTAAACGGGCCGCGCGCGCCGCGTCCACGTGCCGCTGGACGACCGGGCTTCAGCGGCCGCCAGTTCCCCGCTCGAGCACGACGATCTCGTCGCGATGCGCGAAGTTCAGGATGAGGCGCACGCGCTCGTCCAGCAGGTCGCGGTCGAGGTTCTGGGGGCTCAGGAGCGTGACGCGTCGCTCGAGCGTCTCGCGCTCCGCGCGAAGGTCGGAAAGCCGCGCCGACGCGGTGCGGATCTGCTCGTCGAGGTGGATCCAGGCCGCGAGGCCGCGATCGCCCACGATGCTGTGGTAGGCGAAGTAGCCGACGACGCAGACGCCAAGCACGGGCGCGATCGCGTCCCCGGCCCGGCGCTTGATTTCGACGAGGATCCCCATGAGCGCGCGCAGGGAATCACGCGTGCCGCGACCGGGTCAACAATATTTCACCAGTCTCGTTCGATCCCGCCGCCAAGGGTCGCGGCAGCAGGCAATGGCAGGGCGATGCGCCTCCACCCGCCCTCGGGCCAGCGGCGCCTGGCGGTGCGGCAGGCCGCCGGGGCTCAGCCCCGGCGGAGCGCCGACCGGCCCGCGTAGGCGGCGACGGGACCGAGTGCCTCGTCGATGCGGAGCAGCTGGTTGTACTTGGCGAGGCGATCGGAGCGCGACAGCGAGCCGGTCTTGATCTGCCCGCAATTCGTGGCGACGGCGAGGTCGGCGATAGTGGCGTCCTCGGTCTCGCCGGAGCGGTGGGACATCACCGCGCGGTAGCCGGCGCGATGCGCCATGTCGACCGCCTCGAGGGTCTCGGAGAGCGTGCCGATCTGGTTCACCTTGACGAGGATCGCGTTGGCGACGCCGCGCGAGATCCCGTCGGCGAGCCGCCCGGGATTGGTCACGAAGAGGTCGTCGCCGACCAGTTGCACCTTCGCGCCGAGCGCGTCGGTCAGCGCCTTCCAGCCGGCCCAGTCGTCCTCGGCCATGCCGTCCTCGATCGAGACGATCGGGTAGCGGGCGCAGAGTTCCTCGTAGAGCCGGACCATGCCGCCCGCGTCGAGCGTGCGCCCCTCGCCCTCCATCACGTAGCGGCCGTCGCGGAAGAACTCCGTAGAGGCGACGTCGAGCGCCAGCGCCACCTGGTCGCCCAGGCGATAGCCCGCGGCCTCCACCGCCTTGGCGACGAAGGCCAGCGCCTCGTCGGCGCTCCGGAGGTTCGGCGCGAAGCCGCCTTCGTCGCCCACGTTGGTCGCGTGGCCGGCCTCGGCCAGGCGCTTCTTCAGGGCGTGGAAGATCTCCGCGCCCATGCGCAGCGCCTCCGGGAAGCTCGGCGCGCCGACGGGCATGACCATGAATTCCTGGAAGTCGATCGGGTTGTCGGCATGCGCGCCGCCGTTGACGATGTTCATCATCGGCACGGGCAGGACATGCGCGCGCGCCCCGCCGACATAGCGGAACAGCGCCTGGCCGCGCGCCGCCGCCGCGGCCTTCGCCACCGCGAGGCTGACGCCGAGCGTCGCGTTGGCGCCGAGGCGCGACTTGTTCGGCGTCCCGTCCAGGCGGCGGAGCAGCGCGTCGACATGCAGCTGGTCCTCGGCGTCGAGGCCCGACAGCGCGTCGAAGACCTCGCCATTCACCGCGTCGACCGCCCTGCGCACGCCCTTGCCGCCATAGCGGGACTTGTCGCCGTCGCGCAGCTCGACCGCCTCGTGCGCGCCGGTGGAAGCGCCGGACGGCACCGCCGCGCGACCCAGCGTGCCGTCGGCGAGGCGCACGTCGACCTCGACGGTCGGGTTTCCGCGGCTGTCGAGGACCTCGCGCGCGCGGATGTCGGTGATGGCTGTCATCTCGGCGGTCTCCGTCGTGTGGGTGCGCGGTCTAGCAGGGGCGCCGCGGCGGCTCAACCGCCGGGCGGCGACAGCGGCAATTCGCAGGACAGCAGGCAGCCGAACTCCCGCGGGAACTCGCAGCTCACCCGCGCGTGCACGGCGCCCTGCCGGTCGATGAAGGCACCGGACGGTCCGCAGGGGAACACGCCCTCGTGCCAGATGTCCGGGTGCATGCACAGGCCGCGCGAGCCGTCGAACCAGAAGTTCACGAAATGCTCGGGCCGCACGTCGTCGCCAGGCAGGGCCATCGGCACGACGAAGGGCGCGCGCGCCTTCGGGAAGAACATCTGCCCGCCATCGGGATGGTAGTTGGCGTGCCAGAGCAGGACGCGCCGCCCGGGTCCGCCGCCATCCGCCGCATCCGGCCGGCTCCCGAGGCCGATGACATAGGCGCCGCCCACCGCGCCATTGGCGCCGTGCAGTCGGCCGTCGCGCCATTCGCTCGCGAACTCGCCCGCCGTGATGCCGCCCTCGTCGCCGCAATCCGGGTCGACCGGGCGCCAGCCCCGCGCGGGCCAGCGGACGATCTCGATCCGGCAGCGATCCGGGTCGTCGACCAGCCGCCCGTAGCCGCGCAGGCTCTCCTCCGTCGCCACGACCAGCGGCGCCTCCACGAGCCGCAGGCCCCGGCCGATGGGCGGGTCGTCGTAGCGCGGCACGTCGGGCCGCGACGCCACCCCCGGGATCGCCTCGACGCCCATGGCCATCGCGTCCCCTCCCCGCCTCAGCAATCCAGCCGCGCGGCGAGCTCGCCGAAGTCGCGCGCGACGACGTCCCACGGACCGGCGTCGCCGCGGTCGGTCCGGCGGCCCTCGCCGAACTCCAGCGGCCGCGCCACGAAGCCCGTGCGCAGCCCGGCGGCGCGCGCGGCGCGCAGGTCGTCCTCGTGCGCGGCGCCGAGCATGACCTCGCCCGGCTCGAGGCCGAGCATGGCCACGCCATTGAGATAGGCCTCGGGCAGCGGCTTGTAGGCGCGGCTGGTCTCCGCGCCGAGGATCAGGTCCCAGGGCAGGCCCGCGCGCCGCGCCATGTTGAGCAGCAGCGCGACGTTGCCGTTGGACATCGGCGCGATGATGTAGCGGCGGCGCAGCCGCGACAGTCCGTCGACGACGTCGGGCCAGGGATCGAGCCGGTGCCAGGCGCGCACGAGGTCGCGGCGCTCCGCCTCGTCGAGCATGCCGAGGCCGAATTTCGGCAGCAGCGCGTCGAGGCTCTCGCGATGCAGGACGTCGAGGATCGTCCATGGGCGCCGCCCCGAGCGGACCTCCTCCATGGCGGGCTGGTAGCGCCCGCGCCAGGCGTCCGCGAAGCCATGCGCGTCGATCGCGACGGAACGCCGCGCCGCGGCGAGCGCGACCTCGCGCGCGACGCCGCTGCGCCAGTCGACGCAGGTGCCGAAGACGTCGAAGACGACGGCCTTGATGGACTCGGACGGCTTCACGATGCTTGCCCCGGGGGAGAAGGATGGATTGGACGAGCCCATGCTAGGCGAGACGCAGTCGCTGTCCAGCGCGGTCGCCGCCTTCCCGGCCGCCGGCCGGAAGGCGCTCGTGGAGGCCGTGGCGCCGCTCGACTTCGCCGGCGTGCTGTCGCCGCAGCAGGCCCGCTTCATCGCGCAGGCCTCCGGCCTCGACGCGGACGCGCTGCTGCAGGCGCTGCTGCCCGTCGCCGCCGCCTATGCGCGGCCGCCGATCTCCGGCTTCTTCGTCGGCGCGGTGGCGCGCGGCGCCTCGGGCGCGATCTATTGCGGCGCCAACCTCGAGTTCCCGGGGACCTCGCCCTGGACCTCCGTGCATGCCGAGCAGGCTGCCGCCGCGCGCGCCTGGACCGCCGGCGAGGCGGCGATCGACGCGATCGCCGTGGACGCGGCGCCCTGCGGCCTGTGCCGGCAGTTCCTGATGGAGCTCGGCGACCCGTCGCGCGTGGCCATACTCGTGCGCGGCGAGGCGCCGGCCACGCTCGCCGAGCTCCTTCCGCGCGCCTTCGGCCCCGCCGACCTCGGCCGCGCCGGCGGCCTGCTCGCGGGCCAGCGTCCCGGCATCGAGTTCGATGGCGGCGACGGGGACGCGCTCGCGCTGGCGGCGCTCGCGGCCGCGCGACGCAGCTACGCGCCCTATACCGGCGCCGAGGCGGGCGTCGCGCTGCGCCTGCGCTCCGGCGCGCTGGTCGACGGCAGCTACGCCGAGAGCGCCGCCCACAACCCCGGCCTCGCGCCGCTGGCCATGGCGCTGTCGCGGCGAGTCATGGAAGGCCTCGAGGGCGACGAGATCGTCGCCGCGACGCTGGTCGCCGTCGGCCATGCGCTGGTCGACCACGCCGCCGTGGCGCGCACGCTGCTGGTCGCCACGGCACCCGGCGTGCGCCTGCACCTGCGCGCCGCGCGCCACGGCTGACGCGCAGGGCCGAGGCGAAGCCTCAGTCGAGCCTGCGCAGCGGGTTCGCCTTGGCGAGCCTGTCGAAGGCCTGCAGTTCCGCGAGCAGCGATGGCATGTCGCGCAGCCGCACCATGTTGGGGCCGTCGGAGGGCGCCGCGTCGGGGTCCTGGTGCGTCTCGATGAACACGGCGGCGACGCCGAGCGCCACCGCGGCGCGCGCGACCGCGGGCACGAACTCGCGCTGCCCGCCCGAGGACGTGCCCTTGCCGCCGGGCTGCTGCACCGAATGGGTCGCGTCGATCACGACCGGGTAGCCGGTCTCCGCCATGATCGGCAGCGCGCGCATGTCGTTGACCAGCGTGTTGTAGCCGAAGGACACGCCGCGCTCGGTCAGCAGGATGCGCTCGTTGCCGGCGCCGGCGATCTTCGCCGCCACGTTGCGCATGTCCCAGGGCGCGAGGAACTGGCCCTTCTTGACGTTGACCGCCCTGCCCGTGCGCGCCGCGGCGAGCAGCAGGTCGGTCTGCCGGCACAGGAAGGCCGGGATCTGGAGGACATCGACGGCCTGCGCGACCTCGGCGCATTGCGCGGCGTCGTGCACGTCCGTCAGGACGGGGCAGCCATGGCGCTCGCGGATCTCCGCGAAGATCGGCAGCGAGCGCTCGAGGCCAAGCCCGCGCGCGGCGCCGGCGGAGGTGCGGTTCGCCTTGTCGAAGCTGGTCTTGTAGACGAGCCCGATCCCCAGCCGCGCGGTCATCTCGGCCAGCGCGGCGCTTGTCTCGAGCGCGTGGTCGCGGCTCTCGAGCTGGCAGGGGCCCGCGATCAGGACGAAGGGCCGGTCGTTGGCGAGGGCGAGGCCGCCGATCTCGACGAGGCGCGCTTGCGTCGCGGGCGCCATCGCCATCAGACCAGGCGGCTCTGCTCGACCGCCGCCCGGATGAACGAGGTGAAGAGCGGGTGCGGGTCGAAGGGCTTCGACTTGAGCTCGGGATGGAACTGCACGCCGACGAACCAGGGATGGCCCGGGACCTCGACGATCTCGGGCAGCTCGCCGTCGGGCGACATGCCCGAGAAGCTGAGCCCCGCCGCCTCGAGCCGCGGCTTGTAGTTGATGTTGACCTCGTAGCGGTGGCGGTGGCGCTCGCGGATCGCGTCGGCGCCGTAGATGTCGCGCACGCGGCTGCCGGCCTTGAGCAGGCAGTCATAGGCGCCCAGGCGCATCGTGCCGCCCTTGTTGTCGTCGGCTCCGCGCTTCTCGACGCTGTTGCCGCGCACCCACTCGGTGAGCAGGCCGACGATCGGCTCGCCGGTCGGGCCGAACTCGGAGGAATTCGCGCCGTCGATGCCGCAGAGCGAGCGCGCCGCCTCGATGACCGCCATCTGCATGCCGAAGCAGATGCCGAAATAGGGGACCAGCCGCTCGCGCGCGTAGCGCACCGCGGCGATCTTGCCCTCCGCGCCGCGCTCGCCGAAGCCACCCGGCACCAGGATGCCGTGCGCGCCATCCAGCGCGTCGAAGCATCCCGGCGCGCCGGCCTCGAACTGCTCGCTGTCGAGCCAGTTGAGGCGGACGCGAACGTTGTTGGCGATGCCTCCATGCGCAAGCGCCTCGGCCAGCGACTTGTAGGCGTCGAGGAGGTTCGTGTACTTGCCGACGACCGCGATCTGCACCTCGCCCTCGGGCGACTTGATCCGGCGGACGATCTCGCGCCAGCGGCCGAGGTCCGGGGTCTCGGCCAGCTGCGCGTCCATGCCGAAATGCCGCAGCACTTCGCGGTCGAAGCCCGCCTCGTGGTACTGCAGGGGCACCTCGTAGATGGTCGAGGCGTCGAGCGCGGGGATGACCGCGTCCTCGCGGATGTTGCAGAACAGCCCGATCTTGCGGCGCGCGGAGGCAGGCATCTCGCGGTCGCTGCGGCAGAGGAGGATCGAGGGCTGGATGCCGACGGACTGCAGCTCCTGGACGGAGTGCTGCGTCGGCTTGGTCTTGAGCTCTCCCGCCGACGGGATCCAGGGCAGCAGCGTGAGGTGCACGAAGAGCGCGCGCTCGCGGCCGAGCTCGTTGCCGAGCTGGCGGATCGCCTCGAGGAAGGGAAGGCTCTCGATGTCGCCGACCGTGCCACCGACCTCGCAGAGCAGGAAGTCGGCGTCGTCGAGGTCGGAGACCACGAACTCCTTGATCGCGTCGGTGACGTGCGGGATCACCTGCACGGTCGCGCCGAGATAGTCGCCGCGGCGCTCCTTCGCGATCACGTTCGAGTAGATGCGCCCGGTGGTGATGTTGTCGCTCTGCCGGGACGCCACGCCGGTGAAGCGCTCGTAGTGCCCGAGGTCGAGGTCGGTCTCGGCGCCGTCGTCGGTGACGTAGACCTCGCCGTGCTGGTAGGGCGACATCGTCCCGGGATCGACGTTCAGGTAGGGATCGAGCTTGCGCAGGCGGACCTTGAAGCCGCGCGCCTGGAGGAGCGCGCCGAGCGCCGCGGAGGCAAGGCCCTTGCCGAGCGAGGAGACCACGCCGCCGGTTATGAAGATGAACCGCGTCATGGAAGCCCTAACTAGCCGAGAGGATGCGCGAACCCAAGCCTCGGCTGGGGCGGCGAAGTCGAATCTTTGTATTGACGGCGCACCGCGACTCGCGGGCGCCGGGGCGTCGTCAGCGAGTCGGCGGGGCCGGCGTGCTGGGCTGCGCCGGCACCGCCGGGATCTGGTCGACGATCGAGCGCCGCTCGCGCCCCGCGCCCGCGATGATCGCCAGCGCCAGGCTCACGACCATGAACGCGGCCGCGAGGATCCCGGTGGTGCGCGTCAGCAGGTTCGTGGTGCCGCGCGCCGTCATGAAGCTGCCCATGCCGCCCGACGCGCCGATGCCGAGGCCGCCGCCCTCGCTGCGCTGGACCAGCACCACGCCCACGAGGGCGATCGCGATCATGATGTGGACGACGATGAGGACCTGGAACATGGGCTTGGCCTGGCGGCGTTGCTGCGTATGGCGGCCTAATTAGACGCTCGGGCCGCGCGAATCCAGCCCCGCGATCCCGCGCCGCGGGCGCCTCAACCCGGCGAAGCCGCGACGATGGCCAGGAACTGCGCCGCGTCGAGGCTCGCCCCGCCGACCAGCGCGCCATCGACGTCGGCGAGGGCCAGCAGCTCGGCGGCGTTGTCCGGCTTCACCGATCCGCCGTAGAGCAGCGAGATCCCCGCGCCCCCGGAGAGCCTCGCGCCGAGGCGCGCCCTGATGCCGGCATGCGCCTCCGCGACCTGGGCGGGCGTCGCCACCCTGCCCGTCCCGATCGCCCAGACGGGTTCGTAGGCGACCAGCGTGTCGCCGGCGCCGGAGCCTGCCGGCACGGAGCCATCGACCTGCCGCGCCAGCACCTCGGCCGTGCGCCCGGCCTCGCGCTCGGCGAGGCTCTCGCCGACGCACACCACGGCCACCAGGCCTGCGCGATGGGCGGCCTCGGCCTTGGCGCGGACCGCGGCGTCGTCCTCGCCATGGAGCGTCCGGCGCTCGGAATGGCCGACGATGACGTAGCGGCAGCCGGCCTCGGCCAGCATCTCGGCCGAGACGTCGCCGGTGAAGGCGCCGGACGGGCGCGCATGGCAGTCCTGGGCGCCGAGGGCGACGCGGCCCGCCCCGAGCTCGGGCGCCACGGCCGCGAGCAGCGTCGCGGGCGGGCACAGCACCACGCCCGGCGAGGCGGCCCTCCTCGCCCCGACGCCCGTGGCCACCGCGCGCGCCAGAAGCGCCGCGCCCTGCCTCGTGCCGTTCATCTTCCAGTTGCCGATGACGTAACGGGTCCTCGACATGGCCTGCGCCCTCGCATTGCTGCCGATCACGCGCCCGGCGTCGCGGCCGGGCGGCGCAATCGCTAGCATGAAGGCTCCGCGCGCCAAAGGCCCGCGCTTCGCCCGAGGTTGCCGCTCCGCGGCCTCGTCCCTATAGTCCGCCGGCTTCGAACGAAAGCCATCCCCATGCTCCAGAAAATCCGGGACAAGACGGCGGGTGTCGTCGTCAAGGTCCTGTTCCTGTTCCTCGTGCTGTCCTTCGCGGTGTGGGGCATCGGCGACTACAAGTTCCTGCAGCGCGCCGAGACCCCCGTGATCTCGATCGGCGGCGATCCGGTGCCGGCCGACCAGGTCAGGCTGGAGTTCCAGCGCGACCTCGACCGGCTGCGCCGCAGCCTCGGCGAGATCGACCGCGACGTGCTCCGCCAGTTCGGCGTCGCCGGACAGAGCGTCGAGCGCGTGGCGAACCAGCGCACGCTCGACCGCGCGGCGGAGCGCATGTCCCTCGTCGTCAGCGACGCGGTGGTGCGCCAGCGCATCCAGGAGGACCCGAACTTCCGCGGCGCCGCGGGCTTCGACGCCAATGCCTTCCGCCGCCTGCTGCAGGAGAACGGCTTCACCGAGCAGCGCTACGTCGACCTGCTGCGCGGCGACGCGGCGCGCAGCGCCCTCGTCGAGGCCGTGTCCGCCTCGCTTCCCGCCCCTGCCGCCCTCGCCGAGGCCCTGTTCCGGCATCGCGAGGAGAAGCGGCGCGGCGAGACGATCTTCGTCCCCACGGCGTCGATGCCCGACCCGGGCACGCCCTCGGACGCCGACCTGCAGGCCGCCTACGAGGCCAACGCCGAGCGCTTCACCGATCCCGAGTTCCGCAGCGGCCTGGTCGTGCGGATCGGCCTGGAGGAAATCCGCGCCGCCATCCCCGTCGACGAGCAGCAGCTGCGCGCCGAGTTCGAGGCGCGCCGGCGCGAGTTCGCGACGCCCGAGCGCCGCGTGGTGGAGATCGTCCGCTTCGACGACGAGGCCGCCGCGGCCGCGGCGCGCAAGGAGATCGAGGGCGGCGCCGACTTCATGGATGTCGCGGCCAGGGCCGGGCAGACGCCCGAGCAGGTCCGCGCCTTCGGCAAGGTCGCGGCGTCGAGCCTGCCGGCCGAGCTGTCGCGCCCGGTCTTCGCGCTCGCCGCGAACGAGGTCTCCGCGCCCATCGCGAGCCCGCTCGGCGTCTTCCTCGGCAGGGCGACGGCGATAGAGCCCGGCGTCGATCCCTCCTTCGAGGACCTTCGCGCCGCGCTCGCCGACGAGATCGTGCGTCGCGCCGCCGCCGAGGTCGCCTACAGGACGGCGACGAAGGTCGAGGAGGGCGTCAACGAGGGCAAGCCGCTCCAGGACGCGGCGGCAGCCGCGGGCGTCCCCGCCATCGCCATCGAGGCCGCCGACCCGATGGGCCGCGACCGCCGCGGCCTGCCGATCCCCGTCCTGGCCGCCGCGCCCGAGGCGCTGCGCGCCTTCGGCGAGGCGATCATCGGCCGCGACTCGCAGTTGATCGAGACGCGCTCCGGCGCGTTCTTCTTCGTGCGCGTCGATGGCGTCATGCCCAGCGAGAAGCGCCCGCTCGCCGCCGTGCGCGACGACGTCGCCGCCATCTGGGCCGCCGGCAGGCGCGACCAGGCTGCCCGCGCGCGCGCCGAGCAGCTCGCCGCCGAGATCCGGGGCGGCAAGGACGCCGGCGCCGTCGCCGCCTCGATCGAGGGGCAGGCGCTGCAGACGCCGGCGATGCATCGCGACGGAAGGGTCGAGGGCGCGCAGCAGCGCGAGCCGTCCGCCCTCGCCTCGCGGCTCTTCCAGCTCAAGCCGGGCGAGGTCGGCACCGCGGCCACCGGCGAGGGCTACTTCGTCGTGCGCCTCGCGGAGGTGATCGCGGCCGATCCGGCGCAGGCGCAGCCAGCGCTCCAGCGCCTGTCCGACGGGCTCTCCCAGGCGATCGCCGCCGAGCTAGGCCAGCAATACCTGAAGGCGTTGCGCGAGCGGCTGAAGGTCGTCGTCGACCCAGCGGCCGTGGACAAGCTCTACCAGAACTGAGCGCGGGTCAGCCGCGCCCGGCGAAGCCGAAGCCTGCGCGCTCGATCGCGGCGCGCAGCAGCGGCTCGGCGACGTCCGCGCCGACGCTGACGATGCCGGCGGCGCGGTCGACCACGACCTCGCAGCCCGGCGCCGCTGCCTTCACGGCGCGCTCGACCGCGCGCGCGCATCCGTCGCAGGTCATTCCGTCGACGCGGTAGGCGATCGCCATCTCGTGCTCCTCGCCGGCAGGGCGCTCCCGCCGGTCACTGCGCGGCGCGGCCGCGCTCCAGGTTGCGACGGATGATCGTCGTCACGGGCACCGCCTGCAATCCCTTCTCCTGCAGGCCCGGCAGCCAGGCGGCCAGCGCGGCGAAGGTGGCGTCGTGCGGATGCCCGATCGCGACGGCATGCCCGCGCCGGCGGGCGATGCGCTCGACCTCGCGCAGCTGCCGGTTGATGGCTTCCGCCGTCGCCTCGTTGTCGAGGAAGACGTCGCGCATCGCCATCGGCACGCCGCCATGGCCGGCCGCCTCGCTTCCCTGGCTCTCGGCGGCCGTCCGCGAATCCACGAAGACGAGCCCGCGCGCGCGCAACTCGTCCATCAGCGGGACCATGAGCCGCCGATCGACCGTGAAGCGGCTTCCCATGTGGTTGTTGAGGCCAACGGCGTCGCCGAAGCGGTCGAGCGCGGCGCCGACGCGGCCGCGGATCTCGACGGCAGCGAGGTCGACCGTCAACGCATGCGGGCCCGGGCTCTCGCCGCCCATCGGCTGCATCGGCATGTGCAGCAGGATCTCGTGCCCGCGCTGGCGGGCCAGCACCGCGAGCGCGGGCGCGTCGCGACCGTAGGGCAGGAAGGAGAGCGTCAGCGGCGTGGGCAGGCCGATGGCCCGCATCGCGCGCGGCCGGTCGAGGCCCATGTCGTCGATCACGATGGCGACGTAGCCGCGCCCCTGCTGCAGCGCCACGGGGACCGAGCGCTTCTCCCACTCGGCGTCGATGGCGCGGATCGCCGGGCCCGCGCCCGCGCCGGCCTCTGCGCCGCCACCCTGCCCCGAGCCCTGCCCGCCGCCGCGCGTCGCAGCGAGCCGCGCCTCCTCGGCGGCGTTCGCCTCGTCGAGCGCGCTCTCGATCTCCTCCTCGGGCAGGGAGACGCGGGCGATGTCCTCGCCTCCTCCGCGCCGCGGCACCACGACATGGAGCGTCGCGAGCAGGACGAGGGCGAGCGAGCCCGCGACGACCGCCGACCGGCGCGCGCGCAGGAACGCCAGCAAAGGGATGCCCGGCAGCGCCAGCCTCATCGCCGCTCACCCGGCTTCCAGCCCGACAGGCGCATGGAGTTGAGCGCCACGGCGAGCGAGGAGAAGGCCATCGCCGCGCCGGCGATCATCGGGTTGAGGAGGCCCAGGGCCGCGAGGGGCAGGCCCGCGAGGTTGAACACGCTGGCCCAGAAGAGGTTCTCGCGGACGCGCGCGCGCGCGGCGCGGGCCAGTTCCACCGCGTCGGCCACCTGGGAGACGTCGCCGCGCATCAGCGCGGCGCCCGCGGTCTCGAGCGCCGCGTCGGCCCCGCCGCCGACGGCAAGCCCGATATCCGCCGCCGCGAGCGCGGGCGCGTCGTTCACGCCGTCCCCCACGACGGCGACCACGCGTCCCTCCGCCTGGAGCCGGGCGACGAGGTCGAGCTTCGCCTGGGGGCGCGCCTCGGCGATGAAATCCGGGATCCCGAGCTCGGAGGCGACGCGCGCGGCGGTGGCGCGCGCGTCGCCGGTGGCCATCCAGGCCGCGACGCGCAGCCGGCCGAGCCGCGCGATGGCCGCTCCCGCGTCGGCGCGCAGCGGGTCGCCAAGGGCGATCACGCCGACCACGCTGGCGTCGCGCGCGACGAAGACGCGCGTGAGGCCATCGCGGTCGAAGGCGGCGATGCGCTCGTCGAAGGCGGATGCATCGAGGCCCGCCTGCCGCATGAGCTCGGATGTCCCGAGGATGACCAGCGCGCCATCGACGCGCGCCTTGATCCCGCGGCCGGGTATGGCCTCGAGCTGGTTCGGCGTCGGCGGCTCGATCCCGTCCTGCGCCGCGCGCGCGGCGATGGCCCGCGCCAGCGGGTGCGTGCTCCCGCGCTCGACCGCGGCCGCGAGGGACAGCACGTGGCGCTCGCCGCCCGCGCGCGCGGCGACGATCTCCATGACCGCCGGCCGCCCCTCGGTGAGCGTCCCGGTCTTGTCGAAGACCACGACGCCGACATCGGCGAGGCGCTCGAGAGCGGCGGCGTCCTTGACGAGGATCGCGTGGCGCGCGGCGGCGCCGCAGGCGGCGACCACGGCCATCGGCGTCGCGAGGCCCAGCGCGCATGGGCATGCGATGACCAGGACGCTGACCGCGGCCGCGAGGCCGGCGCGCGGGTCGCCGGCCAGGAGCCACCAGCAGAGGAAGGAAAGGATCGCGAGCCCCAGGACCGCCGGAACGAAGACCGCGGCGACGCGGTCGACCAGCCGCTGCACGGGTGCCTTCGACGCCTGCGCGCGCTCGACCAGCCTCACGATCCGCGCGAGGGTGGATTGCGCGCCCACGCCCTGGACCTCGACGCGAAGAAGCCCATCGCCATTGACCGAGCCGGCGATCACCATGTCGCCGGGGCGCTTGGGAACGGCGCGGCTCTCGCCGGTGATGAGAGCCTCGTCGGCCTCGCTCTCCCCCGACCGCACGACGCCATCGGCGGGAAAGCGCTCTCCCGGCCTGACGATGGCCAGGTCGCCGCGGCGCAGCGAGGAGGCCGGGACGTCGGCTTCCACGCCGTCGCGATCGACCCGCGCGGCCTCCGGGAGCAGCGCCGCGAGGGCGCGGATCGCCCTCACGGCGGAGCGGCGCGCGCGCAACTCGAGCGCCCGGCCGAGCAGCACGAGCGCGACCACGACGGCCGAGGCCTCGAGGTAGTGGTGCGGATGCCCGAACGGGTCGCGCAGCACGGCGACGGCGCCGGAGAGGAAGGCGACGCTCGTCCCGATCGCCACCAGGAGGTCCATGTTGCCGGAACGCGCCCTCAGCGCCTTCCACGCCGCCCTGTAGAGAGGCAGGGCCAGGAACAGCTGGACCGGCGCGGCGAATGCCAGGGCCAGCAGCGGCGGCAGCCTGAACCAGGGGATGCCGAAATGGCCCGGCATCTCGGCCAGCAGCGGCAGGGCGAGGGCCAGGGCCGCGCCGACCCGCAGGAGTTCCCCCCGCGGGATCCCCTCCATGCCGTCGGCGCTCCCCCCGGCCGCCTCGGCCTGCGCGTCGTAGCCCGCTTCCTCGACGGCCGCGCGCAGCCGCTCGACCACGGCCGGACCGCCCTCGGCGACGACGACATCGGCGCGCTCGGCGGCGAGGCTGACCGCCGCCGCCTCGACGCCATCGACGCGCGCCAGCGCCCGCTCCACCCGCGACACGCAGGCCGCGCAGGTCATCCCGCCGATCCGAAGGGTAACCGTCTCGCTCATCGCCCCCCTTTATGCGCCAGCGCAAGCCGGGCCGAAAGTGTTGCAAAGGGTCCTTGAACTGCCGAAAAGTCCGGGTCCCTCACGCCTCCGGAGCGTCTTCCCGTCATGACAGTCGACATGGACAAGCTCAAGGCCCTCCTCGCCCGCGTCGCCGACGGCAGGTCGCTGGACGTCGAGGAGGCGCGGACCGGCTTCGAGGCGCTGATGTCGGGCAACGCGACGCCCGCGCAGATGGGCGGCTTCCTGATGGCGCTGCGCGTGCGCGGCGAGACGATCGACGAGATCACCGGCGCGGCCGGGGTGATGCGCGCGCGCGCGGCCCGGATCTCCGCCCCTCCCGACGCGATCGACATCGTGGGCACCGGTGGCGACGCGATCGGGACCTGGAACGTGTCCACCGCGACCTCGATCGTGGTCGCGGCCTGCGGCGTGCCGGTCGCCAAGCACGGCAACCGCGCCCTCTCCTCGCGCTCCGGCGCGGCCGACGTGCTGACCGTGCTCGGCGTGAACACGGATGCCGATTTCCGCCTGATCGAGCGCGCGATCGCCGAGGCGCGCATCGGCTTCATGATGGCACCGCGCCACCACGCCGCGATGCGCAACGTCGCCGGCCCGCGCGTCGAGCTCGGCACGCGTACGATCTTCAACATCCTCGGCCCCCTGGCGAACCCGGCGATGGTGACGCGCCAGCTCGTCGGCGCCTTCGCCGAGCGCTGGATCGAGCCGATGGCCGCGACGCTCGGCAATCTCGGCTCCACCCGCGCCTGGGTCGTCAGCGGCAGCGACGGCATGGACGAGATCACCACGACCGGCCCCACGGCGGTCGCCGAACTGCGCGAGGGTCGCGTCACGCGCTTCACCGTCTCGCCCGAGGATGCCGGGCTGCCGCGCGCGCAGCTCGCCGACCTCAAGGGCGGGACGCCGGCGGAGAACGGCGCGGCGATCATGGCGCTGCTCGGAGGCAAGTCCGGTGCCTTCCGCGACATCGTGCTGCTGAACGCGGCCGCGGCCCTGATCGTCGCGGACAAGGCCGGCTCGCTGCGCGACGGCGCCCAGATGGCCGTGCAGGCGATCGACTCCGGCGCCGCGATGGCGACGCTCTCGCAGCTGATCGCCATCACCAACTCCCCCGCGCCGGGCTGAGGGCGCGCGCGATGAGCGACGTCCTCGCCCGCATCTGCGCCGCGACGCGCCGCGAGGTGGAACGCCGCCGCGCGGTCGTCCCGCTCGCCTCGCTCGAGGCCCGCGCCGCGTGCATGCCGTCGCCGCGCGGGTTCCGCGCGCGGCTCGCCGCCGACGCGACGCCCGCGCGCCCTGCCCTGATCGCGGAGATCAAGAAGGCCTCGCCCTCGAAGGGCGTGATCCGCGCCGACTTCGATCCTCCCGCCCTCGCCCGCGCCTATCGCGACGCCGGGGCGAGCGCGCTCTCGGTGCTGACCGACATGCCCTGGTTCCAGGGCCGCGACGAATACCTCGTCGCCGCGCGCGCCGCGGTCGACCTTCCGGCGCTTCGCAAGGACTTCATGCTCGACGCCTACCAGGTGCTCGAGGCGCGCGCCCTGGGCGCCGACTGCATCCTCCTCATCATGGCGGCGCTGTCGCCCGCCGAGGCGGCCTCGCTCCATCGCCTGGCCAGGGACCTCGGCCTCGATGTCCTCGCCGAGGTCCACGACCCCGCGGAGCTCGACCAGGCGCTGGCGCTGGAGGGCGCCCTGCTGGGGGTGAACAACCGGGACCTGCGCAGCCTCTCGGTCGACATCGCGACCTTCGAGCGCCTCGCCGCGCGCGCGCCGCGCGACGCCTTCCTGGTCGCGGAGAGCGGGCTCGCGACGCCGTCCGACGTCGCCCGCGTCGCGGCCGCCGGCGCGCGCGCGATCCTCGTGGGCGAGTCCCTGATGCGCCAGCCGGACGTCGCGGCGGCGACGCGCGCGCTGATGGCGACCGGGGGGCGGGCATGACGGGCGAGCTCACGCATTTCGACGCGCAAGGACGCGCGCGCATGGTCGACGTCTCGGACAAGCACGAGACGGCGCGCCTCGCCGTGGCGCGCGGGACCGTCACGATGGCGCCCGAGACGCTGCGGCGGATCTCGGGCGGCGAGATCGCGAAGGGCGACGTGCTCGCCGTCGCGCGGCTCGCAGGGATCATGGCGGCCAAGCGCACCCACGAGCTGATCCCGCTCTGCCACCCGCTGGCCCTCACCGCGGTCGAGCTCGACCTGCGCGCCGATCCCGCGCGCGACGCGGTCGACATCGAGGCGCGCGTCAAGACGACCGGCAAGACCGGCGTCGAGATGGAGGCGCTGACCGCCGTGTCGGTCGCCGCCCTGACCGTCTACGACATGTGCAAGGCGATCGACCGCGCGATGCGCATCGGCGACATCCGCCTCGCGCACAAGAGCGGCGGCAAGTCAGGCACCTACGAGGCCGCGGAATGATCTCCGTCGAGGAGGCGCTCGCCCGCATCCTCGCCACGCTCGGGCCCTGCGGCGCGGAAAGCGTCCAGGTCGCGGAGGGCTTCGGGCGCGTGCTCGCCGAGGACGTCGTCGCGCGGCTGACCCAGCCACCGGCGGCGGTCTCGGCGATGGACGGCTACGCCGCGCGCGGCGCCGACGTCGCCGCCGGGCCGGTCGTCCTCCGCCAGGTCGGGGCGGTCCCGGCAGGCTCGTCCTTCGACGGCGCCCTGGGCCCGGGCGAATGCGTGCGCATCTTCACGGGAGCGCCGCTCCCCGCCGGCGCCGACACGATCGTGATCCAGGAGAACGTCGACGCCGAGGGCACGACGATCCGCGTGCGCGAGGCCACCGCGCCCGGCCGCTTCGTCAGGCCCGCGGGCCTCGACTTCCGCGCCGGCGACGTCGGGCTGGTGGCAGGCGACGTCGTCGGCGTGCGCCAGCTCGGCCTTGCAGCCGCCATGAACCGCCCCTGGCTGCGCGTGGCGCGCAAGCCGCGCGTCGCGATCCTCGCCACCGGCGACGAGGTGGTGATGCCCGGCGAGCCGGTCGGCCCCAACCAGATCGTGTCCTCGAACGGGCTCGCGCTCGCGGCCTTCGTGCGCTGCTGGGGCGGCGAGCCGGTGCAGCTCGGCATCGCGCCCGATCGCAGCGACGCCCTGCAGGCGATGGCCGAGGGGGCGCGGGGCGCCGACCTGCTGGTGACGACGGGTGGCGCCTCGGTGGGCGAGCACGACCTCGTGCGATCCGCGCTGGGCGCGAAGGGCCTCCAGCTCGACTTCTGGCAGATCGCCATGCGCCCGGGGAAGCCGCTGATGTTCGGGCGCATCGGGGCCACGCCGATGCTCGGCCTGCCCGGCAACCCGGTGTCGTCGCTGGTCTGCAGCATCGTGTTCCTGCGGCCGATCCTGCTGCGCCTGCTCGGCGCGCGCGACCTCGAGCCGCAGCGCGCCGACGCCGTGCTCGGCGCCGACCTGCCGGCCAACGACCGCCGGCAGGACTACCTGCGCGCGACGCTCTCGCGCGGGCCCGCGGGCGAGAACGTCGCCACCGCCTTCGCGCGCCAGGACAGCTCGATGCTCTCGCTCCTCGCCAAGGCCGACGCGCTCATCGTCCGGCCACCGCACGCCCCCGCCCTGCCCGCGGGCGCGACGGTCGGCGTGCTGCCGCTGCGGCAGTCGCTCGCGGGAGTGTGAGGGCCCTCAGGACCGCAGGCGCGCGCCGGAGGGATCGACCAGCGGCTTGTCGTGGCGAACGACCGCGCACCGCTCGCCGAAGGCCTCGATCTCGAAGCCCGCGGCGTCCGCGCCGAGGCATTCGACCGGCACGTATCCGCAGGCGATGCTGCGCCCGGCCGTGTAGCCATAGCCGCCGGAACGCACCGTCCCGACGATGCGACCATCGTGCAGGATCGCCTCGCCGCCATGCCAGTGCGCGTCGCCCGGCGCGTCGAACCAGGCAAGGCGCCGCCGCACGCCCTCGGCCTTCTGCCGCTCGAGCGCGGCGCGACCGATGAAGTCGCCCTTGCGCCAAGCGACGCAGAAGCCGAGCCCCGCCTCCAGCGGCGTCTCGTCGGGCGTGATGTCGGCGCCCCAGTACAGGTAGTGCTTCTCGAGGCGAAGGCTGGAGACGCAGCGGTAGCCCGCGTCGGCGATCCCGTGCGCCGCCCCGGCGCGCAGCAGCCGCGCATGCACGGCGCGCGCGTCCTCGCTGCGCATGTGCAGCTCCCAGCCGAGCTCGCCCACGTAGCTGACGCGCAGCGCGCGGACCCGCGCATGGCCGATCCAGACCTCGCGCGCCTGCATGTAGGGGCAGGCCGCCGCGGAGACGTCGCTCGACGAAGCGGCGGCGAGCACGTCGCGCGCCCGCGGGCCGCAGAGATTGACCACCGCCCAGCCCGAGGTGACGTCGTTCACGCGCACCGAGCCGTCGCGCGGCAGGTGGTCGTCGAGATGGGCGAGGTCGTGCGGGCCGAAGGCGCTGCCCGTGACGAGGTAGAAGCGATCCTCGGCGAGGCGGGTGATCGTCAGGTCCGCCTCGATGCCGCCGCGCGCGTTCAGGAACTGCGTGTAGACGATCGTGCCCGGCGCCCGGTCCATGTCGTTCGCCGCGACGCGCTGCAGCGCCGCGAGCGCCCCCGGCCCCTCGATCTCGACCTTGGTGAAGGACGACATGTCGACGAGCGCGGCGCGTTCACGCACCGCGCGATGCTCCTCGCCCACCGCGTCGAACCAGCCGGGCCTGCGGAAGCTGGGGCGCTCGAGGCGGTCGGCCGGGTCGCGCACGAAATGGTTCGGGCGCTCCCAGCCGAACTTGCTCCCGTGCACGGCGCCGCGCGCGAGCAGGACGTCGTGCAGCGGGCTGGTGCGCGCGGGCCGCGCGCTGGCCGGCTCGTGCCCGGGCCAGGCGATCGCGTAGTAGCTCGCGTAGCTCTCGGTGGCGCGGGCGTGGAGGAAATCGGGCGCCGAGTGGATCGGCCCGAAGCGCAGCAGGTCGAAGGCGAAGAGGTTGAAGCCGGGATCGCCCTCGAGGATCCAGTTCGCCATCGCCTCGCCCGCGCCGCCGGCCGCGGCGATGCCGGAGGTGAAGCCGCAGGAGACGAAGAAATTGTCGAGGCCGGGCGCCTTGCCCATGATCGGCTCGCCATCGGCGCTGATCGGGATCGGGCCATTGATCATCGACTTGATGCCCGTCTCGCCGAAGGACGGTATCCGGGCGACCGCCGCCTCGCCGATCGGGGTGAAGCGGTCGAAGTCCCCGGTCAGGAGTTCAGGGCCGAAATCGCGCGGGATGCCGCCTGCGCCGAACACGGGCGTGCTGTCCTCCCAGCCACCTATCGCGAGGCCGCCGACCTCGGGCTTGGCGTAGAAGCGGCCATCCGGGTCTCGCAGCGTCGGCAGGCCGGCGGGCAGGCCCGCGATCCTCTCGGTCACGGCATACTGGTGCTCGAGCGCGCAGACCGGGACCTGTACGCCCGCCATGGCGCCGAGTTCCGCGCCCCACATGCCCGTCGCGTTGACGACCGTGTCGCAGGCGATGGTGCCGTGGTCGGTGACGACATGGGTGACGCGCCGGCCCGCGCGGACGAGGCCTTCCACGCGCACGCCCTCGCGGATGGCGACGCCGCCGTCGCGCGCGCCACGCGCCAGCGCCTGCGTCACCGAGGACGGATCGACGAAGCCGTCCGACGGGACCCAGACCGCGCCATGCAGCCCCTTCGCGTCGAGCAGCGGGTAGAGCCGTCGCGCCTCCTCGGGCGAGGCGAGGTGCAGCTCGAAGCCGAAGCCCTTGCCCGTCGTCGCGGCGCGGCGGAGCTCGTCCCAGCGCTCGGCGCTCGCCGCGAGGCGCAGGCTGCCGACGCCGTGCCAGCCCGTCGCCTGGCCCGTCTCCGCCTCGAGCGTGCGGTAGAGCGCCGCCGAGCGCTGCATCAGCCGCGTGAGGTTCTTCGAGCTGCGCAGCTGGCCGACGAGGCCGGCCGCGTGCCAGGTGGATCCGTGGGTGAGCTGCCGCCGCTCGAGCAGCAGCACGTCGCGCGCGCCGCGCCGCGCGAGGTGGTAGGCGATCGCGCATCCGATCGCCCCGCCGCCGACGATCACGATGCCGGCCTGGCCCGGGAAGGACGACATGCTCAGCCCCCCGCCATCTCGCCGAGGTACCACTCCACGAACTGCGCGACGTTGCGCTCGCGCTGCCGCGCGAACGGGCCGGGGCGGTAATGCGCGGACGCGATGCCGCGCTGGACGTTCTCGCAGATCTCCCAGTCCTGCTCGGAGGTCCGCTGCCAGAAGGGCATGAGCCGCGCGGGATCGAAGTCGCGCCCCTCCTCCGCGCGCGCGTCGACCAGCCAGGCGACGCGCACGAGGGTGTGCCCCGTGCCGTCTGGAAGCAGGCGCGTGGTGACGGCGTGGTCCCCGGAACCATGCATCCAGAAGTTCGGGAACATGGTCGCGCGCAGCGTGCCGACGTCGTGCTCCGGGTAGGACCCCATGACCGGCGCGACCGGGGCGCCGTCGAGGCTTTCCGTCAGGAAGCCCGGGGCGAGCGGCGTGCGGTTCACGCGCCACCACGCGGCGGTCATGTCCGAGACCAGCGTCGGCGCCTCGAGCCCCATGGCCTGCCAGCGCCGCCCCTCGCCCGCGACGCGCGCCTCGATCTCCGCGGCCCGGCGCGGGTCGAGGACGTGGATGTCGTAGTTCGCGCGGATGTACTCGGGATGCGAGCCCGGGCAATGCAGGCACTCGCGGTTGTTCTCGAACACGACCTTCCAGTTCGCCGCGACGCGGTAGTCGACGCTGCGCGCGATGCGCGCCCCGGCGAGGCCCTGGGGCGCAAGCCAGCGCGCGAAGGCCTCGTCCATGCCCTCGAGCGGCGGCGGCGCCTCGGCCAGCGAGACGAAGACAAGGCCACCGAGCTCGATGGCATGGTGCGCGCGCAGGCCATGCGCCTCCGGCTCCGCGCCGTGCTCGCGCACGTCGCTGCAGAGCCGCCCGTCGAGGTCGTAGGTCCAGGCGTGGTAGGGGCAGACGAGGCGATGCGCGCGGCCCGAGGGCGAGGTGCAGACGCGCGAGCCGCGATGGCGGCAGACATTGGCGAAGGCGCGCACGCCGCGCGAGCGATCGCGCAGCACGACGACGGGTTCGCCCGCGACGTCGAGGGTGACGAAGCAGCCGGGCTCGGGCAATTCGCAGCCATGCGCCGCGAAGAGCCAGCGTCCATGCCAGAACCGCGCGCGCTCCGCCTCCGCGACCACGGGGTCGAGGTAGAAGTCGCGCGCGAGGGACCAGCCCTGGCGATGCCCGGCGAGGAGCGCGGGCAACGTGGTCATGCGACCTCCCCGCGCCGCGCGGACAGCACGTGGCGCAGAAGGACGGGCGACACGAGGATGGCGCCCGCCGCCAGCGGGCCCCAGCCGGGCGCGATCAGGAGCAGGCCCGCGGCGCCTGCGAGCAGCCGCTCCCAGCGGTGCATCCGCACCAGCAGGTAGTCGGACAGCGCGGCCGCGAGGCAGGTCACGCCGAGCAGGCATCCCGCGAGCGTGCGCAGGAACTCGATCCAGTCGAAGCCAGGCACGACGAGCAGCAGCGAGGGCGAGAACACGAAGACGAAGGGGACGAGCGCCTTCGCGAGGCCGAGGCGGAACGCCGTGTTGCCCGTCTTGAACGGATCCGCGTTGGCGAGGCTGGCGCCCGCGTAGGCGGCCATCGCGACCGGCGGCGTGATGTCGGCGAGCACGCCATAGTAGAAGACGAAGAAATGCGCGACGATCGGCGCGACGCCCAGCATGCCGAGCGTCGGCGCGGCGACGGTCACCATGATGATGTAGTTGGCCGTCGTCGGGATCCCGCAGCCCATGACGATGCACACGACGCCGGTCAGCAGCAGCGTGAGGAAGAGCGACAGGCCCTGCGGCGAGACGAGGTCGAAGGGCACCAGCGGCAGGATCCAGGCCGCGGCCTGCTTCGCGCCCGACGTGACGATGAAGGACACCTTGAAGCCGACGCCGGTCAGCGTGACCACGCCGACGACGATGCCGACCACGGCCGCGGCCGCGCCCACCGCGAGGGCGTACTTGGCACCTGTGACGAAGCCGTCGACGAGGTCGGGGATGGTCAGGCGCCGGCGCGGGTTGAGGAAGCCGACCACCACGCATCCGGTGATGCCCCAGAACGCCGCCAGGTAGGGCGTGTAGCCCGACAGCAGGATGGCGACCAGGAGCAGCAGCGGGAAGACGGTCGGCCATCCGTCGCGCAGCACGGCGCGCGGATCGGGGATGTCCTCCGGCGGCAGGCCGCGCAGGCCGTGGCGCTTGGCCTCGAAGTGCACCTGCATGAAGACGCCGAAGAAATGCATGAAGGCCGGCACGATCGCCGCGAGGATGATCGTCTGGTAGGGCAAGCCCAGGAACTCGATCATCAGGAAGGCGGCGGCGCCCATCACCGGCGGCGTGATCTGGCCGCCCGTGCTGGCCGTCGACTCCACGGCGGCCGCGAAATGCCTGCGGTACCCGATCCGGATCATCGCCGGGATGGTCAGCGAGCCGACCGTGACGGTGTTCGCGATCGACGAACCCGAGATCATGCCGAACAGCGCCGAGCCGAAGATCGAGACCTTCGCCGGGCCGCCGGCGAAGCGACCCGCGAGCGCGGTGGCGAGGTCGATGAAGAGCTGGCCGAGGCCGATGCGCGTCGCGAGCACCCCGAACAGCACGAAATGGAACACGTAGGTGGAGACTACGCCGAGCGGCAGCCCGTAGATGCCCTGGGTCGTCAGGTAGAGGTGGTTGATCAGGCCCGGCCAGCTGGCGCCGGGATGGACGAGGATGCCGGGCGCCCAGGTGCCGAAGAGGCCGTAGAGGATGAAGGCGATGGCGATGATCGGCAGCGGCCAGCCCATGGTCCGCCGCGTCGCCTCGATCGCGACGACCACGAGGATCGTGCCCATGAGGACGTCGCGCGGCCGCGGGTTGCCGATCAGGAAGGCGAGGTCGTCGAAGATCCAGGGGACGTAGAGCACGCTGGCCACCGCGAGCGCGGCGAGCGCCCAGTCGTAGAGCGGCACGCCGCCGGGCGCGGCGAGGGACGACGGGCGCAGCACGCCCTGCCCCGCCTTCGTGCGCGCGAAGACGAGGAAGATCAGCGACAGGACGAAGGCCATGTGGACGCCGCGATGAAGCGTCTCCTCCAGCAGCCCGAAGCCGGCGGTCCAGTAGTGGAACGCCGAGAGCACGAACAGCGCCGCCGCCACCACCGCGCCGGTCCGGTCGGCGATCGGCCGGAACCGCATCTCGGGATCGAACTTCTCCTCGAGTTCGCGTGCCGCCTTCTCGTCGATCGCCTGCGCCATCAAGTCCCGCCCCTCTCGCGAGAACGGGCGGATCCCGTGGGATCCGCCCGCCCGTTCGTCCCGGCTGCTCGCGCGTGCCGGTTACTTCAGCAGCCCCGCCTCGCGGTAGAACCGCTCGGCCCCCGGGTGCAGCGGGATGCCGGCGCCGTGCACCGCGGTCTCCTTGCGGATCAGCTTGCCCTTGGCGTGGCCCGCGTCGAGCATCTTGCGCGTCGCGTCGTTCCACAGCGCCTTCGTGATGTCGTGGACGAGCGCGTCGGAGAGCTTCGCGCTGGTCACGAGCTGCGCGCCGACGGCGATCGTCTTCGTCTCGGCCGAGCCCTTGTAGGCGTCGGCCGGGATCACGTCGGCCGAGAAGAACGAATACTGCCTGAGCAGGCGCTGCGCCGCGTCGCCGTCGACCGGCAGGAGGTCGATGCCGCCCTGGCTCGAGGCCAGCTCCGCGATCGCGCCGGTCGGCCAGCCGCCGACGGTGAAGAAGGCATCCAGCGCGCCGTCGCGCATGCGGTCCGCGGCCGGGCCCATCTTCAGGTACTCGGGCTTGAGGTCGCGATCCGTCAGGCCATAGGCCGCGAGCACGATCCGCGCGTCGATCAGCGTGCCCGAGCCGGGCTCGTCGAGCGACACGCGCTTGCCCTTGAGGTCGGCGACGGAGCGGATGCCGGAGCCTCGCTTGACGACGATCTGGACGCTCTCCGGGTAGAGGTTCGCCACGAAGCGGATGCTGTCCACCTTCGGGCGGCCCTCGAACAGGCCCGTGCCGCTCCACGCCCAGTAGGCGACGTCGGCCTGGGTCAGGCCAGCCTCGAACTGGCCGGCGCCGATGGCGTTGATGTTGGCGAGCGAGCCATTGGACGCGACGGCGGTCGCGACGAGGCCCTTCACGCCCGTGCCGCTCGCCTCGGAGATCGCGTTGGCGATCATGCCGCCGACCGGGAAGTAGGTGCCGCCCGTCCCGCCCGTGCCGATGCGGAAGAACTGCTGCTGCGCGTGCGCGGCGCCCGCCGCGGAAGCCGCGCCGGCGGCGGCGGCGAGGGCGATGAACTGGCGTCTCTTCACGTCGATCCTCCTGGTCTCCGCGCGGCCGGAGCGATCCCGGCGGCGCGCCGCGCCATCGGCGCGAGGGGCGATGGCGCGATCATCCGCCCGCCGGGAAC
>JBEGVV010000012.1:0-13609 GCA_041178225.1 Pseudomonadota bacterium | reverse complement strand
AAGCGCATTGCGGATCACGATGCCCGCGTGCTGCCCCGCGACATGGGTGAATTGCGGCCCGCCGGCGACGTCGCCGATCGCGAAGACCCGGCGGTTGCTGCTGCGCAGCCGCGCGTCGACGACGATACCCGTCGCGCCATGCGCGATGCCGGCGGCGTCGAGGCCCAGCTCCTCGACATTGGGTCGCCGTCCGGCGGCGACGAGGACATGGCTCGCCTCGATGCGTCGCCCGTCCTGCCCGTCCGCGTCCAGCGTCGCGACGATGCGCTCGCCCTCGCGCCGCACCGACCGCAGCCCGGTCGATTCCAGCAGCGTCACGCCCTCGCGACGGAGCGCGGCGCGCAGGACCTCCACGGCCTCGGGCTCGTCGCGCGGCAGGATCCGCGCCTTCTCGACCAGAGTGACGTCCGCGCCGAGCCGGCGGAAGGCCTGCGCCATCTCGACGCCGATCGGCCCGCCGCCGATGACGAGCAGGTGGCGCGGGCATTCCGCCAGGCCGAAGATCGTCTCGTTGGTGAGGTACCCCGCGTCGGCGAGGCCCGGTATCGGCGGGACCGCGGCGCGCGATCCGGTGGCGACGACGAAGCGCCGCGCGCGGATGCGCTCCCCGCCGGCCTCGACGACGTCGGGACCCGCGAAGCGCGCGGCCGCCCTGACCACATGCACGCCCAGCCCCTCGAAGCGCGCGACGCTGTCGTGCGGCGCGATCGCCGCGATGACGCCGTGGACATGCGCATGGACCTCGCCAAAGCGGATGTCCGGCGCCGGCGCGTGCACGCCGAAGCGGCGCGCGTCGCGCACCGCCTGCGCGGCGTGGGCCGCCGCGAGCAGCGCCTTGGACGGCACGCAGCCGGCGTTGAGGCAGTCGCCGCCCATCTCGCCCTTCTCGACCAGGACGACGGACGCGCCCATCTGCACCGCGCCCGCGGCCACCGACAGGCCGCCCGATCCCGCGCCGATGACGCAGAGGTCGGCGCGCAGCCCGCCCTCGACGCGCTCGGGGCGCCTGGGCGCCAGGGGAGGAGGGGAGGTGTCGGCCATGGGTCTCGCTCGGGGGAGGATGCGGCAGGCGTCCTGTCGCCTTCGCGGCGACAGGCCCCGAGGTTACACCGTCGGCGTGGGCGCCGCGCCATTCCGGTCTGGAGGCCGCCCGGCGCGTGCTGCATCATCCCGGGCCCACACCGAGCCCCCCCCCCTACCGGAGACCAGGCCATGGCCACCTTCCATCCCACCCGCCGCGGCGCGCTGCGTTCCGCCGCCCTCGCCACCGTCGCGCTGGCCGGCACCGGGCTTCCCGCGGCCGCGCAGGCGCAGGAGATCTCCATCGGGCTGAGCGGCAACGTCACCTCGATGGACCCGCATTTCCACAACCTCTCGCCCAACAACAACGTCGCCGCGCATGTCTTCGACCGGCTCGTCCACCACGACGAAAGGCAGCGCGTCGGGCCCGGCCTCGCCGTGTCGTGGAAGCCGATCGACGACCTGACCTGGGAGTTCAGGCTGCGGCCCGGCGTGCGCTTCCACGACGGCAGCGAATTCGGCGCCGAGGACGTCGTCGCCACGCTCAGGCGCGTGCCCTGGGTCCCGAACTCGCCCTCGCCCTTCACGCTCTACACCCGCGCCATCGTCGCGACCGAGGTGGTCGACAAGCTCACCATCCGCTTCAGGACGCGCGCGCCCTGGCCGCTGCTGCCCAACGACCTCGCGACGGTCTCGATCGTCCATCGCTCGATGGCGGAGGCGCCGACGGGCGAGTTCAACGCCGCGCGCGCGTCGATCGGCACGGGCCCGTTCAGGCTCGTCGAGTTCGTGCCCAACGACCGCGTCGTGCTCGCGCGCAACGACGCCTACTGGGGCCCGAGGCCGCACTGGCAGAAGGCGACGCTGCGCATCATCGTCAACGACGCGGCGCGCACCGCGGCGATGCTCGCGGGCGATGTCGGGATGATCGAGGCGGTGCCGACCACCGACCTCGCGCGGCTGAAGGCGTCGCCGCAGGTCGCGGTGCAGCAGGTGACGTCGAACCGGCTCATCTACCTCGCCATGGACCAGGCGCGCGACCAGACGCCCCACGCCACGGACAAGGCGGGCCAGGCGCTCGCCGCCAACCCGCTCAAGGACCTGCGGGTGCGCCGCGCGCTCAGCAAGGCGATCAACCGCCAGGCGATCGTCGAGCGTCTCTTCGAGGGCTCGGCCATCCCCGCCGGCGGCTTCCTGCCCGACGGCTTCTTCGGCGTCTCTCCGCGGCTGAGGCCCGACGCGCTCGACATCGAGGGCGCGCGCCGGCTGCTCGCCGAGGCGGGCTACCCGAACGGATTCGCGCTGACGATCCACGGCCCCAACGACCGCTATCCGAACGACGACAAGGTGCTGCAGGCGATCGGGCCGATGCTCAACCGCGTCGGCATCGAGACCAAGGTGCAGACGCTGCCCTGGGCGACCTTCGCGACGCAGGCGAGCGCGCCCAACTACGCCTACAGCGTGGCGCTGCTCGGCTGGGGCAGCGGCACCGGCGAGGTCTCCTCGCCGCTGCGCGCGCTGGTCGGCACGCCCAACCGCGAGAAGGGCACCGGCGCCGCCAATCGCGGCCGCTACTCCAACGCGCGCGTCGACGAGATCTCCGAGCGGGCGATGGGCACGGTCGACGACGCCGCGCGCGAGAAGCTGCTGCAGGAGGCGAGCGAGATCGCGCTCGGCGACCTCGGCATCATCCCGCTCTACTACCAGATCAACACCTGGGCGACGCGCAAGGGCCTGACCTACGTGGCGCGCAGCGACGAATACACGCTGGCGCAGTTCGTCACGCCCGGCGGCTGAGAGGTCGCGGCGACGGGCCGGCGAGGTCGCCGCCAGGCTCGTCGCCTTCCTCCGCGAGCCGATCGGCGGCCCCTTTCGCGCCTTCCGGTTTCCATCGCACGCCGAACCGGATAGCTTGCCCGCTCGCGGCGGGGGCCGCGCAGCCCCGGGGGAAGGGACGCATCATGGACGAGACGACGGCGCCGGTCGCGCCGGCCACCGGCTTTGCGGAGATTCGCGCCGCGATCGCGCGCATCCCGCGCGTCGACATCGCGATCCGCAACACGCCGCTGATCGAGGCGCCGAACCTGGCGCGGGTGCTCGGCGGGCCGCGCATCTTCGTCAAGCGCGACGACCTCACCGGCGTGGCCTTCGGCGGCAACAAGCTGCGCAACCTCGAGTTTCGCCTCGCGCGCACGATGCAGGAGAACCCCGACGTCGTGATCGTCGGCCTCGACCTGCAATCCAACTCGGCGCGCCAGACCGTCGGCGCATGCAACAAGCTGGGGCTCGACACCATCCTGGTGCTGGAGGGCGCGCGCCCGAACCAGGTCCAGGGCAACCTGCTGGTCGACTACCTGCTCGGCGCCGAGGTCCATTTCGCGCGCGACCGCGCCGAGCAGCGGCGCATGCTCGATTCGATCGCCGCGGAACAGCGCGCCAGGGGCCGCCGCCCGCACATCCTCAACGACAACCCGATGTTCGACGTCGCCTCGGCCATCGCCTATCTCGAGACGATGATGGAGATGCTCGAGCAGCTCGACGCGATCGGGGCCAGGCCGACCGCGTTCTACATGTCCTCGAGCGGCAAGGGCGCGGCGGGCTTCGAGATCGCGCGCAAGCTCTTCGGCGGCTTCGCCGTCCACTGCGTCACCGCGACCAGCGAGTTCGACGTGCCCTCGCGCACGGCCAAGATCGCCAACGAGACCTGCGAGGCGCTCGGCCTCGCGCTGCGCCTCGGGCCCGAGGACATCACCAACTTCACGGGCTTCGTCGGCGAGCGCTACGGCGTCCCGAGCGAGGCCGGGAACGAGGCGACGCGGCTCTTCGCCCGCCACGAGGGCATCGTCCTCGACCCGATCTACACCGGCAAGGCCGCCTCGGGGATGGTCGCGCATGTCCGCGAGGGGCGCTTCGCGAAGGACGACGTCGTGGTCTTCGTCCATACCGGTGGCTCGCCCGCCATCTTCACCTGGAACCAGCTCTGGGCCGACGGCACCGGGGCGACGGCGTGACGCCCGCGCGTCCGCAACCCATCGACAGGAAGGACACCATCATGCTTCGCAGGACCGCGCTCTCGCTCCTCTCCGGCGCCGCCATCGCCCCGCTCGCTGGCTGGCGCGACGCCATCGCGCAGGCCGCGCCGGGCAGGACGCTGACCTACGGCCAGAGCACGCGCGTCACCGCGCTCGACCCCGCGCAGGGCGCCTTCGCGACCTATCCCGGCGGCTACGAGGTCGGCTACTGCATGTTCGACCGGCTCGTCGACTTCGACGCCGACCTGCGCATCGTCCCGGGCCTCGCCACGCGCTGGGAGGTGGCCGCGGACGTGATGTCCGTGCGCTTCACGCTGCGCAAGGGCGTGACCTTCCACGACGGCACGGCCTTCGACGCCGCCGCGGTGAAGTTCAACGTCGAGCGGCTGATGGACCGCGAGCGCACGCCCACCAACCGCCCGCTCTGGGACGTGGTCGCGGGCGTCGAGGTGGTCGACGCCGAGACCGTGGTCGTGCGCACCAAGGCGCCGTTCTCGCAGATCCTCAACAGCTTCGCGCATGGCTCGGGCTCGATCGTGTCGCCCGCCTCGGTCGCAAGGCATGGCGAGAAGGGCGTGGCGCAGAACCCGGTCGGCGCGGGCCCCTTCATGCTCGAGAGCTTCGTGCCGGGGCAGGAGGTCGTGCTCAAGGCCTTCCCGGGCTACTGGGGCGGCAGGCCGGCGACCGAGCGGCTCGCGTTCAAGTTCATCGCCGAGGCCGCGACGCGCGTCGCCGCGCTTCGCACGGGATCGGTCGACATCGTCGACAGCGTGCCGGTGCAGCTCGTCGCCGGGCTGAGGCGCGAGGCGGGCATCGACGTCATCGCGCGGCCGGGCCTGCGCCCGCTGGGCCTCGCGATCAACCTCTCCGCCGCGCCCTTCGACGACGTGCGCGTGCGCCAGGCGCTCAACCACGCCGTGCCCGTGAGGCAGATCGCCGAGCGCGTCTTCTTCGGCTTCGCCAAGGCCTCCGACTCGCCGCTCGCCTTCGATACGCAAGGATACAAGCGCGCCGGCGAGTACGAGTTCTCGCCCGACAAGGCGAAGGCGCTGCTCGCGCAGGCGGGCTGGACGCCGGGCGCGGGCGGCAAGCTGCAGAAGGGCGGCCAGCCGCTCAAGCTGCGCATGCTCGCCTCCGAGGGCCTGTTCCCCGGCGACGTCTCGATCGCCGAGATCTGCCAGCGCGCCTTCCAGCAGGTCGGCATCGAGGCGGAGATCCGCAAGGTCGAGGGTGGCGCCTACTGGGGCGAGCTGCGCCGCGAGCGCAAGGCGCTCGACTTCGACGTCGCCTTCTTCGGCTTCAACCCGTCCAACGCCTCGGGGCTCTATCACCTGGAATCGCTGTTCAAGTCGAACGCCGACGACAACGGCAAGCTCGACGTCTGGAACATCGGGCGCTACCGCAACGCGCGCGTCGACGAGCTGCTCGCCAGGGCGAACGCGACGCCCGACCTCGCGGGGCAGAACGCGCTGCTGGGCGAGGTGCAGAAGATCGTGTGGGACGAGGCGCCCTATGTCTGGCTGCACGTCAACGAGAACGTCACGGCGGTGCGCAAGGGCGTGACGGGCGTCGAGGTCTGGCCGATCGTCTTCACGATCCCGCGCCGCGCCGGTGCCTGACGCGACGCCGCGCGCGCCCCGGTCCGGCGCGGACGGGGGCGCGCGCGGCGAGCCCCCGCGCGCGCGCCGACACGCATGACCGGCTTCGTCCTCTCGCGGCTCGCCCGCATGCCGCTGATCGCCTTCGGCGTCCTGACGATCATCTTCGCGATCTTCAAGGCGGTGCCCGGCGACGAGGCGCAGATGATGGCCGGCGCGACCGCGAGCCAGGCCGACATCGACCTGCTCCGCGTGCGGCTTGGCCTCGACCGGCCGGTCCTCGAGCAATACGCCACGCGCATGCTGGGGCTGCTGTCGGGCGACCTCGGCTATTCCTCGACCTTCCGCGGCAACCCGCTGCCGCACATCCTCGCGCGGCTGCCCGCGACGCTTGCGCTCGCGGCCTCCGCGATCCTCGTGACGATCCTCGTCGGCATCCCCGCGGGCGTGGTCGCCGCCGCTCGCCAGGGCAGCGCGGTCGACCTCGCGATCTCCTTCGCCGTCGTGGCGCTGCTCGCGATCCCGAATTTCTGGCTGGGCCTGCTGCTGATCTTCGTGCTCTCGGTGGAATGGGGGCTGTTGCCGAGCTTCGGCTTCTCGGGCTGGGCGTCGCTGGCGATGCCCACCGCGGCGCTCTCCGCGCGGCTGATCGCGCTGGTCGCCCGCATGACGCGCGGCGTGGTGATCGAGGAGCTCGCCAAGGACTATGTCCGCACCGCGCGCGCCAAGGGCATGGGCGGCGGCGCCGTGCTGACCCGCCATGTCCTGCGCAACGCGATGATCCCGACGGTGACGGTGATCGGCCTGCAGATGGGCTACCTGCTCGGCGGCTCGGTCGTGGTCGAGCGGCTCTTCGCCTGGCCCGGGCTCGGCGACCTGATGGTCAACGCGATCGGCGCGCGCGACTTCACGCTCGTCCAGGCGATCACGGTCGTCTTCGTCCTCGGCTTCCTCGCGATCAACCTCGTCGTCGAGCTGCTCTACGCGGCGATCAACCCGAGGCTTCGCCATGGCTGAGCCGGCCCGCCAGGGGCGGCGGCGCAACCTGCCGCTGGCGATCGGCGGCACGCTGCTCGCGGCCTATGCCGCGATCGCGGTCCTCGCGCCCTGGATCGCGCCGCAGGACCCCAACGCGCAGGACCTCCTCGCCGTGCTCGAGCGCCCGTCGGCGGAGCACTGGCTCGGCACCGACCAGATCGGCCGCGACCTGCTCTCGCGGCTGGTCGTCGGCACGCGCTTCACCCTCGCCGCGGCGCTGCTCTCGGTCGCGATCGCCGGCGTCGTCGGCGTGACGCTCGGCCTGCTTGCAGGCTACTCGGGTGGCCGCGTCGACGCGGCGATCACCGGCCTCGTCGACCTGCTGCTCACCATCCCGAACCTGATCCTCGCCATCGCGGTGGCGAGCGTCATCGGCGCCGGGCTCGCCGGGCTCGTCATCGCGACGACCGCGAGCTTCGTGCCGCCGCTCGCGCGGCTCGTGCGCGGCCGCGTGCTCGAGATCCGCGGCGAGGACTTCATCGCCGCCTCGATCGCGGCGGGGACGCGCCGCGCGCGCATCCTGCGGCGGCACGTGCTGCCGAACGCGCTCACCGTCGTCGTGATCGAGACGAGCCTGCTCGCGGGCCAGGCCGTGCTGGTCGGCGCGGCGCTGGGCTTCCTCGGCCTCGGCGTGCAGCCCCCCGCGCCCGAATGGGGAACCATGCTCGGCGCCGGGCGCGAGTTCATCGAGGTCGCCCCGCATCTCGTGCTCGTCCCCGGCCTCGCCATCACGCTGCTGGTCTTCGCCTTCAACATGCTGGGCGACGGACTGCGCGACCGCCTCGACCCGAAAGCCCGCAACTGAGGAACGCAACCATGCCCGACGCGCCCGACTTCGAGATCATCGACTGCCACGGCCACATCTTCCCGCCGCTGGGCGAGGCCTGCGGATTCCCGGACGCGGCGACGCACCTGCGCCACCAGCAGCGCGCGATGCATGTCCACGGCAACCAGCCCTACAGGCGCGCCAGCGACCACGCGATCGTCACGGACCGCCCGCTCTGGAAGGCGGACGATCCCTCGATGGCCGGCCGCGCGCTCGACGCGAATTTCCGCGTCGGACGGAATGGCCGCTTCGAGTGGGAACACCGCGGCGAGGCGCAGTACGTCCAGTTCCTGCCGCCCTACATGCACGACCTGTCCGCGCCTCCCGACGCGATGGTCGTCGACATGGACTATTCCGGCATCCGCACGGTGGTGCTGCAGAACGACCACATCTATGGCGACCTCGCCGCCTACTTCGCCGAGGCCTCCGCGCGCTTCCCGGGGAGGTTCATCGGCCTCGCCCAGGTCGACGAGCCGTTTTCCTACCGCGACGAGCAGCTCGCCAAGCTCGAGCGCGAGGTCGCGACGCTCGGCATGCGCGGGCTCTACTTCACGATGACCGCGTTCTGCGGCAACGGCTACGCGAACTTCCCCGACGAGCCGCTCTACGACCCGCTCTGGCGCCTGGTGGCCAGGCTGGGGCTGCCGGTGTTCTGGGTCCATTCGGCGAAGTCGCCGGCGGGCACGTATCTCGACGAGATGAAGCGCCTCGCGCGCATCGTCGAGCGGCATCCCGGGATCCGCCATGTCCTCGTGCATGGCGTGCCGACCAGCATCTACTGCGACGCCGACGACCGCCTCTCCATCCCCGAGGAGATCTGCCGCCTGCTCGATGGCGGGCGTGTCTATTCCGAGGTGCTCTACCCGATCGCCTGGGGCGGCCGCATGCCCTATCCCTACGCCCGCGCGCTCGGGCATGTCCGCCAGCTCTACGATCGCTTCGGCGCGTCGCAGCTCTGCTGGGGCTCGGACATGCCGAACGTGGGGCGCTACTGCACCTACCGGCAGTCCCTGTCCTATGTCTGGGACAATTGCGACTTCATCGCGCCCGCCGATCGCCGCCGCATCTTCCGCGAGAACACGCTCGGCCTGTTCGGCCTCGGCGCGGCATGACGCACGGCCCCGTCCCCCGCGGGTGCGGCCCGCGCCGTCGCGCGCGTCAGCCCGGCGCGTCCGACGCCGGGGGCCGCTGCAGGCGCGCGACGAGGAAGTCGAGGAAGACCCGCACCCGGGCCGGCAGCAGGCGGGTGGTCGTCAGCGCGTAGGCCTGCACGGGAGGAGGGGCCCAGTCCCGCAGGACGCGGACCAGGCCGGTGTCGCGCGTGTCTTCCCCCGACGACTGGATGATGCCGAGGTCGCGCAGCGCGAGGTTCCGCAGCAGCCCCCGGTTGTTGGCGACGACCTGGCCACCGACCTCCACCGTCTCGGCGCGGCCGTCGCGATGCACGAGCGTCCAGGGCGCATGCTTCATGCGCAGGCACTCATGCCTGGCGAGGTCGCCGGGAACCTCCGGCGCGCCGCGGCGCGCGAGATAGCCCGGCGATGCAACCAGGATCGTCGCGAGGCGCGCGATCGGCCGCGCGATCAGGTTCTGGTCGCTTGGCGGCCCCATGCGGATCGCGAGGTCGACGCCGTCCCCGACGAGGTCCGCCTGGTTCGGCGTCAGGTCGAGCTCGAAGCCGATGCCCGGATGCAGGCGCGCGAACTCGGCCAGGACATCGCTCAGGTGGATGACCGTGAAATCCACGGGCATCGAGGCCCGGATCACGCCGCTGGGCCGGGATTGCAGGTTGCCGAGCTCCAGGTGGGCGAGCTCGGCCTCCGCGACGATGCGCTTGCAGCGCTCGAAGTAGAGTCGCCCGCCCTCGGTCAGCTCGACGCGCCGCGTCGTGCGGTTGAAGAGCGGCAGGCCGACCATGCGCTCGAGCTCGGCGATGCGCCGCGACACGGTCGAGCTCGGCAGGCCCAGCGCCTCGGCGGCGCGGCGGAAGCTGCTCGTCCGGGCCACCTCGACGAAGAGGCGCATGTTCCTGAACGCGTCCATCTTTCATTGCGCCATTGGCGGATCAATCAATCCCATCGGTCCATCTTTATCCCGCGAACGGCTCGCGCACACCATGCGATCGCGGCTGCATGGCCGCTGGTTTTCCCGTCCCGACCGGAGGTCCCCGAAATGGCTGGTGGAAGCATCCTCGTGCTCAACGCGACCGGGAAGGTCGGGCGCAACGCCTGCCGCGCCCTGCTGGAAGCCGGGTTCGAGGTGCACGGGACCACGCGATCGAAGGGCGAGGCGCTCGCCGCGAGCGGGGTCCGCCCGATCACCTGCGACTACACGCGGCGCGAGGACCTCGACCGGGCCTTCGCGCGCAGCGGCGCGACCAAGGCCTTCGTGATCACGGACTTCTTCGGCGCCGCCAGGTCGAGCGTGGAGGAGGAGGTCCGCCACGGCCGCGCCGCCATCGATGCCGCGAAGGCCGCAGGCGTCGACCACCTCGTCTTCGTGGGCGTCGCCGACGCGGAGTTCTTCGACGACCATGTCAGGCACGTGAAGGCCAAGCTCGTCCTCGAGGAGGACCTGCGGGGCTCGGGCGTCCCGTTCTCGATCCTGCGGCCCTGCGCCTTCTTCGAGAACCTCGACGATGCCGCGAACTGGAACCCGCTCAGGAAGGGCGTGGTGAAGTTCCTGACCCTGCAGGAATGCAAGTACTGCGCGACCTACGACATCGGACGCGCGGCGGCGATCCAGCTGGGGAACCCGCGGGACTGGCTCGGCCGCTCGCTCGACGTGATCGGCTGGCAGGGAGACCTGGCGCAGGTCGCGGCGGCGCTCTCGCGCGCGAGTGGCGTGCCCGTGAAGGCGAAGCTCGCCATGCCGCTCTTCCTGCGGCGCCTGTTCCTGAAGGACCTCCACCACATGTTCCTCTACTACGAGGTGGAGAAGGGCCCGCGCGGAACGCCCGAGGCCTTCAGGCAGGTCCTGCCCGACGCGCTCTCGGCGGAGGACTGGTTCCGCTTCCACGGCCGATACGCCAACGGCGAGAGGATCGTGCCGTCGGCGCCGTGACGCCGCCTGGCATCGGTCGCTCCCTTCGAACGGATCCGGGAAACATTCCCGGCGTGGAATGATCGCCCGGGCCCGATAACAGGGATTTCCGATTATCACGACGCGCGACGGGAATTTCGTCCGTGATTTTCGGCGTCGATCCTGTTATATTCTCCTCGTTCTGGAAGCGATGGGATTTTCCTCGCCGCCGCGGACCCTGGGGTCCGGCGGTGGAGGGAAAGCCGCGTCCACGGCGCGGGGGCCGCAAGGCCCGCGCATGGCCGCGCGGACCCGTGCGCCCGGAGGGCAAGGGAATGGAGGCAGCATGGATCCAAGGCCAGCGGACAGCAATTCCACCATCTGGTCCGGCCCGGCGGAGCATTTCTTCCGCGACCGGCATTTCAAGCCGCGGCGCCAGAAGGGCCCGCATTGCGTCTCGGCCTCGCTCGCGGCGATCGCCGACGCGACCCAGGCGGATTTCCAGGACCTGGTGAATACGCAGGACCCGGTTTCCTGGTCGCGCGCCCTCGCGCCGCACGGGATGAAGCTCGCCTACTGCCCGAGCGATTCGCGCCGCATCTCGCACTACATCGACGAGCTGCTGCGGCTCGACGACCTCTTCACGCTGAGCTTCTACACCCCCGCCGACCCGGGCCTGATCCTCGGGGAGCCCGACCAGCGCGGCTGGATCTGCGGCTCGCATGTCGTCGTGCTCCACCGCGACCGGATCCTCGATTCCGCCTCCGGGCGCTGCGTCGATGCGCGCGAATTCGTCGCCTCGCGCGCCGGCAAGCACACCAAGCGGATCTTCCGCGTCGTCCCCTCGGGCCACGCGAGGGGACTCTGAGCACGCCGGCGCCGCGCCGCGCCGCCATCCCCGGCGGCGCGATGCCCCATCCATCCAGGAAGAGGAGAGACGCAATGGACAGCCATGCCATCGACGCCAGGGCCGACCTCTACCGCGTGCTCTACCGCGCCAACGCCATCCTCGGCGCGCATGACATGGAGGCGGCGATCGCCGGCGTCGCCGCCATCCGCCTCCTCGTGCTCGACGAGCTGGGCGAGGAGCGGCGGCGCGCGCTCTTCGGCATGTGGGACGAGGACCAGCCCCCCGCGTGGATGCGGGTCCAGTTCGCGATGGCGCGGCTTGCGGGCAAGGGCATCGGCTTCGCCTTCGTCCAGGCGGGCATGCCCGTCGAGTGGGCGTCGAGGCTCGGCCACCTCTTCGACTACATGGTCCCGGGCGGCCAGGTGGTGGACGGGGAGGAGCGCCTGGCGATGCGCGACGAGGCGATCGCGCGCCGCGACCATCCCACGGCGCGCAACATCGGCTACGACCTCGTCGCGGCCGCCATGCTCGCGGGCGACGAGGCGGGGATCCGGGGCCTCGCCATGGAGAACCTCGCCATCCTCGCGCGCTGGCGCGAGGAGAAGCCCGGCCACGTCGCTGACCACGAGGTCGAGGCATGCCGCTGGCTGCGCGACCATGCCGGGGAGATCGCGGGCTGGGGCCGCCACGTCGAGCGTCGCCTCTGCGCCTGAAGCCCGATCGCGACGAGGCCGCCGGGATGGCAGGGCGCGCCGCCCAGGGCCAGGCGCGGCCCGGCCTTCCTCCGCCTCAGTCGAAGCCCGGCGGCGGGACGAAGCCGCGCCACTCGCGCTCGAGGAGCTGCGCGAAGCGGATCGTCGTGTGGTCGCGGTACTGCGCGGACATGATCTGCACGCCCACGGGCAGGCCATCCCTGGTCTGGCCCGCGGGCGCCACCGTGGCGGGAAGGTAGAAGGCACCGCCCAGGCCCGCCCAGAACATCTGCTCGGTGCCCGGCTGCCTGCCGCCATTGACGTCGAGCATGCGCTCCCAGCGCTCCCCCGCCTGGTCGTGCGGGAAGGCCGCGGTCGTCGCGGTCGGGCAGAGCATGACGTCCCATTTCCCGAAGAACGCCTCCCAGGCGAGGCGCATGCGATGGCGCTGCTCGTTGGCGCGCAGCCAGTCGCGATGGAAGAGCGTGTTCCCGCGCAGCATGCGCGCGCGGTAGCTCTCGTCGCCCGGCGGGAGCCGACCCGCCTCCTCGACCATCCGCGCCAGCGCCGCGTCGGTGAGCCGCGCGGAGGTCGCGGCGCGCAGGAGCGCGATGTAGACGCGCATCAGCTCGTCGAAGTCGATCTCCGGCCGCGCGGTCATGCTCACCTTCGCGCCGCGCCGGCGCAGGAAGGCGGCGAGCCTTGCGATCTCGCCCTGCACCGAGGCGTCGACCTCGGCGTTGCGCTCGTCGAGCATCACCGCGACGCGGAAGTCGCGCAGCTCGCGCCGGCTTTCGCGCGGCAGGGCGAGGCGCCAGCCGCGCCCGTCGACCGCGTCGGGTCCTCCCATCGCCTCGAGCGCGACGGCGAGGTCGCCCGCGCCGCGCGCCATCGGGCCGATCGCTGAGATGTCCGACGGGGCGACGTTGCCGGGCAGCGCATGGCCACGCGGGCTGGCGATCCCCCAGGTCGGCTTGTGCCCGTAGACGCCGCAGTAATGCGCGGGGTTGCGGATCGAGGCGCCGATGTCGGAGCCGGCCTCCAGCCCGGTGAGGCCCGCGGCCAGTGCCGCCGCCGAGCCGCCCGAGGACCCGCCGGGGCCGCGCGCGAGGTCCCAGGGGTTGTTGGTCGTGCCGTGGATCGCGTTGAAGCTCTGCCAGTCGGCGAGCATCAGCGGCACGTTGGTCTTGCCGAAGACGATGGCGCCGGCGGCCTCGAGCCGCTCCACCGCCAGCGCGTCGCGCCGCGCGACATTGTCCCTCAGCACGGGGTCGCCCCAGGTCGTGCGCATGCCCGCGACGTCGAAGCTCTCCTTGATCGTCATCGGGACCCCGAGCAGCGGCCGCCCGCGCGCGCCCTTGGCGAGGGCCTTGTCGGCGGCGCGCGCCTTGCGCCGCGCGCGCGCGGCGGCGAGCTCGATGATCGCGTTGATGCGCGGGTTGTGCGCCTTCACCCGCGCCAGGTAGAGCTCGAGAAGCTCGACCGCCGAGACTCGCCTCGCGCGCAGCGCGGCCGCGAGGCTGGTGGCGGTG
>JBEGVV010000011.1:0-4404 GCA_041178225.1 Pseudomonadota bacterium | reverse complement strand
CCACGAGGTCGTCGGGGTGCGTCATGTAGTTGAACAGGATCGAGGGCCGCTCCGCGGGATCGGTCGAGCGCAGGCGCACGCGGCCGCGCGACTTCGAGCGCATCGGCCCGACATGCGCCTGAAAGCCGTGGCGCCGCGCCTGGCGCGAGCCGTCGTAGGAGATGGCGAGCGACAGGAAATGGTACTGGATGTCGGGATAGCGCACGCCCGCGCGGCTGCGCACGAAGCCCCCGACCTCGAAATGGTTGGTGGCGCCCAACCCGTCCTTCGCAAGCAGCCAACGCAGCCCGATGCGCAGCTTCGCCAGCGGGCCGAGCGACGAATAGAGGGTGATGGGCTGGGTGCAGGCGAACTGGAAGTAGAACTCGAGGTGGTCCTGCAGGTTCTCGCCGACGCCGGCGAGCGCATGCACCGGCGCGATGCCATGGCGCGCCAGCTCGGCGGGCCTGCCGACGCCCGAGAGCTCGAGGAGCTGGGGCGAGTTGACCGGGCCGCCGCAGAGGATGACCTCGCGCCGCGCGCGCACGACATGCTCCGCGCCGCCGCGGCGATAGGCGACGCCCGTCGCGCGCCTGCCGTCGAACAGCACGCGCGCGGCGAGGCAATGCGTGCGCAGCTCGAGGTTCGGGCGACGGAGCGCGGGCCGCAGGTAGGCGTTCGCCGCCGACCAGCGCCGCCCGCGATGCACGGTCATGTCGAGGCGCCCGAAGCCCTCCTGGCGATGGCCGTTGAGGTCCTCGCTCTCCGCGTATCCCGCCTGGCGGCCCGCCTCGACGAACGCCCGGTAGAGCGGGTTCGCGAGCCTCCCGTAGCTCGTGTGGAGCGGGCCATCGGAGCCGCGCCACGCATCCCCGCCCGCCGCGCGCGTCTCGGCGCGCCGGAAATAGGGCAGCACGTCGCGATAGGCCCAGCCCGCGGCGCCGAGCCCGGCCCAGCCGTCGAAGTCCAGCGGGTTGCCGCGGACATAGACCATGCCGTTGATCGAGGACGAGCCGCCGATGACCTTGCCGCGCGGGCAATGGAGGCTGCGGCCCTCGAGGCCCGGCTCCGGCTCCGTGCGGTATCCCCAGTCGTAGCGGGGCGAATTCATCGGGATGGCGAGCGCGCTCGGCATCTGGATGAAGACCGACCTGTCGCTGCCGCCATGCTCGAGCACGAGCACCTTCGACCGGCCATCCTCCGACAGGCGGCTGGCGAGGACCGAGCCGGCGGAGCCTGACCCGACCACCACGAAATCGAACTCCTCGACGTCCTCGCTCCGCGCGCGCATGGGAATCGCCCTAGCCAATGGCGCGCGGTCGCGGCAAGAGGCATTGTTGCAGAGGAATGACGGATCCGGGTCGGCGACCCGCGGGAGAGCGCATGGAACAGGGCGAGGAGAAGGCGACGACATCGCGCGAGGGCCGTCGCGGACGCGAGGCCCGGCGCGCGCAGCGCCTGCAGGCGCGCGCCGTGTCCGTCCCCTGGATCCGCCGGCGCGTGCCGACGACGGAGATCCTGTCACCCGAGGGGATCGCCACGATCGAGGCCAACGCCGAGCGCCTGCTCGAGGAGATCGGCATCGAGTTCCGCGACTATCCCTCCGCCCTCGCCCGCTTCCGCGACGCAGGCTGCGACGTGCAGGGCGTGCGCGTGAGGTTCCCGCGCGGCCTCGCGCGCAAGCTCGCCTCCACCGCGCCGCGCGAGTACGTGCAGGTCGCGCGCAACCCCGCGCGCAGCGTCAGGATCGGGGGCGACGGCCTCGTCTTCGCGCCGGTCTACGGCTCGCCCTTCGTGCACGACCTCGATGGCGGCCGCCGCTACGGCACGATCGAGGACTTCCGCAACTTCGTGAAGCTCGCCTACGCGAGCCCGCACATGCACCATTCGGGCGGCACGGTGTGCGAGCCCGTCGACCTGCCGGTCAACAAGCGCCACCTCGAGATGGTCTATGCGCACATGCGCTGGTCGGACAAGCCGTTCATGGGCTCGGTGACGCATCCCGACCGCGCGCGCGACACGATCGAGATGTGCCGCATCCTGTTCGGCCGTGACTTCCTCGAGGCGAACACGGTCTGCACCAGCCTGATCAACGCCAACTCGCCGCTGGTCTGGGACAGCGCGATGCTCGGCGCGGCCGAGGCCTACGCGGCCGCGAACCAGGCGACGATCATCACGCCCTTCATCCTCTCCGGCGCGATGAGCCCGGTGACGGTCGCCGGCACGCTCACCCAGGCGCTGGCCGAGATCCTGGCCGGCGTCGCGTTCACGCAGCTCGTGCGTCCGGGCGCGCCGGTGATCTTCGGCACCTTCGTGTCGACGCTGTCGATGCAGTCCGGCGCGCCGACCTTCGGCACGCCCGAGGCCGCGCTCGCGATCTACGGCGCGGGCCAGCTCGCGCGCAGCCTCGGCCTTCCCTTCCGCACCGGCGGCTCGCTCTGCGCCTCGAAGGTGCCGGACGCACAGGCGGCCTACGAGAGCGCGCAGACGCTGCTGCCAACGCTCTTCGCGGGCACGAACTTCGTGCTGCACGCCGCGGGCTGGATGGAGGGTGGACTCGCCTCGTCCTACGAGAAGTTCGCGATGGACCTCGACCAGCTCGGGATGATGCACGTGCTCGCGGGCGGCATCGACATGTCGGAGAACGCGCAGGCCTTCGAGGCCTTCCACGAGGTGCCGCCAGGCGGGCACTTCCTCGGCTGCGCGCATACGCAGGCCAATTTCGAGAGCGCCTTCTACCGGTCGTCGATCGCCGACAACAACTCGGTCGAGCAATGGGAGGCCGAGGGCTCGCTCGACGCGCCGCGGCGCGCCAACGCCGCCTGGAAGCGCATGCTCGCCGAGTACGAGGCGCCCCCGATCGACCCGGGGATCGACGAGGCGCTGCGCGAGTTCATCGAGCGGCGCAAGGCCTCGATGCCCGACGCGACTCATTGAGCAGCACGGGGGGAGGACGACGATGAGGACGCAGGCTCGGGCTGTGGTGATCGGTGGCGGCGTGGTCGGCGTCTCGACGCTCTACCACCTCGCGCGCAAGGGCTGGACCGACAGCGTGCTGGTCGAGCGGCGCGAGCTGACCTCCGGCTCGACCTGGCACGCGGCCGGCCTCCTGCCGCTGTTCAACCTCAGCTACTCGGTCGGCCAGATCCACAAGTACTCGGTCGCGCTCTACCGCACGCTCGAGGAGGAGACCGGGCAGGGCGTCGGCTTCCGCCAGGTCTCCAACATCCGGCTCGCGCGGACCCGGGATCGCTGGGACGAGTACATGTTCTACGCCGGCGTCGCCGAGACGATCGGCGTCAGGGTCGAGCTGCTCACGCCCGCGCAGGTCAAGGAGATCTGGCCGCTCTGCGAGGTCGACGGGATCCTCGGCGCGATCCGCCATCCCGAGGATGGCTACATCCAGCCCGCCGACCTGACCCAGGCGCTGGCGAAGGGCGCGCGCGCGCGTGGCGCCGAGATCAACCGCAACACCACCGTGCTGGCGATCGAGCGGCGCGCGAGCGGCGAGTGGCTCGTGCGGACCGACCGCGGCGACATCGCCTGCGAGCACGTGGTGTCGGCGACCGGGAACTTCGCGCGCCGCACCGGCGCGATGGTCGGCATCGACGTGCCGGTGATCCCGGTCGAGCACCAGTACATCGTCACCGAGCCGCATCCCGCGATCGTCGAGCGCCATCGCCGCGGCCTGCCGGAGATGGGCGTGCTGCGCGAGTCCGACTCGTCCTGGTACATGCGCGAGGAGAATGGCGGCCTGATCCTCGGCCCCTACGAGGCCGGCGCCCCGGCCTGCTACGTCGACGGGCCCGGCGCGGACAGCGAGTACGAGCTCTTCCAGGAGGACCTCGACCGGCTCGCGCCGCACATCGAGTCCGCGATCGCGCGCGTGCCGGCCTTCGGCGAGGTCGGCATCAAGAAGGTCTACAACGGCGCCATCGCCTACACGCCCGATGGCAGCCCGATCGTCGGCCCGGCCTGGGACGTGCCGAACTTCTGGCTCAACGAGGGCCATAGCTTCGGCGTCACCGCGGCGGGCGGCGCGGGCTGGCAGCTCGCGGAGTGGATCGTCGAGGGCGAGCCCTCGGTCGACATGATGGGCGTCGATCCCCGCCGCTTCGGCCCGCACGCGTCGCGCGGCTACCTCCGGCGCAAGAACGAGGAGGCCTACGCGAACGTCTTCTCGATCCACTACCCGGACGAGGAGCGCGCGGCGGCGCGCCCGCTCAGGCGCTCGCCCTGCTTCGAGCGCATGCGCGACCTCGGCGCGGTGTTCGGCTCGACCTATGGCTGGGAGCGACCGAACTGGTTCGCGCCCCCGGGCTACGGGCTCGACGAGGCCGCGCTCGCGAAGCCGGACACGCTGCTGCGCGACAACCACCCGCCAGCGGCGCCGGGCGAGCGGCCGCGAGAGAGATGGAGCTTCCG
>JBEGVV010000010.1:0-6317 GCA_041178225.1 Pseudomonadota bacterium | reverse complement strand
CTCGACGCTCATCGTCTCGCCGCTGTTCTCGCTGGCAGACACGCTCGCGGCGACGACGCGGCCCACGCCGGTGAACGACACCTCGTCCCCGACCTCCGGCAGATCCGCCAGCAACCCGAGCTTCTCCAGCTCGGCCTTGCCGAGGCTGATGCGCGTGCCCCACGAGTATTCGTCGGAGCCGCTTGGCCCCACGTTGAGCGCGGCGCTGCGCGAGCCCGCGTCCAATTTCATGCTGACGGTCTTCATCCTGGTCCCTTTCACCCGAGGGGATGGGGCGGCCGTCTCCGACCGCCCCGGCCCGTCAGATCAGCTCGCTCGCGATCTCCGAGGCGGCGTCGGCCTTGGGGGCCTTCGCCCTCGCAGCCTTCGCCGCCTTGTCGACCGCCTCGAGGTTCGCGCTGGGGATGCCCTCGTAGTCGACCTCCTCGCCGGCCTCGACGAGGCGGTTGTCGATGAACGAGCGCTCCAGAACACGAAAACGAGCCATGCTTCACCCTCCTCAGGCGATCGTGTAGCCGCGGGCGTAGGGCGTGTTCGCCTGCCGATCGAGGACGAGCCCGGCGACGACCGTGCCGGCCGTCATCGTGCCGACCACGACGAAGTTGAGGCGAAGCGCGCGGAGCACGCCGGTCGGGACCGCGATGCGCCCGATCTCGGCTCCGGCCGTGAGGTTGGCGAGGGCGACGACCGGGCCCTGCGCGAGCGTCACCGGGCTGGTGAACGCCACGTCGGTCGCGGTCTGCACCTGGACGCTCAGCGACGTGCCGCCGGTGAAGGCGGTCACGACCTGCGCCCAGACGTCGAGCTCGGCGCCCACGCCGATGTCGCGAGACACCGACAGGTCGATGACGTCGGTCGAGACCGCCGTCGTGGTGATGGCCTGCCCGGCGAGCGAAGCGCCGGTGAACAGGTTCTGACGATCGAAGATCATTGCGGTTTTCCTTCTCTGTCCGATCCGAGGTTGCGGTTAACCCAAGCCTCAGGTCACGCGCGTCTCGGTGTTGAGGAGCGCATCCACGCACCGGATCGGGATGCCACGGAACGACGTGATCGGCTTGCCGTCGAACTCCGACAGGCCCAGCCAGACGTTCGTCTTGTCCATCGCCTGGATGTCGAGCCAGGTCTTGACCGTGCGGTTGACGTAGAACGCCGTGCGGCCCATCCCCATCGCGTGCAGGCGGTTGACCGCGCGGACCATCAGGCGGATGAGGTTCGGCGGCGTCGTCGACTGCAGGCCGCCCGCGTTGGCGGTCGTGTCGATGTTGCAGATGCGCGTGGCGAAGCGCCAGTCGCGCAGCGTCAGGCCCGCCTTCCACTGGTAGTGCGTGCGGTAGCCCTGATACTGGCCGCCCGCGCCATCGGAGAGCGTCCACTCGCCGAGGTCACGATGCGACAGGCCAGCCTGCGACCCCTTCGGGAAGATCAGGTGGCAGGTGTTCGGGCTCCAGCTCACGAGCCAGATCGACGTGTTGGCCGAGGCCGTGCCGCCGGCGTCGATGATGTTCGCGCCGTTGACCGCCGACAGGCTCGAGTAGCGCGGCGCGAGACCGAGGAAGCGCTCGGGCGTCGCGGCCGTGTTGCCGTAGAAGATGGTCGAGGCCATCGTCTGGTTCATGCTCTCGATGAACGCGCGGTCCTCGGTGAGCCGGAACTCGGCCGAGTTGCCGTTGAGCTCCGCGAGGTCCTTGTCGATCTCGGCGTAGGCCTCGAGCATGCCGATCGCGTCGGTGATCTGCGCGGTCGTGCTCTTGCTGTTGGGCACACCGTAGTTGAGCATGCGCCAGGCGGCGGACGGCAGGCCGGTGCGCACCGTGGTGCGGTGGCCCGTGCGCTCGTTCGCCTCGAGGACGGTCGCGTCCTGCAGGACCTCGTTGGTCTGCGAGAGCAGCTCGACGATCGTGTCGATCTTGCCGCTGGGGTCCGTGCGCTTCGCCCAGTCGACATAGGTCGGGTTCAGGTTCCCGATGGTCGCCATGGCTGGTTACTCCTTAGCCTTGGGATAGAGGATCTCGGCGGGGGTGCGCTGCTGGGCCGAGGCATCGCCTCGCACCAGCCCGTCCTCGCCGAGGGCTTTTCCGACGCGGTACAGAAGCCGGGCCATCTCGGGGTGGTTGCCCGCCCCGGTGCTGTCCAGCATCCGCTTGAAGGCCGCGGCCTCCTTGCCCATGACGCCGTCGATCGCCTTCGTGATCGAACCGAGCGACGCGGCGAACTTGTCGCCACCGAACTCGGCGTCGGACTTCATGGACGAGACCAGGCCTTCCTGCTGCGCGGTCCACGCATCACGCTGCTGCTTCGCGACGTCCGCCATGCGGGCGGCGTAGATGTCGCTCAGCTTCTGCGCCTGCTCGTTCGAGAGCCCCAGTTCCTTGAACACGGGCGTCGCGGCTGCGAGCGCGGCGTCGTCGAGCTGCATGCCCTCGGGGAGCTTCAGCTCGTACTTTTCAGGGGCGCCGTCCGCTGGCTTGGCCTCGCCTTCCGGCTTGGCCTTGTCGGCGGCGTCGGTCGCTCCCGCTGCAGCGTCTGCCGTGGTGTCGGCAGCCGCAGCGGCCGAGATGGCGGAGGCCGGCGCGTCGGGCGTCGGCTTGGCCTGCTCGGTCGCAGCCTGTCCGGCACCCGCGTCGGTGGAAGCCTGTGCGGTAGTGCTCTGGTCAGACATTCGTCTTGCTCTCCTTGAGCATGGTGGTGAACACGTCGGGCGCTGCGTCGCCCAGCTCGGCCATGACGAAGAGGCCGACGTTGCGCGCCCCCTCGTTGAACGCATCGCGCGCGCCGTGGCCGGTGAAGGTCGAGCGGAAGACGCCGCAATGGTCGAGCAGCCGCCACATCACGCGGCGCCCGGCCGGCGTGGCGACGACGTCGCGGAGGTCCTCGAGCTGGCGGTTGCGTTCGCGGCGCGCGAGGCTCTCGCGCTCGCGGACGTCCTGCTGCTCGCCGGCATTGAAGGGCTCGGGCTTGCGGCGCGGCTCGCTCATGCCGGAACTCCCATCCCGGCCAGCACGCGCTCGAGCCCGTTCTGGTCACCGATCGGCGTCTCCGCCATCGTCTTCGCGGTGTTCGCCGCGGCGTCGGTCATCTGCATCGCCTGCGCCTGCTGCGCCTGGCGCGCCTTCTCCGCGCGGAGCTGCTTCACCTGATCGTCGGTGCGGATCAGGTCGGAGGGCACCCCGATCATGGCCCCGTAGTTGTCGACCGCCTTGTCGAAGTCGACCTTGTCGAGGACCTCGGGCTTGGCGCCGGCGAGGCCGATCGCGAACGTCGCGTAGTCGCGGATCGACGCGGTGCCGACCGCGCGCTGCGCCTGCGCCAGCGTCGAGATGTATTCGACGCGCAGCTCGACGCCCTGCAGCTCCTGCGGCGGCGGCGGCAGCAGCTTGTTGCGCGCCATGATCGCGACCGTGCGGTCGATCAGCGGGTCGAGCAGCTCGTCGTGCAGGCGCTCGAGCACCGGCCCAAGCATGAGCAGCTTCTCCTCGTGCCGCTCGTCGATCTCGCGCGCGGTGATCTGCCGGCGGTCGGAGTTAGCCAGCATCAGGAACAGGTCGGCGTAGAAGGCCGACTTCACGTCGCCCTGCTTCGCCTGGATGTCGACCATCAGCTCGTTGACCCGAGGGTTGACCTCGAAGGCCGGGCGGAACGCGGGCTGGCCGCCAGCCGCCGCGGCCATGTCGACGTAGGTGATCGAGCCCGGCAGGATCGACGCCGCCTGCTGGCGCAGCGACGACGGCGCGACCATCGGCGGGTTCACCATCTTGTCGATGGCCTGCGCCTTGCGCTTTGCCATCACCTGGAGCTGCTTGATGTCGGGCAGCGCCTCCATGCCGGGGCTGCGCCCGTAGACGTCCGTGCCGGTGACGTGCCAGCGCGGCGCCATGATCGGGAACTCGTTGAACCCCGACACGCGCAGGAACTCGCCATCCGACGAGCCCGCCTCGTAGTGGACCGAGCGGAACGCCATGCCCTTCGCGCCGGGCGTGTTGGCGACGCGCTTGTCGTTGGGCTCGATGAGCTGCACGACGTTGACCCAGCGATCAAGCGCGCCCTGCTGGAACAGCGCCTTCGTCCCGTCCGTGCAGGCCTCGAGGCCGTACTCGCTCACGACCTGGCCGACCGTGAGCTGCATCTCGCGATAGAGCGTGTCGACGACCAGGCGCGGCGAGTTGGCGATCATGAACTCGCCGACCGTGAACGGGTAGCAGCGGATCACGTCCTCGTCGTCCTCGAGCACCGACATCGCGCCGGTGCCAAAGACGCCCAGCTCCTCGTAGACCACGGGCAGCACGTTGTAGAGGTTCGACCGCGCGAACACGGTCATGAGCCGGTTCTGGACCTGCTCCAGCCACGAGCGCACCGGGCCGAAGCCCATCATCTCGAGGTCCGGCGTCTGCAGCTTGAACCACGGGCGGGCCGGCGAGGTGATCCCGGCCATCATGCCCGAGGCCAGCGTCCGCGCGGCGAGCGTCCCGGTCGGGTCGATGATCCGGCCGTTGCGCTTGTCGCCCTTGTTGCTGTCGTTCGACTGGTTCGTCAGGAACCGACCGCGGCGCGGCAGGATGTTGTCCGACAGGTCGTTCCAATGACTAAGCCATTGCGACCGCTCGTCGCGCAGCGCGGAGAGGCGCCGCTCGAACTGCTTCTTCGGGATGCCGGGGTCGATCGCCATCGCTTACTGGCCGAGCAGCGTCTTGCCGGCGGTCATGGCGGGCCCGCCCGCGAGGTCGCCGGCGGACGCGATCGTGGAGCTGTAGCCCTGCGCGGCGCGCGCGCGGCGACGCTCGTCCGAGCGCGCGCGGCTCACGGCCTCGTCGACCTCCTTCGGAGGCTCGGGCGGCGGCGGAGGCGGCGGCGGCGGAGCGGGCGCTTTCGGCGCGGACATGCACATGCGGTAGTCCCCGGAACGAAACGAGGACCAACCTATAGCACCGCCTTGGGATTTCGCCAATGCCCCTAGGCGAACGGGTCGTAGTCGTGCGCGGCAATCGCAACGGCCGCCCGGCCCCGGTCGTCGAGGCGCGGCGGCGGCGCGACGTGCTCGGCGAAGGTCTGCGCCAGCGCGTCGGCGAGGTCAGGGCTGCGCCCGAGGCGTTCCTTCACCAGGTCCTTCGCCTCGAGCTGCAGCTTGTCGCCCTTGAACGTGTAGGTCGGCGTCGTGAGCTCGGCGACCAGCTCGTCGATCGGCGGCAGCGCGCCGCCGCCCTTGATCCAGTCGCACATCTCGAACCACATCTCGGCGCGCTTGTTCAGGTAGCGCGCGTCGTTGGGCCGGCCGGCGTAGTGGACCGGCAGGGGCGCGTGGCCGAGAAGCTGGAGCTGGTCGATCCAACCGCCGCCGAACCCGCCCGTGTTGTCGACGAAGGTCGCCTGCGCGCGCCAGTCGGTGATCTTGCGCGCGACCGCGCCCGCGCCCTGCACCGAGTTGACGTTCCGCAGGATGATCGGCTCGAAGGCCACGAGGCCCTGGCGCGGGAAGATCACGCTGCGATCGTCACCCTCGCGCGCCACGTCCACGCCCAGCACGCGCGGCGCGAACGAATACTCGTCCTCGCGCCGGTGCCGGCGCATCGCGTCGCGCACCTCGTCGGGCCCGATCAGCGCGTTGAGCGACGACGGCGGGAACCGGCCGAACACGTTGACCAGCACCCACGGGCTGTCCCGCCCGTACTTTTCGATTTGCTGACGCGCCCAGTCGATCGACACGCGCGGCGTGCGCAGCGGGTCGTCCGGGTCGGCGGTGATCTCGTGCAGGAACCAGAGGTGCTTCTCGGTTGTCGACGCGCGCCAGAGCGGGCCCTCGAGGTGCGTCGGGTTCCCGGCCATCATGAGCTTGGTCTCGACGCCTGAGGCGAGGCCGGCCTCGGCCGCGGCCATGACCGCGTCGGGGATGCCGCCGACCTCGTCGAGCAGGAACAGCAGGTAGTCCGCGTGGAAGCCGGCCAGCGTGTCCGCCTGCTGCGTCGAGTCCGCGCCCTTCGACCAGGAGCGCGCCGACATGAACCACGTCTCGGGATGCTCGCGGCAGACGATGCGCTGCTTCTGCCATTCGAAGGCCGCGGTCAGGAGCGCTGAGCGCTTCTGCCACTTAGCCATCTCCTTCCAGAGCCCGTCCTTCAGGTTGTCGCCGGTGATCGAGGTCGCCGCGATGTTCGCGTGCGGGCGCGTCAGCAGGAAGTTCCACGCCAGCATGGCGAGCAGCGCGGTCTTGCCCGGCCCCTTGCAGGCCTTGAGCGCCAGGCGCTGGTTGTGCGGGAAGGCCTCGAGGACGTGGTCCTGCCACGGGTCCGGCACGACGCCGAGGCACTCGCGCACGAAGACCTGGG
>JBEGVV010000009.1:0-8267 GCA_041178225.1 Pseudomonadota bacterium | reverse complement strand
GTGGTGCCGGAGAGGGGCTTCGCGCGCTCAGCCGAGCTGGCGGGCGTGGTGGGCGAGGTGGTCCGCGACGAAGCTCTGGATGAAGTAGTAGCCGTGGTCGTAGCCGGCGTGGCGGCGCAGCGACAGCGCCTGCCCCGACGCCGCGGCGGCGGCCTCGAGCATCTCGGGCTTGAGCTGCTCGGCGAGGAACTTGTCGGCCAGGCCCTGGTCGACGAGGATCTCGCGCGCGAAGGGCCTGGCGCGCATCAGCGCGCTGGCGTCGTAGGCGGCCCAGGCGGAGCGGTCGGGGCCGAGATAGTTGCCGAGCGCCTTGTGCCCCCAGGGGCATTCCATCGGCGCCGAGATCGGCGCGAAGGCCGAGCAGCTGCGGAAGACGTCCGGCCGCCGCAGCGCCGCCACCAGCGCGCCATGCCCGCCCATCGAGTGGCCGAACACGCCGCGGCGCGCCGGGTCGGTCGGGAAATGCGTGTCGACCAGCGCCGGCAGCTCCTCCGTCACGTAGGAGAACATGCGGTAGTTGGCGTTCCACGGCGCCTGCGTCGCGTCGACGTAGAAGCCCGCGCCCTGGCCGAAATCCCAGGAGTCGCGATCGCCGGGCAGCTGCGGCTCGCGCGGGCTGGTGTCCGGCATGACGAGGATCATCCCGAGCTCGGCCGCGACGCGCTGCGCGCCCGCCTTGATCGTGAAGGTCTCCTCGGTGCAGGTCAGCCCGGCGAGGTAGAACAGCACCGGCAGCCGCCGGCCACGCGCCGCCGCCGGGACGAAGGCGGCGAAGCGCATCGGCCCGCCGACGGCGGCGGAGGCGTGTCGGTAGAAGCCCTGGACGCCGCCGAAGCAGCCATGCTCGGCGAGCGTCTCCATCGTCCCGGCCATGCTTGCGCGTCCCGTCAGTAGGTGAGGACCGTGCGGATCGTCTCGCCGCGCCGCATCATCTCGAAGCCCTCGTTGATCTTCTCGTGCGGCATGACATGGGTGACCAGGTCGTCGATGTTGATCTTGCCGTCCATGTACCAGTCGACGATGCGCGGCACCTCGGTGCGGCCACGCACGCCGCCGAAGGCCGTGCCCTTCCAGGTGCGGCCGGTGACGAGCTGGAACGGGCGGGTCGAGATCTCCTGCCCCGCGCCGGCGACGCCGATGATGACCGACACGCCCCAGCCGCGATGGCAGCACTCGAGCGCCTGGCGCATCAGCTTGGTGCTGCCGACGCACTCGAAGGAATAGTCCGCGCCACCCTTCGTCAGCTCGACGATATGGGCGACGACGTCCTCCTTGAGCTCGTTCGGGTTGACGAAATGCGTCATGCCGAACTTGCGCGCGATCGCCTCGCGCGCCGGGTTGATGTCGACGCCCACGATCATGTCGGCGCCGGCGAGACGCGCGCCCTGGATGACGTTGAGGCCGATGCCGCCCAGCCCGAAGACCACGACGTTGGCGCCGGGCTCGACCTTGGCGGTGTTGATCACCGCGCCGATGCCCGTGGTGACGCCGCAGCCGATGTAGCAGACCTTGTCGAAGGGTGCGTCGGGGCGGATCTTGGCGAGCGCGATCTCCGGCAGGACCGTGAAGTTCGCGAAGGTCGAGCAGCCCATGTAGTGCAGCACGGGCTTGCCGGTGCAGGAGAAGCGGCTCGTCCCGTCCGGCATCACGCCCTTGCCCTGCGTGGCGCGGATCGAGGTGCAGAGGTTCGACTTGCGGCTGAGGCAGGTCTTGCACTGCCGGCATTCGGGCGTATAGAGCGGGATCACGTGGTCGCCCTTCCTGAGCGACGTCACGCCCTTGCCCACGTCGACGACGACGCCCGCGCCCTCGTGGCCGAGCACGACCGGGAACTGGCCCTCCGGGTCGGCGCCCGAGAGCGTGTACTCGTCGGTGTGGCAGATGCCCGTGGCCTTCACCTCGACCAGGACCTCGCCCTCCTTCGGTCCCTCGAGGTCGATCATCTCGACCACCAGCGGGGCCTTGGCCTGGTAGGCGACTGCGGCGCGAACCTTCATCTCGATGTCTCCTTGCTCTTCGTTCAGTGCTTGGTTGCGTTGGCGGCGGCGAGCGCCTTGCCCCATTCCTCGCGCATCCAGCGCGCGCAGGCCACGTTGTTCTCGAAGATCGAGTACTTGTGGCCGGCGCCGTAGTCGATCGCCGGAATGTGCTCGCAGGAGACCTGGCGGATCGGGCTCTGCGCATGCGTGGCGTGGTAGGCGAAGAGGTCGCGCAGCACGCGCTTCCACGGCTCGAGCCGCGCCTCGTCCCACTCCGCGAGGTACTCGCCGGGGTTGGGCTTCATGAACGGGTACTGGATGCCGCGGCCGAAGCTGCCATCGGGATGCTTCGCCCAGGTGTTGACCGGGTTGGCCGGCACCGCGGCGCGCGCATGGGCGTGGTGGACGAAGTTCGAATCGATCCACCTCTTCGCGACGTTGCCGGGCTTCGAGGGGTCGAGGACGAGCGCGCCCGAGTCCACGTCGGCCTTCATGCCCTGGACGAGCTGCTCCTTCGGGTTGTCGATCTTGAAGATCACGTGGCTGTGGTCGAGCGTCATGTTGAACGGCACGCCGCGCGCCTTCACCAGCGCGGCCACCTTCTCGACGCGGCCGAGATGCTCCGACCACATGTTCACGTGCACCTCGAAGCAGGGCACGACGCCGTGGCGCATGCCGAAGTCGTGCGCGCGCATGTAGAAGTCGGCGACCTCCTGGTCCGACAGCACGTGGCCGTCGGCGTGGTTGGTCATGACCTGCACGTTGTGCACGCGCGAGCCGAGCAGCCGGCCCTTGTGGATGTTCTGCTCGAACAGGGTCTCGTCGCGGCCCAGCGTGTAGAACCAGCCGCTGGCGAGCACCGGAAGGTCGTGCTTCTCCGAGGCCTTGAGCAGGTCGCGGAACTCCTCGTCCGGCGGCGAGCGGTCGATGTAGTCGAACGCGCCGGACTCCTTGATCATCCGGACCTTGGTGGCGATGTCCGGGATGTTGGTGTCCTGGTGCGTCGTGCCGTTGGCCGTGCAGCCGATCTTCAGGTCTGCGAGTTCCCTCATCGTCCCCTCCCGTGCGGGCGCGTCAGCGCGCCGCGTAAGCCTCTCCCAGCGGCCGCGCGCCGTTGAGCCCGCCATAGCCGCGTCCCCCGTGGCCCGGCGGCGGATCGCCGAACCAGCGGTCGTCGCGCGCGTCCGCGGCCGGTTGCCAGCGCACGTCGCAGGACAGGCGGACGCGCCCGCCTTCCATCACATTATCGCAGGACCCGTGCAGCGAGAACATGTCGAAGAGCAGCACGTCGCCCGCGGCGAAGGACGAGGTCAGCAGCCGCGCGCCGCGCGCCGACGCGAAGCCGATCGCGTCCTCGGGGAAGGAGCCGGGCATGGCGTCGCGGTCGACGTCGAGGCCGCGATAGCGCGAGACCACGTCCTCGAAGCGGTTCGAGCCCTCGACGAAGAGGATGGGGCCCGCCTCCGGCGGCACGTCGCCGAGCGGGATCCAGGCGGTGAGCACGTCGGGCGAGCCGCGGTTCATGTAGACATGGTCGAAATGCAGCGGGCTCGCGCGCCCACCGACCATCGTGCGCAGCCACAGGAAGTCGAAGGCGATCGCAGGCCGGCCAAGGATGGCGGCGGCGAGCGCGCCCAGCCCCGCGCCATGCGACACCGCGCGCAGGCGCGGCCCCTCGCACACGCCGCGCCAGAAGGCGCCGGCGTCCGGATGGAGTTCGGCGCGCCGGCTCGTCCCGGTCGCGACGCCGGCGGCGGCAGGCTCGGCGATCTCGCCCACCGCGGCGAGGCGCGCGAAGACCTCCTCGCGCGCCGCGCGCACGGCCTGGCGGTCGAGGCCGCCGCGCACCAGCACGTGGCCATGCCGCGCGACGGACGCGGCCAGCATGGCGGGCGCGGCCAGCGCCTCGGCCGCCTCGACCTCGTGCAGCGCCCCCAGCATCCCGTCCGGGATCGGGCGCCCGGCCACGCGCACCGCGTGCAGGTCGCCGGCCGGGCGTGTCGTCGTTGCCGTCATCGCGCGCTTCCCTTCCCCCTCATGCATTGGCCGGCAGCACCAGCCGCGCCCGCAGCCCCGGCGCCGCGTCCTCGAGCTCGAGCCGGCCGCCATGGAGCCTTGCCACCGAGACGACGAGGCTGAGGCCGAGCCCGCTGCCGGGCGTGCCGCGGCTGGGCTCGAGCCGGTAGAAGCGCCGCACGACCTTGTCGCGCTCGCCCTCGGGGATGCCCGGCCCGTCGTCCTCGACGACCAGCTCGACGTTGCCCTCGCGCGTCGCCGAGCGCACGCGGACATGGCCACCCGGCCGCGCGTGCTTGATCGCGTTGTCGACGAGGTTCGCCAGCGCCTGCGCCACCAGCGTGCGATCGCCCGTGCAGGTCGCGGGCGCGAGCCCGGCCTCGAGCGCGAGGCCGCGCTGCTCGGCGAGCGGCTGGTAGAGCTCCGCGACGTCGGCGGCGAGCGCCGCGGCGTCGACCGGCGCGAAGGCCGCGCGGCGATGGCCGGCCTCGATCTCGGCGATGCGCAGCAGCGCCTCGAAGATGCGCACGACCTGGTCGAGCTCCTGCAGCGCCGCCTCGGCGGTGGCGCGGAAGCGCACCGGCGAGTCCGAATCGCGCAGCGCGGCCTCCAGCCGGCCGCGCAGCCGCGCCAGCGGCGTGCGCAGGTCGTGCGCGATCGCGTTGGAGACCTGGCGCACGCCGTCCATCAGCTCCGAGATGCGGTCGAGCATCAGGTTGATGTCGCCGGAGAGCCGGTCGAACTCGTCGCCCGCCCCGGTCAGCTTCACCCGCGTCGAGAGGTCGCCGAGCACGACGCGGTCTGCGACGCCGGAGATGCGGGCCAGCCGGCGCGCGAGCAGGTGGCGCGCGAGGAAACCCACGAGGATCGACAGCGCCACCGTCATCGCGATCGACCAGGCGAGCGAGTCGGCGACGACCTTGCGCATGTCGAGCCGCACCTGGTTGTCGCGGCCGACATAGAGGACATGCGCCTCGCCCACCGGCAGGCGCAGCATCCGTGCCGTCGAGTTGACGGGGCGGCGGAGGATCTCGAGGTCGAACCAGGTCGCGCGCGCCTCGGCGGGCGCGCCCTCGAGGTTGCCCGCGACGACGCGGCGCGACTCGTCGACCAGCGCCACGATCTCGTCGTCGTCGGCCTCGTCGGCCAGCCGCGCCTCGATCGCGCGGGCGAGCGCCGGGATGCCGCCGCCGCGGAAGCGCTCGAGCAGCGCGTCGGCGCTGGCGACCACGGTCTTCTCGGTCTGGCGCACGAAATAGCGCTCGGTCGTCCAGTAGATGTAGCCGGCGAGCAGCAGCGCAGAGCCCGCGAAGAGCGCGGCGTAGCCGACCGCGAGGCGCAGGACCGTGGAGCGCAGCACGGCCGTGCGCGTCAGGGATCCGCGCGCAGGCTGTAGCCCGCGCCGCGGATCGTGTGGATCAGGGGTCGCGCGAAGCCCCTGTCGAGCTTCTGGCGCAGGCGGCTGACATGGACGTCGATCACGTTGGTCTGCGGGTCGAAATGGTAGTCCCACACCGCCTCGAGCAGCATCGTGCGCGTCACCACCTGCCCGGCGTGCCGCATCAGGTATTCCAGCAGCCGCATCTCGCGCGGCAGCAGCTCGAGCCTGCGGCCGGCGCGGCGGACCTCGCGCGAGAGCAGGTCGAGCTCGAGGTCGGCGACGCGCAGCACCGTCTCGACCGCCTTGGCGCTGCCGCGGCGCATGATCGCCTCCAGCCGCGCCTGCAGCTCGGAGAAGGCGAAGGGCTTGGTGAGGTAGTCGTCGCCGCCGGCCTTGAGGCCGCGCACGCGCTCGTCGACCTGGCCCAGCGCCGAGAGGATGAGCACCGGCGTCTGGTTGCCCGCGCGGCGCAGCGTCTCGACCATCGACAGGCCATCCATGGCGCCCGGCAGCATGCGGTCGACCACGATCGCGTCGAAGGCCTCGCCGGTGGCGCGGTAGAGGCCCTCGCGCCCGTCCGGCGCGAGCTCGACGACATGGCCCGCCTCGGCGAGGCCCTTGACCACGAAACGCGCGACCTCGGGATCGTCCTCGACGAGCAGGAAACGCATGGTCGCGGATTAGCCCATCGCCCCCGGCCCGGCAAGGCCCCGGCGGGCGCCGCATGCGGCGGGCGCGGCCATGCTATGGTCGCCCGGGCAGACAATGGACCAGGGACCGGATTCCTTCGACCGCAGGCTCGCCGCCGACGACATCGCGCGCGGGCTCATGCGCGGCCTCGACCGCGAGGGCTGGCGCTGCCTGACCGAGGTGCCGCTCGCCACCGGGCATCGCGCCGACGTCATGGGCATCGACGAGGGCGGGCGCATCCTGATCGCCGAGGTGAAGTCCTCGGTCGCCGACTTCCGCGCCGACCGCAAGTGGCGCGCCTATCTCGAGCATTGCGACCTCTTCGCCTTCGCGGTCGGGCCCGATTTCCCGGTCGCCATCCTGCCTGCCGATGCGGGGCTGCTGGTCTGCGACGGCCATGGCGCGCATGCGCTGCGCCCGCCCGCCCCCGGTCCCGCGCCGCTCGCGCCCGCGCGGCGCCGGCAGATCCTCGTCCGGCTGGCGCGCATGGCGGCCGATCGCTGGCGCCGCGGCGTCGCCGACCCCGACGACGGCCTCGACCACGGGCGCTGAGCGCCATCGCCCCCCGGAAAGGAACCAATGCTTCTCGCCGAGCTGCTCGTCGTCCTCGCCCTCGTCCTGCTCAACGGGATGCTCGCCATGTCCGAGCTCGCCGTCGTGTCGTCGCGGCGCGGCAAGCTGCAGATGATGGCCGATGCCGGAAGGCGCGGCGCCGCGCTGGCGCTGGAGCTCAACGCCGATCCCGGTCGCTTCCTGTCGACCGTGCAGATCGGCATCACGCTCGTGGGCATCGTCGCGGGCGCGGTCAGCGGCGCCTCGCTCGGCGGGCAGCTGTCGGAGTTCCTGCGCGGGCTCGGCCTCGGCGAGGGCGCCGCGGACGCGGCCGGCTACGGGACCGTGATCGGCGCGATCACCTTCCTGTCCGTGGTCGCGGGCGAGCTCGTGCCCAAGCAGATCGCGCTGCGCAACGCCGAGGCGATCGCCTGCGTCGCCGCCGGGCCCATGGCCGTGCTGTCGCGCGCCGCCGCGCCCTTCGTCGCGCTGCTGTCGCGCGCCAGCAGGCTCGCGCTGCGCGCGCTCGGCGCGGGCGGGGACGCGGCCTCGGGCGTCACCGAGGACGAGATCCGCGCCCTTGTCGCCGAGGCGGAGAGCGCGGGCATCGTCGAGCCGCAGGAGCGGCGGATGATCGCCGGCGTCATGCGCCTTGGCGACCGGCCGGTGCGCGCGGTGATGACGCCGCGCATGGAGATCGACTGGATCGACGTCGGCGCCACCGAAGCCGAGATCCGCGCGCGCATCCGCACGAGCGCGCATGCAAGGCTGCCGGTCTGCGACGGCTCGCCCGAGCGGCTCGTCGGCGTCCTGCACGTCAAGGACATGCTCGACGCGCTGGTCGACGGACGGCCGCTCGAGGTCCGCGCGCTGCTCCAGCAGCCACCCGTGATCCCCGACACGCTCGACGCGCTCGACGCGCTTGAGCGGCTGCGCGCCACGCCGCTGGGCATGGCGGCGGTGCATGACGAATACGGCCATTTCGAGGGGCTGGTCACCGCGATGGACATCCTGTCGGCCATCGCGGGGGACTTCGCCGCGCCCCCGGGCGCCGAGGCCGGCGCCACGCCCGCGACGCGCCGCGAGGATGGCAGCTGGCTGCTCGACGGCGCGATGGACGTCGTGGAGGCTGCCGAGCTGCTGCACCTCGCGCTGCCGGAGGATCGCCAGTACCACACGCTCGCGGGGCTCGTGCTCTACGCGCTCAAGCGCGTGCCCGCGGCGGGCGAGCATGTCGACGTCGAGGGCTGGCGCATCGAGGTCGTCGACATGGACGGCAGGCGCGTCGACAAGCTTCTCGCGCAGCGCCTGAAGCCGCGCCATCGCGGCTAGCGCGCGGTTCGACCTGGGCAGGACGCAAGCGGCGAGGCTGCGCCGGGCACGGAACGCATGCCCCCTCCGTCGCGCGCCTCGCGGCGCGCGCCACCTCCCCCACCCGCGCTGCCGCGCGGCCGGGGGAGGAGCCAGGCTAGCTCCCCTCCCGTCCGCGCTTGCGCGGATGGGAGGGGTGGCGCGGCGGCGGGGAGGTGTGGTGCCGGAGAGGGGCTTCGCGCGCTCAGCCGAGCTGGCGGGCGTGGTGGGCGAGGTGGTCCGCGACGAAGCTCTGGATGAAGTAGTAGCCGTGGTCGTAGCCGGCGTGGCGGCGCAGC
>JBEGVV010000008.1:0-11821 GCA_041178225.1 Pseudomonadota bacterium | reverse complement strand
GCCACGCTGCGCGTCAGCGGTCCCAACGCCTATGGCTGGCTGAAGACCGAGAGCGGCGTCCACCGGCTGGTGCGCATCTCGCCCTTCGACTCCAACGCCCGCCGCCAGACCTCCTTCGCCTCGATCGGCGTCTTCCCGGTGGTCGACGACTCGATCGACATCCAGATCAACGAGTCCGACGTGCGCATCGACGTCTACCGCGCCTCCGGCGCCGGCGGGCAGCACGTCAACAAGACCGAGAGCGCCGTGCGCCTCACGCACATGCCCAGCGGCATCGTCGTCGCGTGCCAGACCGAGCGCTCGCAGCACAAGAACCGCGACCGCGCCTGGAAGATGCTGCGCGCGCGGCTCTACGAGGCCGAGCTGCAGCGGCGCGAGGCGGCGGCGCAGGCCCTGCATGCCGCCAAGACCGACATCGGCTGGGGCCACCAGATCCGCAGCTACGTCCTGCAGCCCTACCAGATGGTCAAGGACCTGCGCACCGGGCACCAGACCTCCGACACGCAGGGCGTGCTCGACGGGGACATCGACCCGTTCCTGCGCGCCTCGCTGATGAGCCGGCTCAAGGGCGCGCCGACCCGCGTCGAGGACATCGAGTAGGCGCGCCTCAGCGGAAGGGCGGCTCGTCGAAGCTGCGCAGCTTGCGCGAGTGCAGCCGCTCCACGCCGCCCTCGCGCAGCAGCTCGAGCGCGCGGATGCCGACGAGAAGGTGCTGGTCGATGCGCTCCCGGTACATCCGGCTCGCCATGCCCGGCAGCTTGATCTCGCCATGCATCGGCTTGTCCGACACGCAGAGCAGCGTGCCGTAGGGGACGCGGAAGCGGAACCCGTTCGCCGCGATGGTCGCGGACTCCATGTCGACCGCGATGGCGCGCGCCTGGTTCAGCCGCTCGAACAGGCCGGCATGGCGCAGCTCCCAGTTGCGGTCGTCCGTGGTGAAGACGGTGCCGGTGCGCATGCGCGTCTTCATCTCGACGCCGGCGAGGCCAGTCACGCCCTCCACCGCCTGCTGCAGCGCCACCTGCACCTCCGCGATCGCCGGCACGGCGATCTCCGGCGGCAGGTCGCGGTCGAGCACGTGGTCGTCGCGCACATAGGCATGCGCGAGCACGTAGTCGCCGAGGAACTGGCTGCGCCGCAGGCCGGCGCAATGGCCCACCATCAGCCAGCAATGCGGCCGCAGCACGGCGAGGTGGTCGGTGATCGTCTTCGCGTTCGACGGCCCCACGCCGATGTTCACCAGCGTGATGCCGTCGCCGTCGGCCCGCGCGAGGTGGTAGGCGGGCATCTGCGGCAGGTGCGCCGCCGGCGTGCCATCGGTCTCCAGCGCGCCGCCCGCGCCACGTCGCGTGGTGGCGCCACCGGGCTCGACGAACGCGTCGTAGCCGTCGCCGCGCGCGACGCGCTCCAGCGCGAAGGCGCGGAACGCCTCGACGTAGCGCTGGTAGTTCGTCAGCAGCACGAAGCGCTGCGCATGCGCGGGGTCGGTGCCGGTGTAGTGGCGCAGCCGCTGCAGCGAGTAGTCGACGCGCTCGGCCGTGAAGAGCGCCAGCGGCCGCGGCGCGCCGGGCGCCGGGCGGTGCGCGCCATTGGCGATCGCGTCGTCGATGCGCGACAGGTCCGGCAGCGCGAAGACCTGCTGCAGCGCGCGGATGTCGGGCTCGGCGATCCCCTCGACGGCACGCTCGGCGACGAAGGGCAGGGGGATCGGCCGGTCGCTCGTCCCCACCAGCAGCTCGACGCCGTGGTGCGCGACGACCCGCCTGAACTGGTCGCGGTAGTAGGGGGCGAAGAGGTCTGGCCGCGTGAGCGTGCTGGCGTAGCTGCCCGCGTCCAGCGCCGCGCCATAGGCGACGCGCGCGTCGATGTTGAGCGCGCCCGCCGGCACGTCGATCCCGACATAGGGATAGGAGGCGGCTGGCGGATCGGCCTCGCGCGCGCCGGCCGCGAAGCGTGCGAGGCGCGCGCGGATGCCGTCCGCGGCCGCGGCGTACAGCGCCTGGACCCGCGCCAGCGCCTCGTCCGGATCGCGGCAGGCGACGAGGTCGCGCGCGCCGGGATGGCCCTCGCGCGCCGCCACGGCGCTCAGAGCCCCCGCGCGGCCGCGAGGACCTCCTCGACATGGCCGGGCACCTTGACCTTGCGCCAGATGCCGCGGACCACGCCCTTGGCGTCGACCAGGAACGTGGCGCGCTCGATGCCCATGTACTTGCGCCCGTACATGCTCTTCTCGACCCAGGTCCCGTAGGCCTCGCAGGCCTTGCCGTCCTCGTCGGAGGCGAGGCGGAAGCGCAGCTTGTACTTCCCCGCGAACTTGTCGTGGCTGGCGACGCTGTCGCGGCTGATGCCGATCACCTCGGCCTTCGCCTTGCCGAAGTCGGGGAGCGCCTCGTTGAAGCCGCAGGCCTCCTTCGTGCAGCCCGGGGTGTCGTCCTTCGGGTAGAAGTAGACGATCACCGCGCGCCCCTTGAGCGCGGAGAGCTTGACCTTCTTCCCGCCGTCGCCGGGCAGGTCGAAGTCAGGGGCCTTGTCGCCGATCTCGAGAGTGGCCATCGCCGTGCTCCTCCTTGCTCGCGTTTTCATCCGGCCGCCGCGCCGGGCGCGACGATGCGCTCGAACGCCGACATGGCCGCGGCGCACGCCTCGTCGAGCGCGGCGCCGAGGGCGTCGAAGCTAGGCGCCCCGGCGGCGCGCGCAAGCCCCGCCAGGAGGGCGGGCGGCAGCGCCGCCGGGTCGAAGGCTCCGTCGATCGCGGTGCGCAGCACGGCCTGCACCGCGGAGCACAGGTCGAAGGACCGCCGCAGCGCCTGCGCGTCCGATCCATCGACATGTCCCGCGGCGTCCAGCGCGTCGAGCGCGCGCCGCGTGGAGGCGACGAGCACGCCGGGCGCGCGCGCGCCGTGCAGGAGCAGCAGCGCCTGAACGGCGAACTCGACGTCGATGATGCCGCCGCGCCGGTTCTTGACGTCCCAGCGCGCGGCCTGCCCGCGCTCGCGCGCCATGCGAAGGCGCATCTCCGCAACGTCAGCCAGCGTGCGCGCCGGATCGCGTGCGCGTCGCAGCACCTCGGCGATGGTCGCCTCGATGCGCGCGCGCAGTCCGTCGCTCGCCGAGACGACGCGGCTGCGCGTGAGGGCCATGTGCTCCCAGGTCCAGGCGTCCTCGAGGTTGTAGAGGCGGAAGCCGGCGAGGCTCGTCGCGATCGGCCCCTTGGTGCCGGAGGGGCGCAGCCGCGTGTCGATCTCGTAGAGCGAGCCCTCGGGCGTCATCGCCGTGACCGCGTTCACGAAGCGCGTGGCGAGCCGCAGGAAATACTGCGGCGCCGGCAGCTGCTTCTCGCCATCCGAGGCGGCGCCCTCGGGCGCGTCGTAGAGCAGCACGAGGTCGAGGTCGGAGGTCGCCGTCATCTCGCGGCTCCCCAGCTTCCCGAGCGCGACGATCGCGAACTCGCCGCCCGCGACCTCGCCGTGCTGGCGCCGGAACTCGGCCTCGACCGCGGGCTTGAGCGCGACCAGGGTCGCGTCGGCGATGTCGGCGAGCGCCTCTCCGGCGCGGCCCGCGCCGAGCGCGCCGCGCAGCAGCTGGACCCCCACCTGGAAGGCGCGCTCGGCGCGCCAGCGGCGCACGATGTCGAGCGTGTCCTGGAAGTCGCGCGCCTGGGACAGGGCCGCCGCGAGCTCGACGCCGCAGGCCTCGCGGCCCGGCGGCTCGCGCTTGAAGCTTTCCGCGATCACGAGGTCGAGCAGTCCCGCGCGGGTGCTCAGCTGGTCGGCGAGCCGCGGCGCGCCGCCCATGATCTCGGCGACGAAGCCGAGCAGCTGCGGGTTGGCGTGGAACAGCGAGAAGAGCTGCACGCCTGCCGGCAGGCGCGACATGAACCGGTCGAAGTTGATGAAGGCGGCCTGGGGATCCGGCGTCGCGCCCAGGGCGCCGAGCAGCGCCGGCATCAGCTCGGTGAGCAATTCGCGCGCCCGCGAGCTGCGCATGCAGCGATAGCGCCCGTGGTGCCATGCACGGACCTGGCGCGCGACGGCGGGCGGGTCCGTGAAGCCCAGCCCGGCGAGCGTCTGCAGCGTGCCGGGATCGTCCTCCGCGCCCGTGAAGACGAGGTTGCCGCCGCCGCCGCCGCCGAGCTCGGGCGCCTCCTCGAACAGGCGCGCGTAGTGGCGCTCGACGGTCCTGAGCGTCGCCAGCGTCCGCTCCGCGAACTCCTCCGCGTCGCGATGGCCCATGAACGTCGCGAGATGCGCGATGCCCTGCTCGTCCGAGGGCAGGGTCTGCGTCTGCTGGTCGGCGATCATCTGCAGCCTGTGCTCCAGGCGCCGAAGCACGTCGTAGCAGCGCTCGAGGTCGGCGACGGCCGCGGGGTCAGCGCGGCCCGCCCCGGCCAGCGCGGCGAGCGCCGCGCAGGTCGCGCGGATGCGCAGCGTCGGGTCCCGCCCGCCCCAGATCAGCTGCAGCGTCTGGGCGAAGAACTCGATCTCGCGGATGCCGCCGCGCCCGACCTTGATGTTGTGGCCGGCGAGGGTGACCTCCTCGCCGCCGCGATGGGCGTGGATCTGGCGCTTGATCGAGTGGATGTCCTGGACGGCGGCGAAGTCGAGGTGCCGGCGCCAGAGGAAGGGGCGCAGCCGCGCGAGGAAGGACTCGCCCGCCTCGATGTCCCCGGCGACCGGCCGCGCCTTGATCATCGCGGCGCGCTCCCAGTTCTGGCCCAGCGTCTCGTAGTAGAACTCGGCCGCGTCCGTCGACATGGCCAGCGGCGTGGCGCCCGGGTCGGGCCGCAGGCGCAGGTCGGTGCGCAGCACGTAGCCGTCGCCGGTGCGCTCCTCGAGCAGCTTCACCACGCCGCGCACGAGGCGCACGAAGCTCTTCTGCAGCGTGTCCGGGTCGGCGGCGCGCACGCGCTCGAGGTCGTAGAGCACGATCAGGTCGACGTCGGACGAGTAGTTCAGCTCGCGCCCGCCGAGCTTGCCCATGCCCAGCACCACCAGGCCGCTGCCGCGCTCGGGCGCCTCCTCGTCCGCGAGCGCGATCGCGCCGGATGCGGCGAGGGCGCGCAGCTGGTCCGCCACCGCGAGCCCGATCGCGCGGTCCGCGAAGCCCGAGAGCGCGGCCGTGACGCGGGCGAGGGGCCAGAGCCCTGCGATGTCCGCGACCGCGATCGCCAGCGCCGCGCGACGGCGCGCGATGCGCAGCGACCGGGACAGGTCGTCTCCCGTGGTGCGGGCGGCGGCGTCGCGCGACATGGCCGCGAACACGGCCTCGAGGGCCGCGTCGGGGCCCTCGCGCAGCAGGCGCGCCGCGAAGGCCGGGTCGCGATGCACGCAATTGGTCAGGAAGGGGCTGTTGCCGAACAGCGCGGCGAGGGCGGCCTCGCCCTCGGGCGAGCGCATGGCGCGCCCGAGCGCGTCGGCCTCCTCGCCGGCGGCGGAGAGCTCGGCGGCCAGGCCCTCCATGCCGCGGGTGGCGGCCTGCGGGTCCGCGGGCGCGGGCCATGAGGCCGCGGCGAGGTCCGGATGGATGGTCGGCATCGCCCGCAATTGCGACGACGGCGGGACGGACGTCAAGCGGTCCCGCGTTGTATGCTCGCCACCATGTTCCACCGCGTCGCCCTCGTCGTCCTCGAGGGGCTCGTCGTGCTGGCCTTCGCGGCCATCGCGGCGGCCGGGCTCGGCGCGTGGCGCCTGTCGGACGGGCCCGTCTCGGTCGGGTTCCTGCGGCCTTTCCTCGACAAGGCGGTCGAGGAGAGCCTGCCCGGCTACGCGGTCGAACTCGCGGATGTACAGCTCGCCTGGGCCGGCTGGGAGCGTGGGCTCGATATCCGGGCCGTCGGGCTGCGCATCGACGGGCCGCGCGGCGGCAAGGTCGCGGAATTCGCCGAGGCCTGGATCAGCCTGTCCAGCGAGGCGCTGTTGCGCGGACGCATCGCGCCGGCGCGCATCCGCGTCTCCGGGCCTTCGCTGCGGCTCGAGCGCGGCGACGACGGCGTCGTCCGCGTGGCGGGAGAGTCGAGCGGCGCGCATCCCCTCGCCGAGGCCCTGCGCCCGCGCGAGGGTGGCGCGGCTGGGCATGTCGAGGGCGGGACGCTCGTCGACATCCTCGTCGACGGCGCGGAACTCGAATTCGTCGACCTTCCATCGCGCACGGTCTGGCGCGCCCGGGACGCCTCCATCCATGTCAGCCGCCTGCAGGGCGCCACGCGGCTCGACGCGGCGATGACCCTCGTGCGGCGCGAGCGCGAGGTCCTGCTCTCCGCCTCGGCGCGCCAGGTCGAGGGCGACCCGCGCACCAGCGTCGAGGTCTTCTTCTCCGGCGTCGCCCCCGCGCTGGTCGCCGACCTGGCGGCCGACCTCGTCCCGGGCGCCGAGCGGCTTGCCGGCATCGACATGCCGCTCGATGGAAGCTTCGCCATCGGCATCGACGGCGCGGGCAAGGTCCTCGACGCGACCCTTTCGCTCTCGAGCCCGGGTGGGCGGCTCTCCGACCCGACGCTCTTCGCCTCGCCCGCGGACATCGCCGGCGCCTCCGCGCGCCTTTCCTACGCGCCGGCCACGCGGCGCATCCGCATCGACGGCGCGCAGCTGCTCCTTCCCGGCGGGGGCCTGGTGGCCTTCTCCGGCGAGGGCACGCTCGACGAGCCCGGCCCGCGCCTCTCCGGCCAGGTGCGGATCGCCTCGGTCCCGGTCGACGCGGTCGCCCGCTACTGGCCCCTGCCGATCGCGCCCAAGGCCCGTCGCTGGATCGTGGCCAACCTCTCCTCTGGCATCGTCGACGAGACGATCCTCGACCTCGCGCTCGAGCCGGCGCCGGGCGACCCGGCGCGGCTGCGTTCCTTCTCCGGCTCCGTGGCCTTCCGCGGCGTCAGCGTCGGCTACATCCCGGGCATGCCCAGGGTCGCCGGGGTCGACGGCCGCGCGATCCTGTCGCTGCCCCGCGTCGAGGTGTCGACCCATTCCGGCAGCGTCGGCGGGTTGCGGGTGGAGGAGGCGCGCGCGCTCCTGACGGCGCTCGACACGGATGTCGAGATGGCCGACATCCGCGTGTCGGTCCGCGGGCCCCTGCGCGAGCAGTTGCAGCTGCTCGACCACCAGCCGCTCGGCCTGATGCGCCAGGTCGGCATGAACCCAGCGGATTTCGGCGGCGAGGGAACGACGCGCGCGCGCTTCGCGTTTCCCCTCGTCGAGAGCCTGAAGGTGGAGCAGGTCGCCGTCTCGGGGACGGCCGAGGCGAAGGGCTTTTCGCTGCGTCGCGCGGCGCTCGGCCAGGATGCGCGCGACGGCGACATCTCGGCGCGCTTCGACGACAAGGGCCTGTCGGCCGCCGGCCGCCTCGTCTTCGGCCGCACGCCCGTGGAGGTCGACTACGCGCTCGGTTTCCAGCCCTCCAACCCGGTGCGCGAGCGCATCCGCGCCAGCGGCACGCTGCCCGCCGGCGAACTCGCCATCCTGGGCTTCGATGTCTCGCCGCATGTCGAGGGGCCGTTGCCGCTCGCCATCGAGTTCGTGGCGCGGCGCAACGGTGCCTCGGAGCTCAGGCTCGAGGCCGGGCTGGAGCGCGCGCGGCTCTCCGTGCCCGAATTCTCCTGGGAGAAGCCGGCCGGCGTCGCGGGAAGCGCGCGCCTCGAGCTGGCGATCCTGCGGGGCCGCATCCAGGAGATCCGCAACCTGCGCATCGCCGCCGGGGACGCCGACATCTCCGGCCGCGTGTCGATCGGCGCCGATGGCAGGACCATCCAGGGCGTCGACCTGGAGCGGCTGCGCGTCGGCCGCACCAACGCGCGGCTCGCCGCCGCGCGCGAGGGGCAGGGATGGCGGGTGCGCCTGACCGGCGCGGCGCTCGACCTCTCGGAGGTCGAGACGGGCGGGCCTGCCTCCGCGCCCGATCCGGCGCGGCCGCGGCTCTCCATCGAGGCGCAGCTCGGTCGCGTCTGGCTGGCGCCGGACCGCGCCATCACCGGCGTGTCCTTCCGCGGCGACCGTGGCGCGCGCTGGGAGCGGGCCCAGGTCGCCGCGACCGGCGCCGACCGGCACGGGCGCGAGGACCGGTTCTCCTTCGAGCTCTCCACCGATCCCTCCGGGCGCGCGCGCCTCCAAGGGCGTTCGGCGAATGCGGGCGCGACGTTCACCGCGCTCGGCATCACCGACAAGGTCGTCGGCGGGGAGCTCGAGGTGTCGGGCGCGACGGACATGTCGTTGCCCGACAGGCCGCTCGCGCTTGAGGCGAAGGTGCGCGACTACAGGCTCGTCGACGAGCCCGCGGTCGCGCGCTTCCTCGCCGCGGCCCTGCTCACCGGGATCCTCGACACGCTGCGCGGCGAGGGCCTCGGCTTCGACCGCGCGGAGGCGCGCGGCCTGCTGCGCGACGGCGAGCTGGAGATACGCGACCTGCGCACGAGCGGTCCCGCGCTCGGGATCCAGGCGCGGGGCAGGATCGACCTCGATGGCGATCGCATCGACCTCGAGGGCACGATCGTGCCCGCGAACGCGATCAACTCCCTCTTCGGCAGGATACCTGTGGTCGGCGAGATCCTCTTCGGCCCCGGCCTGTTCGCCGCGCGCTACTCGCTGAAGGGCCCGCGCGCCAGCCCGGAGGTTGCGATCAACCCGCTCTCCGCCCTGGCGCCGGGCGTGCTGCGAAACATCTTCGGCATCTTCGAGGGCGGGGCGCCGCCCGCCGCGCAGGGCCCGCCGGCCGGTTCCGAGGGGCGCTGACGCTCAGGCCGGACGCACGAGCGCGTGGCGCTTGCGCCCTGCGCTGAGCTTGATGGCGCCATCGGCGCCGACGTCGCCAAGCCCCACGAGCCGGTTCGGGTCCGAGACGGGGGCGTCGTTGAGCCTGACGCCACCCTGCTCGGCGAGGCGCCGCGCCTCGGAGTTCGACTTCGCGAGCCCGGCCTCGGCGACGAGGCGGTGGAGCGGGATGCCGGCCTCGAGCTCGGCGCGCGGGCGCGAGATGGCGGGCAGCTCGCCCCCGGCCACGCCCTGCTCGAAGACCTGGCGGGCCGTCTCGGCGGCGCGGCCCGCGGCCTCCTCCCCGTGCAGCATGCGCGTTGCCTCGAAGGCCAGGATCTTCTTCGCCTCGTTGACCTCGGCGCCGCGCAGGGCCTCGAGCCGCGCGACCTCGTCGAGCGGCATGGCGGTGAACAGCCGGAGGAAGCGGCCCACGTCCGCGTCCTCGGTGTTCCGCCAGAACTGGAAGTAGTCGTAGGGCGCGAGCCTGTGTGGCGAGAGCCAGATCGCACCGGCCGCGGTCTTGCCCATCTTCTGTCCCGACGCGGTCGTGATCAGCGGCGTGGTCATGCCGAAGAGCGACGCGTCGGCGACGCGGCGGCCGAGCTCGACGCCCATTACGATGTTGCCCCACTGGTCGGAGCCGCCCATCTGCAGGTTGCAGCCATGGCGCTTCGCCAGCTCGACGAAGTCGTAGGACTGCAGCAGCATGTAGTTGAACTCGAGGAAGGTCAGCGGCTGGTCGCGCTCGAGCCGCATGCGCACCGAATCCATCGTCAGCATGCGGTTGACCGAGAAGTGCCGGCCGATGTCGCGCAGGAAGGGGATGTAGCGCAGCTCGTCCAGCCAGTCCGCGTTGTTGATCATCACCGCCGGCTTGCCGCCGCCGCCGCCGCCCGCGAAGTCGAGGAACGGGTCGAAGTTGCGCCTGATGCCCTCGAGGTTCGCGGCGATCGTCTCGTCGGTCAGGAGCTTGCGCGATTCGTCGCGCCCGGACGGGTCGCCGACGCGCGTCGTGCCTCCGCCCATGAGCGCGATCGCGCGCTGGCCGGTCTCCTGCAGCCAGCGCAGCATCATGATCTGCACGAGGCTGCCGATATGCAGCGAGTCGGCGGTGCAGTCGAAGCCGATGTAGCCGACCACCTCGCGCCGCGCGGCGAGCGCGTCGAGGCCCTCGGGATCGGTCACCTGGTGGATGAAGCCGCGCTCCTGGAAGATGCGCAGCAGGTCCGAGCGATAGGTCGTCATGTGCTTGCTGTCCCGCGGACGAAGCGGACGAGGGCGCCGCGACGGGCGCCTCGCGTCCTCAGCGCTTGAGCCTGACGCCCGGCGCGCGCGCGATCGCGCCCGGCTTGACGGAGGCGGCCAGGTAGTCGGACGCCGACGCGGACAGCTTGTCGAGCCGGTCCGTGAAGAAGTGGTTGGCGCCCTTTATGACCCTGTAGTCGATCACGATGTCCTTCTGGCGCCCGAGCTTCTCGGTGAGCTTCTGGACGGATTCCTCGGTCACGATCTCGTCCTTGTCGCCCTGGAGGATCAGGCCGGAGGACGGGCAGGGGGCGAGGAAGCCGAAGTCGTAGACATTGGCCGGCGGCGCCACGGCGATGAAGCGGTCGATCTCCGGCCGCCGCATCAGCAGCTGCATGCCGATCCAGGCGCCGAAGGAGAAGCCCGCGATCCAGCAGGCCGAGGCGTTGGCGTTGTAGGTCTGGATCCAGTCGAGCGCGGAGGCCGCGTCGGTGAGCTCGCCCTCGCCGCGGGCGAAGGAGCCCTGGCTGCGGCCGACGCCACGGAAGTTGAAGCGCAGCGTCGCGAAGCCGGCCTGCAGGAAGCACTGGTTGAGGGTGAAGACCACCTTGTTGTGCATCGTCCCGCCATATTGCGGGTGCGGGTGCAGCAGCACGGCTACCGGCGCGCGGTCGCTCTTCGCGGGGGAGTAGCGGCCCTCGAGGCGCCCCTCGGCGCCGTTGATGATCACTTCAGGCATTTATCCGAACCCGCAGGAGGACGGCACGTCGCCTCTCGGATACCCGATGCCGTTCGTAGGTCAATTGCCCCTCGTGGAATGGCATATTTCAGGGGCTTTCTTGACCGGTTTACTCGGGCAACTATATCCTGCCGGGACGCTGGCCGGGAAGGTCGGCCGCCCGGTCCGCGGGATCTCCCGCGTACCGGAAGGCGCCGGAAGGTAGGAAGCTATGTTGCCGGATTGCAAGGATTTTCGGCCTCCGCCGCAAATCCGGCCCGGTGCCGGCTCCCACCGGGGACGCCCTTGGCGGCTGCTTCCCGCAAGGCGTCCGGGGCCGGGTCCTCTGGGCGCGGCGAGACCGAGGGCAGCGAAGGGAGATGGATCGTGAAGCTCAGCACAAAAGGCCGCTACGCGGTGATGGCGATGGTCGACCTTGCGACCCACAGCAAGGGGCAGCCGGTCGCGCTCGCGGACATCGCCGAGCGCCAGGAGATCTCGCTCTCCTACCTCGAGCAGCTCTTCGCCAAGCTTCGTCGCGGCGGGCTCGTGCGTTCCGTGCGCGGCCCGGGCGGCGGCTACCTGCCCGCCCACCCGATCACGGAGACGCGCGTCGCCGACATCATCCTCGCGGTGGACGAGCCGATCCGCGCGACACGCTGCGCCCCGGGCTCGCCGTCGGGCTGCCGCCAGAACCGCAGCCGCTGCCTGACCCACGACCTCTGGGAGGAGCTGGGCAACCAGATCCACCTCTATCTCAGCTCGGTCACCATCGCCGACGTCATCGCGCGCCGCATCCTCGGCACCAGCCAGGTCATGCTGCACGAGCCCGAGGCACCGCTGGCCGCGCAGGCGGCGGGCTGAGCCTCCCGGAGCGACGCCACGTGGCCGACACCCTGTACCTCGACTGGAACGCCGGCGCGCCGATGCGCGCCTCGGCGCGCGAGGCGCTGGTTTCGGCGATCGGGCGCGCGGGCAACCCGTCCTCGGTGCACGGCCTCGGCCGCGAGGCGCGCAGGCTGGTCGAGGATGCGCGCTCGGCGGTCGGCGCGCTCGTCGGCGCGCCCGCGCGCTCCGTGGTCTTCACGTCCGGCGGGACCGAGGCGAACGCGCTCGCGCTCTG
>JBEGVV010000007.1:0-8149 GCA_041178225.1 Pseudomonadota bacterium | reverse complement strand
GCGCGACGTCGTCGTCTTCGCCCGGCAGAACCTGCTGGGCGACCCGCCGTTCTCGCAGCTCGACCTCGTCACCTGCCGCAACGTGCTGATCTACGCCGAGGCCGAGGCGCAGAAGCGCGCGGTCGCGACGTTCCACTTCGCGCTGAATCCCGGCGGCATGCTCTTCCTCGGAAGCGCGGAGACGACCTCCGCCGCGGAGGGCCTCTTCGAGCCGGTGTCGGCGAAGCACCGGCTGTTCCGGCGCGCTGGCGTGCGCAGGCCGCCCGTGGCCATGGCGGTCGGCCATGCCGCGCTTCCCTGGGCATCGGCGTCGCCGAGGCCGGCCGGCGCGGAGGGGCGGCCCGTGGCGGACGCGCTGCGCCAGGCGCTGCTCGGCGAGTTCGCGCCACCCTCCGTGCTCGTCGATGACAGGGCGCAGGTCCTGTTCTTCCACGGCAGCACGAGCGACGTCCTCGACATCCCGACCGGCGAGCCCCGCGCGCAGCTGCTGGCGATGACCGGCGGAGAGCTGCGGATGCAGCTGCGCCATGCGCTCGACAAGGCCCGCGAGGGGAATGCGCGGGTCGTCGTGGAACGCGTCAGGACCGGGCGCGAGGGCCGGGCGCGCTTCGTGCGCCTGGTCGTGCTGCCGGTGCGAGGTGGCAGGGCATCGTCGGAGAGCCTGTTCGCCGTCTCCTTCGTGCCGGTCTCCGGCCCTGGCGACGCCGAGCCCGCCGCCACGATGCAGGAGCCGCTGGTCGCGCGCCTCGAGCGCGAGCTGCGCATCACGCGCGACGACCTCGAGAGCTCGATCCAGGAGCTGGCGGCGGCCAACGAGGCGCTCGCCGTGGCCAACGAGGAGGTGACGTCGATCAACGAGGAGATGCAGTCGACCAACGAGGAGCTGGAGACCTCGAAGGAGGAGCTGCAGTCGCTGAACGAGGAGATCACCACCGTCAATGCGCAGCTCCAGGAGAAGGTCGCCGAGCTCGAGGTGACGAGCAACGACCTGCGCAACCTCCTCAACAGCACCGAGATCGCCACGGTCTTCCTCGACGAGGCGTGCCGCATCAAGCGCTTCACGCCCGCATCCGTGCGCCTCTTCTCGTTCATCCCGAGCGACGTCGGGCGCCCGATCACCGACGTCGCGCGCAAGTTCGACGACCCGGGCCTGATCGACGACATCGCGCGCGTGATGAAGGCGCTGATACCCGTGGAAGCGCAGGTGGCGGCGCATGACGGCACGGTCCTCGTGCGTCGCGTGCTGCCCTACCGGACCGAGGACAACCGCATCGAGGGCGTCGTCGTCACGTTCACGGACATCACCACCTCCGTCCGCGCGGGCATCGCGACGGCGGCCCGGGCGCGGCAGGAGGCGGTGATCGCCGACCTGAGCCGGGTCGCCCTGTCGCAGGCGACGCGCGAGGCCTTCTTCGGCGACGTGGTGCGCCGGCTTGCCGAGCAGTTCGACGCCGACGTCGCGGCGATCCTCGAGATCGGGGCCGAGGGCATGGCCGTCCCCCTCGCGGTCGGCGGTCGCGGCGCGGGCGATTTCGGGCTGGGTCCGGTGCCCGCCGGCAAGCTCACCGGCCTTCCGGACGCCCGCGTGCGCGGCGGCGTCTCCGTTGCCTTCGGCGGCCTCACGCCGCACGTGCTCATCGTCCACCGCGGCGACCGGCAGCGCTTCGACGACGAGGAGCAGCGCTTCCTCCAGGCCATCGCGAGCATGCTTGGCCTTGTCGTCGATCGCTGGCGGGCCGAGCGTGGCATCGCCGACGCGCTGCAGCTCGCGAACGACATGCTCGACGCGCAGCGCCTGCCGGCCTTCCTGCTCGGCCCGGACGACAAGGTGCTCGCGGCCAGCGCCGCCTATCGCGCGGCCTTCCCCGAGGATGCCGGCTGCGTCCCGGGCACGCCGTTCGGCGCCCTGGCGCCAGGTGCCGTCCCGGTCCTCGCCAAGGCCGTCGCCGCCGCGCGCCAGGGCGCGCGCACGGTTTCCGCCCTGGAGTTCAGCCTCGGGGCCGACAGGCGCTTCGTCGCCGACGTGCAGCTCCTCGAGCGCGGCCACGGCAGGGTCCTCGTCACGCTCGAGGACGTGACGCAGCGCCTTGCCACGCTGCACCAGCTCGGCGACGCGCAAAGGCTCGCCGAGGGCGCGCTCGCGGCGAAGACGCGCTTCCTCGCCGCCGCGAGCCATGACCTGCGCCAGCCGCTCCAGAGCGCGCTCCTCTTCCACCAGCTTGCCTGCGACGAGGTCGACGAACCGGAGGTGTCGGAGACGCTCGAGCAGCTCGGCCGGGCGCTCGCCGCGATGCGCGACCTCCTGGAGATGCTCCTCGACATATCCCGGCTCGATGCGGGCATCGTCGAGCCGCGGCTGGCGGAGGTCGCGGTCGGGCCTGTCCTGGCCAAGCTCGTGGACGAGCTGCGCCCGCAGGCCGCCGCCGGTGGGCTGGGCCTCGACTTCGTCCCCACGCGGGTCGTCGTGCGCACGGATCCGCTCCTGCTGGAGCGCATCCTCCGCAACCTCGTGGTCAACGCCATCCGCTACACGGACCAGGGTCGCATCCTGGTCGGGTGCCGGCGCCGGAGCGACGGCATTGCCCTTCAGGTCTGGGACACGGGCCGCGGGATCTCCAGCGCGCATCTCGGCGAGATCTTCGAGGAGTTCCGCCAGCTCGAGAACCCGGCCCGCGAGCGCGGCAAGGGCCTTGGCCTTGGCCTCGCCATCGTGCGCCGCCTCTGCGAGCTGCTCGGCCATCGCGTCGGCGTGCGCTCGCGGGTCGGGCACGGCAGCATGTTCGAGGTCGTCGCAGGCCATGGGGTCGGCGCCGGGGCGACGCGCGGCGAGAGCGCCGCCGCTGCCGCCGCGGGCGGCCGCAGGCTCGTCGTCCTGGTGGAGGATGACCCGATGGTGCTGGCCGGGCTCGAGGCTGGCCTGCGCGCGATCGGGTTCCGCACCCTGTCCGCGGCCAGCGTCGCGGGCCTCGACGCGATCCTGCAGGGCATCGCGCCGGAGGAGGTGCGCTGCGTCGTCACCGACTACAGGCTGCCGGGCACCAGCACCGGGCTCGACGCGCTCGCGCGCATCCGCGAGGTCCTCGGCCGCGATGTCCCCGCGATCATCCTCACCGGCGACACGTCGCCCGCCCGGCTGCGCGAGGCGCAGGCGAGCGGATGCCGCCTGCTGAGCAAGCCTGCCGACCTCGCGGACCTGAAGTCCGCCATCGAGGCGACGCCGCCGTGAGCGCGGCCGCCTCGTTCGCCGTCGACCCGGCCGCCCTCGCGGGCGCGCTGCTGCTCATGGGCCTCGGCGGAAGCGTGACCCACTGCATCGGCATGTGCGGGCCCTTCGTGGTGGCCCAGGCCGGTGCCGTGGCGGCGGCGCGGGCGGGGAAGGGGCCGGGCATGCTCGCGCGGCTGCGCGGCGCCTCGCTGCTGCCCTACCAGCTCGGCCGGGCGACGACCTACGCGGCGCTCGGCGCGGCCAGCGCGGGCCTCGTCGGCTTCGTCGCCAACCTCCCGGGCTTCCGGATCCTGGCGGCGCTGCTGCTCTGCCTCGCGGCGGCCAGCATGCTCGCGCGCGCCGTTGGCCGCAGCCTGCCGCTCCTCGACCGCATCGCGTCGCGCGTGCTGCCTTCCGCGCCGCCCCAGGTCGCGCGCGACCTGATGGCGGACCCGCGCGGCTGGCGCGGCTACGCGCTCGGCGTCGCGCTGGGCTTCCTGCCCTGCGGGTTCCTCTACGCGGCCCTTGCCGCGGCGTCGGCCGCGGGCGGCGCGGCCGCGGGCGCGGTGGCGATGGCCGCCTTCGCGCTCGGCACCGCGCCGGGCCTCCTCGCCGCGGGCTGGGCCGGAGCGCTCTTCGCGCGACGCCATGCGCGGCTGTTCGCCGTCCTCTCGACGGTCGCGATGCTCGCGAGCGCCGCGCTGCTGCTGTCGATGGCCCTGCGCCTCGTCACCTGACGGGGACGACGAGGTCGCGATAGGCGTGCCAGGTCGCGTGGCCGACCAGCGGCATCGCGACCGCGAGCCCGACGAAGAACGTCGCCATGCCCGCGACGGTGAATACCACGATCAGCGCGGCCCACAGCGCCATCGGCCGCCAGTTGAGGCGCACCGCCGCGATGCTCGTGACGATCGCCGGGAAGACGCCGGCGTCGCGGTCGATGAGCATCGGGATCGACACGGCGCCGATCGCGAAGGCCGCGCAGGCCAGGACGAAGCCGACGAGGCAACCCGTCGCGAGGAAGGGCAGGCTCGCGGGCGAGAAGAAGACCGTGTCGATGATCGTGCCCCAGCCTGGATGCGCACCGTCGAAGAACAGCGCGAAGAGCAGCGTCGCGATGCGCACCCATGCGAGGTGCAGCAGCATCAGGACGACGCCGAGGTTCGCGAGCGGCGCGAGATGGCGGCGCACGGCGCCGAGCGCGCCCGCGATCGTCGCGGCTTCTCCCGCCTCGAGGCGCCGGCTGGTCTCGTAGAGGCCGACCGCGACGAGCGGCGCGACCAGGAAGAACCCCGCTGCCATCGGCAGCAGGAGCCACGGCATGTCGACCACGAGGAGCGTCGCGGCGAGGGCGATGCTCGCGCCGGAGATGATCGCGCCGTGGAGAAGGCTCACGCGTGGCGCTGCGACCATGTCGTTCCATCCGGCGGCGAGCCAGGCCCAGGGACGGTCGATCTCGATCCTGCGGATCCCCGGGCTCGGCCCCGCGAAAACGGACAGCGTCTCGGCCATGGGCGTTCCTCCTGCGTCTTCCTGCCCCGACCCTTGAACGCAACGCGCGGGGCGGCCCATGCGGCAAAGGGTCGCTGCGGCAAGCGCGCACCGGGCCAATCTGTCGCATGGGCACGGCTGGCGCCCGGAGGTCATATCCACACGCCGCGAATGGATTCCCTCCGCGGCGAGCGAGAAACCAGCACGGGGGTTCGGATGTCTGTGGTTGCCAGGAACGCGGGGCCGTCCGCCGCGTCGACGCCCGACTATGTCGACGACGTCACGCGCGCCTTCATGGCGATGTCGGTCTTCTGGGGCGTGGTCGGCTTCACGGTCGGCCTCGTGATCGCGCTGCAGATGGTCTTCCCGGCGCTCAACCTCGACCTCGAGTGGACGACCTTCGGCCGCCTGCGGCCGCTGCACACATCGGCGGTGATCTTCGCCTTCGGCGGCACCGCGCTGATCGGCTCGTCGCTGCACATCGTCCAGCGCACCTGCCGCGCACGGCTGTTCGGCGGCGCGCCGCTCGGCTGGTTCGTGTTCCTGGGCTACCAGTTCTTCATCCTCGTTGCCGCGACCGGCTACCTGCTGGGCATCACGCAGAGCAAGGAATACGCGGAGCCCGAGTGGTACGCGGACATCTGGCTGGCGATCGTGTGGGTGGCATACCTCGTCGCCTTCATGGGCACGATCCTCAAGCGCGAGGAGCCGCACATCTACGTCGCGAACTGGTTCCTGCTCGGCTTCATCCTGACCATCGCGGTCCTGCACATCGTCAACAACACGTCGATCCCCGTCTCGCCCTTCGGCGCGAAGAGCTACTCGGCCTATGCGGGCGTGCAGGACGCGATGATCCAGTGGTGGTACGGCCACAACGCGGTGGGCTTCTTCCTGACCGCGGGGTTCCTCGGGATGATGTACTACGTCATCCCGAAGCAGGCCGGCCGGCCGGTCTACTCCTACCGGCTCTCGATCGTCCATTTCTGGGCGCTGGTCTTCCTCTACATCTGGGCCGGCCCGCACCACCTGCACTACACGTCGCTGCCCGACTGGGCGCAGACGCTGGGCATGGTGTTCTCGATCATGCTGTGGATGCCGAGCTGGGGCGGCATGATCAACGGCATCATGACGCTCGCCGGCGCCTGGGACAGGCTGCGCACCGACGCGGGCCTGCGCTTCTCGGTCACCGCCGTCGGCTTCTACGGCATGTCGACCTTCGAGGGGCCGGTCATGTCGATCAAGGCGGTGAACGCGCTCAGCCACTACACCGACTGGACGATCGGCCACGTCCATTCCGGCGCGCTGGGATGGGTCGGCTTCATCGTCTTCGGCACGCTCTACTACCTCGTGCCCGTGCTCTGGGGACGCGAGCGCCTCTACTCGCAGCGCCTGGTCGCGTGGCACTTCTGGATCGCGACGCTGGGCATCGTCCTCTACATCACCGCGATGTGGGTGAGCGGCATCATGCAGGGGCTGATGTGGCGCGCCTACGACGAGCTGGGCTTCCTCCAGTACTCGTTCGTCGAGACCGTCGTCGCGATGCGCCCGTTCTACGCGATCCGCGCGCTCGGCGGCCTGCTCTACGTCGCCGGCTCGCTGGTCATGGCCTACAACCTGTGGCGCACCATGCGCGGGGAGGCGGCGGACGAGGCGCCGCGCGCCCCGGCCATGGCCGCTGCCCGCGCCTGAAGGAGGCAGCCATGTCCTTCCGCCACCACGTCATCGAGAAGAACGTCGTCCTGCTGGCGATCCTGACCCTCGTCACGATCTCCATCGGCGGCCTCGTGCAGATCATCCCGCTCTTCGCCGTCGAGTCGACGATCGAGCGCGTGCAGGGGATGCGCCCCTACTCGCCGCTCGAGCTGATGGGCCGCAACATCTATGTCCGCGAGGGCTGCTACCTCTGCCACTCGCAGCAGGTGCGCCCTTTCAAGGACGAGGTCGAGCGCTACGGCCACTACAGCCTGGCGGCCGAGGGCATCTACGACCGGCCGTTCCAGTGGGGCTCGAAGCGCACCGGGCCGGACCTCGCGCGCGTCGGCGGCAAGTACTCGAACGACTGGCACGTCGAGCACCTGAACGACCCGCGCGCGCTGGTGCCGGAGTCGATCATGCCCGGCTATCGCTTCCTGTCGCAGCGTCCGCTCAAGGCGGCGGACGTGGCCGACCACCTGAAGGCGCTGCGCGTCGTCGGCGTGCCCTACACGGACGAGATGGTCGCAAGCGCGGCGGCCGACCTCGCCGCGCAGGCCGATCCCGACGCCGACACCGACGGCCTGCTCCGGCGCTACCCGAAGGCGGTCGTCGCGAAGTTCAACGCGGGCAACGAGGCGCTGACCGAGATGGACGCGCTCGTCGCCTACCTGCAGATGCTCGGCACGCTCGTGCGCTTCACCGAGCTGTCGCCAGCCGACCTGCGGCAATAGGAGCCGGCCATGCAGGTCGATGCCTTCTACGAGGTCCTCCGCAGCTCCTGGACGGTGGTCGCCGTCCTGACCTTCCTCGCGATCGTCGCCTGGGCGTTCCGCCCGTCGAACCGCGCGGAATTCGAGAAGCGGGGCCGCATTCCCCTGGACGAGCGCTGAGGCCGGAGGCCGCCATGCCGACGAAGATCGAGAAGGACGACGTCACGGGCCGGGACACCACCGGCCACGAGTGGGACGGCATCCGGGAACTCAACACCCCGCTGCCGCGCTGGTGGGTGAACCTGTTCTACGTCACCGTCATCTGGGCCTTCGGCTACATGGCCTTGTATCCGTCGCTGCCCTGGATCGACGGCTGGTTCGGGTACTGGAGCCGCGCGGAACTCTCCCGCAGCCTCGACGAGCAGCGCGGGCAGCGCGCCGGCTTCGTCGCGCGGATCGACAAGGCGGAGCTGGGCGCCATCCGCGGCGACGCCGAGCTCCTGAACTTCGCGCTCGCCGGTGGCCGCCAGGTCTTCGCGGACAATTGCGCGCCGTGCCACGGCGCGGGCGGCGCTGGCGCCACCGGCTACCCGAACCTGGCGGACGACGACTGGCTTTGGGGCGGCAGCCTCGCCGACATCCAGCACACGATCCGCCACGGCATCCGCAACGCCGACGACCGCAGCCGTACCTCGCAGATGCCGCGCTTCGGCGCCGACGGGATCCTCAGGCCGGCGGAGATAGAGGCCGTCGCCGACCACGTCCTGTCGCTCTCCGGCGCGGCCGGGCCGGGCGCGAAGGCGGGCGCGGCGCTCTACGCCGAGCACTGCGTCGCCTGCCATGGCGAGAAGGGAGAGGGGAACCAGGAGCTCGGCGCCCCGCGCCTCGACGACCGCATCTGGCTCTACGGCGGCGACAGGGCGAGCGTCGTGCGCTCGATCGCCAATGCGCGCGCCGGTGCCATGCCGGCATGGAGCGGCCGCCTCGACGAGGCGACGCTCAAGATGCTGGCGGTCTACGTCCACGCGCTCGGCGGCGGGAAGTAGGA
>JBEGVV010000006.1:0-5138 GCA_041178225.1 Pseudomonadota bacterium | reverse complement strand
CATGTCGAGGAGCTCTGCGTCATCGACTACCACACCGGCCTCGGGCCGCTGGGCCATGGCGACATGATCTACGGCGCCTCCGCCGCCGAGGGCCGCGCGCGCGACTGGTTCGACCACGTGACGCCGACGGAGGAAGACCTCGAGGCGGCGCGCAAGGCCTCGGGCGGGCATGTCGCCAACTCGATCCCCGGAACGCTCGCCCAGCGCATGCTGGAGCTGCTGCCCGGCGCGCGCATCACCGCGGGCGGCATCGAGTACGGCACGCATGACGTGCGCGCCGTCCTCAAGTCGATCCGCGCCGACAACTGGCTGTGGAACCACGGCGACCCGCATTCGCCGCAGGGCCTCGAGATCCGCGCCTTCATGCGCGAGATGTTCTACCCCGCGCTTCCGGAGTGGAAGATCATGGTGCTGTCGCGCTCGAACGACGTGATCCGCCAGGCGCTGCGCGGCCTCGCGCTGGCCTGATCGCCGCCCGGGGCGCCGCGTCAGTCGACGAAGCGCAGCCGGTCGAAGCGCGCGCGGAAGGCGGTGACGTCCGCGACCACGGCCTCCGGCTCCTCGTTGCCGGCGAGCGCGCGGGCGATCAGCTGGGCGAGCTCGGGCATGTCCGCCTCGCCCATCCCCCAGCGCGCGATCTCCGGCGTGCCGAGGCGCAGCCCGTTGGCGTCGCTCTCCACCGGCGCGACCGGCAGGCCGATCCCGCAGGCGAGGATGTTCGCGCGCCGCAGCCGCTTCGACGCCGCCTGGCCGCCGCCGAAGCGCGCGGCCTCGATCGCGAGCTGGTGCGAGCGCGTGCCTCCGCGCGCCGCGGCGAAGACCGGCAGGCCGCGCGCGGCAAGCTCGCGCGCCAGCGCCTGCGCGGTCGCCGCCATCGCCGCGCCATAGGCCCGGCCATGGCGCTTCCAGTCGAGCAGCGTGATCGCCAGCGAGGCGGTCTTGCCGGCGTCGAAATTGGCGGTGAGTCCGGGATAGGCGATGGCGTCGAGCTTCTCGGCGAGCGCGTCGTCGCGCGTCACGATGAGCCCCGCGGGCGGCCCGCCCAGGCTCTTGTAGGTGCTCATGGTCATGACATGCGCGCCTTCGTCGAGCGGCTGCGGCCAGGCGCCGCCGGCGATCATGCCGGAGAGATGCGCCGCGTCGAAGAGCAGCGTCGCGCCGACCTCGTCGGCGATGGCGCGCAGCGCGCGCACGGGATGCGCGAAGAGGTTGAGGCTGCCGCCGATGGTGATCAGCCGCGGCCGCAGTCGCAGCGCCTGCGCGCGCAGCGCCTCGGCGTCGACCGTGTAGCCGGCGGCGTCGATGGGCGCGTGGTGGATCTCGACGCCGTAGAGGCCGGCGGCGCCGGCCTGGTGGTGCGTGACATGGCCGCCGACGGAAGGCGGCGGCGCGATCATGCGGTCGCCGGGCTTGAGCGTCGCCATGAAGACATAGAGGTTGGCGAGCGCGCCCGAGCCCACGCGGATCTCCGCGTGGCGCGCGGCGAAGACCTCGGCGGCGAGCTCGGCGCAGATCGCCTCGATGCGCTCGATCGCCTCGAGCCCCATCTCGTACTTGTCGCCGGGATAGCCCAGCGACGGCCGCTGGCCGAGGCCGGCGCCGAGCACGGCCTCGGCGCGCGGGTTCATCGTGTTGGTCGCGGGGTTGAGGTTGACGCAGTCGCGCTCGTGGATGCGCCGGTTCAGCGCGACGAGGCGGTCTATCTCCGCCGAGGTCGCCGCGGCGTCGCGGCCGGCGACCTCCGCGGCGATCGACTGGACGAGGTCCTCGCAGGCGGCGGGGACCCAGGAGCGGCGCGCGAGCGCGGTCATCGGGCGCCCGCCCTCACCAGTCGACGACCGTGCCGTCGGGCAGCACGGCGTCGCGCGAGGTGAAGGGCTCCTGCCGGAACGGATGCTTCGCGGCGACGCGCTCGTCGACCTCGATGCCGAGGCCAGGCGCCTGCGGCAGCTGCCAGCACCCGTCGACCATGCGGATCGGGCCCTGGACGATCTCGCCATACCAGGGCACGGCGCCGACCATCTCCTCCTGGATCACGAAGTTCGGCGTCGCGACGTCGAAATGCAGCGCCGAGACGCCGGCGATGGGCCCGAGCGGGTTGTGCGGCGCCACGCCCATCATGGCGGTCTCCGCCATCGCGGCGATCTTCCGCCCCTCCCAGATGCCGCCGCAATGGCAGAGGTCGGGCTGCACGATCGCCACCGCGCGCTGCATGCACAGCTCCTCGAAGTCGCGGCGGTCGATCAGCCGCTCGCCGGTGGCGATCGGCACGCGCGTGCGGTCGGAGACCATGCGCATCGCGTTCGCGTCGCCGGGCTGCACGGGCTCCTCGGCGAACATCGGCCGGTAGGGCGCCAGCGCCTCGATGCACTGCACGGCGAGCGCGACCGAGGCCGGCTTGCCGTGGAAGTCGACCATGATCTCGATGTCGTCGCCCGCCGCCTCGCGCAGCGTGCGCATCCAGCCATCGATGCCGGCCAGCGCCTTCGAATCCGCCGTGTAGTGCATGAACAGCGGGAAGAGGACCTTGAAGGCGCGGTAGCCCTTGCCGAGCACCTCCTGCACGTAGTCGCGCAGCTGGTTGCGTTCCTTCTGGTCATAGACCGCGCGCATGTTGCCGAGGCCGAGATGGGTGTAGACCGGCACGCGGTCGCGGGTCTTGCCGCCGAGCAGGCGCCAGACCGGCAGTCCGACCGACTTGCCGAAGATGTCCCAGAGCGCCTGCTCGATGCCCGCGATCGCGGAGCGGCCGATGACGCCGAGCTTCCAGAAGCCGTGCTTGGTCATGGTGCGCACGGCGTTCTCGATGTCGCGCGGGTCGAGCCCGACGACCAGCGGCGCGAGGTCCTCGACGCAGCCGACGACGGCGCGCGTCTTCCACTCGAGCGTCGCCTCGCCCCAGCCGAAGAGCCCGTCCTGGTCGGTCTCGACCTTGACGAAAACCCAGTTGCGCATCTCCGCGTTCACGACGAGCGTGCGGATGGCCGTGATCTTCATGTCTTTCCCCGCTTGGTCTGGCGCCCGGGACCCTGTCGCGAAAGGCTGGGACGTGCAAGTTTCGCAGGCGATGCTCGAGCGCAAGCCAGGACAGGGCGCGGCGCCCCGCGCCCGCGGCCGCGGCACCGGGCGCGCGGGGTGGCGCCCGGCCCTCGCCCTGCTGCTCGCGGGGATGCTCGCGGCCACCGGCCCGGCGCGCGCGCTGCCCTACGAGGTGCATGTCGCCGGCAGCGGCGACGACGCCCTCGACCGCGCCATCTCCTCCGTCTCGACGCTGGTGCGGCTCTCGCGCGACGGCGCCGCGGATGGCTTCTCGCTGGTCGCCCGCGCGCGCGAGGACGCGGAGCGGCTGGAGGACGCCGCGCGCAGCCTCGGCTTCTACGGCGCGACCGTCGACGTGCACCTCGCCGGGCGACCGGCGCATGATTCGGGCCTCGCCGCCGCGCTCGAGGCCGGCGATCCCGCCGCGCGCGTGCCCGTCGACATCACCGTGGCCGCGGGACCCGCCTATCGCGTGCGGCGCATCGCCATCGACGGGTTGCCGACGGGCAGCGCCGCGCGGCCGCGGCTCGAGGCCGGGCAGCAGGCCCGGGCCGCTGACATCCTCGCCGCCGAGGACGACCTGCGCGAGGCGCTGCGCGCCGAGGGCCACGCCTTCGCGCGGATCGCGCGGCGCGAGCTCCTCGTCGACCACGACGCGCGCGCGATGGATGTCGCCTTCGTCGCGGAACCGGGGCCGCGCGTGGCCTTCGGCGCGATCTCGCTGGGCGGGCTCGGCCGCGCCGACCCGGGCTTCGTGCGCCGCAGGCTCGGCGTGGCCGAGGGCGAGGAATTCGATCCCCGGCGGCTGGCGGCCGGGCGCGACGCGCTGGCGCAGACCGGCGTGTTCTCCAGCGTGCGCGTGCGCGCCGCCGAGCTCGCCGATGCCAGCGGCAGGGTGCCGGTCCATGTCGACGTCGTCGAGCGCCCGCCGCGCAGCATCGCCTTCGGCGCGGCCTGGTCGACCGACGAGGGCGGCATGCTCAACGCGCGCTGGCAGCACCGCAACCTGCTGGGCGGCGGCGAGCAGCTGCGCCTCTCGGCGGAGCTCTCGCATCTCTTCGTCAACAGCGTCGAGGACTTCGCCGGCCGCGTCGACGCGCAGCTGCGCCTGCCCGACCTCCTCGCGCCGGGCCTGTCGCTGCGCCTCGACGCGGGCGCCGTGCGCGAGCGGCTCGACGCCTATGACCGCGACGCCATGTTCGCCGGCGCGGCGGTGGAGAGGCGGATCTCGCGCGAACTGGTCGCCAGCCTGGGCGGGCTCGTCGAGCGCTCGCATGTCGTGCAGGGCGACGACGAACGCTTCTACACCCTCGTCTCGATGCCCGGCACGCTCGAGTGGGACAGCAGCGACGACCGGCTCGAGCCGACGCGCGGCTGGCGGCTCGGCGGCACGCTCGCCCCCGCGAAGTCCTTCACCGACACGCAAGGCGGCTTCGCCTCCGCGCGCGGATCCGCGCGCACCTATCTCGACCTCGGCGGCACCGGCGGCCGCAGCGTGCTCGCGCTGCGCGCGGGCGCGGGCTCGATCCTGGCGGGCAACCGCGGCGACGTGCCCGCCGATCGACGCTTCTACGCCGGCGGCGGCGGGTCGGTGCGCGGCCACGCCTACCAGTCGATCGGGCCGCATGACTCGCGCGGCCAGCCAGAGGGCGGGCTGTCGCTGCTCGAGGGTTCGGTCGAGCTGCGCCAGCGCTTCGGCGGGAACTGGGGCGCCGCGCTCTTCGCCGATGGTGGCGGCGCGGCGGCCACGCGCACGCTGGGTTCAGCCGACCTGCGCATGGGCGTGGGCGGCGGCGTGCGCTACTACACGCCGATCGGCGCGATCCGCCTCGACCTCGGCCTGCCGATCAGGCCCGACGCGAACGCCAGCCGCTATGCCGTCTATGTCGGCATCGGGCAGGCCTTCTGATGCGCAGGCTCGCGCTCCTCCTGCCGGTCCTTCTCGGCGTCCCCGCCCTGCTGGCGCTGGCGCTGCCCGTCGCGCTCGACAGCGACTGGGGCCGTGCGCGCCTGGCCGCGCTGGCGGAACGCGCGACGCGCGGCGGCGACGCGGCGCTCGCGATCGAGGGCCTGTCCGGCAACCCGCTCTCGCGCCTCGC
>JBEGVV010000005.1:0-2570 GCA_041178225.1 Pseudomonadota bacterium | reverse complement strand
GAGCACGCTCCCGTCGGGCGAGGCCAGCGCGGCCTTCACGACGCACCTGCCACCCATGGCGGCCGCGGCGCGCTTCTCGATGCCGGGCCAGTCATGCCGGCGATCGGCGCCCTCGCGCCGCGCCTCGAGCAGGTCGAGCAGGGGTGCCAGCGTCGGCACCTCGCCGCGCGTGGCGAAGGCCTCGTCGATCGCGAGGCCGGTCAGCGCGCAGCGCCGCGCGTCGCCGGGATGGAGCGCGCGGCCGCTCCACGCGCAGCGCGTGGCCTCGGCCTCCAGGCAATGCCGGCCATCGCGCGCGGCGATAGATTCCTGCGCGAGGCAGCGCCGGCCCGACACGCTGCTCGACACGAGATGCCGGCGCAGCGCGAGGCGGCCGCTTGCCGACGACGCCTCGAGCTCGGTCGACAGCGCGCGCAGCGAGCTGACGCTGCAGCGCCCCATGTGCTCGGGCAGGGCGCGCTGGCCCGAGTCCTCCGACGCGACGAGGAACCCCGGCAGCACGAGCAGGCCCGACACCGCGCATGCGGCGAGCGCGTCGCGCGGGACCATGCTGCCGGATCGCGCGCATGGGGCGAGCGGCGGGGCCTCCAGCCTGCCAGGCATCGACGGCACGACGCGCAGCGTGGAGGCGCATTCCTGGCCGTCGGCGAGCGCGTAGGTGACGCGCGCCTCGACGACGCGGTGCATCCTGCCGCGTATCGAGGCGATGGTGCCTTGCAGGCGCGGCGTGAAGTCGTCCTCGAGCTTGCGCGCGAGCCGCCGGTCGTCGCCCGCGCCGGGCAGCTCGCGCGCGCGGCGCTCGTCGTAGAAGCGGCGGAACTCCGCGATGCTGGGGTCGCGCGCGACGCCGCGCGCCACCGCCGCGAGCGAGACGCCGATCGTGCCCGGGTCGTCGATCACCGGCGGCAGCGCGTCGAGCCAGTCCGGCCCGCCGCGGGCCACGTGCCCGGCCGCGGCGCAGGCGACGGCCACGACGCATTCATAGGCGTCGTGCGCGACGGTGGCGCGCGCCTGCACCAGGACCTCGCCGTCGAAGCCGCGCAGGACGCCCGCCACGCGCACGGAGCGCAGGCTGCCGCCGAAGCCCGCGACCCAGGCGGCGCAGGCGGCCTCGACCTGCGCGCGCGGGTCGGCACCGGCATCGGCGTCCGCGATGTCGTGCAGGCCTGAGGCGGCGATGCGCGCGACGATCCGCTCGAAGGCCGGCGTGCCGGGCGCGCAGGCGACGACGCGCGGATCGCCGGCGGGCGCGTCGCCGAGGCGCAGCACCTCGCTGCGCCCCTCGAACGCGCAGGCGACGTCGCCGGAGGGCAGTTCCTCGAGCCGCGCGCCAAGCAGGCGCAGGGCCGCGAGCGCGAAGTCGCGCGCGGGCATCGAGCGCGCGGGCGGTGGCAGGGACGGGCCGCGCGGCCCCTGGATCGCGGCCGCGTCCATCGCGCCGAGCATGCCGTCGATGGCGGCCTCCTCCGTGGCGAGGGCCTGGCGCGCGCGCTCGATGCTCTCCTCCGCCGCGCGCGTCGCCGCGGCGACGTCCTTGCCCGCGAGCGAGGCGAGGACGAGGCGGCGGATCTCGTCCTCGAAGCCCTCGCCGCCACCGTCCTCGCCCCCGCCCAGGCCCGAGGCATCGAGAAGCGAGTCGATGTCGCCGATGGCCTGCGAGGCCATCTGCAGCTTCTGCATCAGCCGGCCGACGATGTGGTCCTCGAAGGTGCCGGCGAGGGTGATGCCGTGGACCACGACGCTGGCATGCGGCGAGCCGAGGCGCTGGACGCGGCCGATGCGCTGCTCGACGACCATCGGGTTCCAGGGCAGGTCGTAGTTCACCAGGACGTTCGCGACCTGCAGGTTCACGCCCTCCGACCCGGCCTCGGTCGAGACGAGCGCGTTCAGGCGCGGCGGCGAGGCGCGGAACGCGGCCAGCGTCTCCTCGTTGCGGGCGGTCGTGTCGCCGTTGACCACGCCGACCGCGACGCCCTGCGCGCGCAGGCGCTCGACGATGCTGGCCTGGGTCTCGCGGCGCTGCGTGAACACGACCAGGCGCCAGTCGGCGGGCTTCTCGCGGCGCAGCTCCTCGACGATCGCGAGCAGGCCCGCGAGCTTGGCGGTCGTGCCGATGCGCCGCGCGCGGGCGCGGAAGGCGGCGGCGACGTCGGCGGGGAAGGTGCCGTTGCGGGCCATCCGGTCGAGCTGCGCGGCGCAGGCCTCGGGGCTGCTCGCCAGCGCCTGCAGGACGCTGGACTGGGCGAGGGCGTTGAGCTCCTGCACCGGCCCGGCGAGGAGCTCGATCAGCGCCAGCTCGCCCGGCGTCGGCGGGACGCCGCGGCGCACGACATGGCGGCCGGGGAAGTGCAGCCGCGCGTCGGCGCGGCGCACGCGCGACATGTAGCCGTGGACGATGGAGCGGAAACGCTCCTTCGCGTCCTCGCGCAGCTGGCGCGCCTGCGCGCGATGGTCGGCGACGAACTCGCGCGCGAAGGCCGCCTCGTCGCCGAACGGGTTGCGGTGCCCGCGCGCGACGGCGAGCAGCTCGACGAGCGAGTAGATGTCCCAGAGCCGGTTGTGGATCGGCG
>JBEGVV010000004.1:0-11668 GCA_041178225.1 Pseudomonadota bacterium | reverse complement strand
CGCCCAGTAATTCCGAACAACGCTAGCCCCCTTCGTATTACCGCGGCTGCTGGCACGAAGTTAGCCGGGGCTTATTCTGCGGGTACCGTCATCATCGTCCCCGCCAAAAGGGCTTTACAACCCGAAGGCCTTCATCACCCACGCGGCATTGCTGGATCAGGGTTTCCCCCATTGTCCAATATTCCCCACTGCTGCCTCCCGTAGGAGTCTGGACCGTGTCGCAGTTCCAGTGTGGCTGATCATCCTCTCAGACCAGCTACCGATCATCGCCTTGGTAGGCCGTTACCCCACCAACTAGCTAATCGGACGCGGGCCCCTCCCGGAGCGAATTGCTCCTTTCGCCCTCAGGCCGTATCCGGTATTAGCCGCAGTTTCCCGCGGTTATTCCGAACTCCGAGGTAGGTTCCCACGCGTTATTCACCCGTTCGCCACTGACTGTATTGCTACAGCCCGTTCGACTTGCATGTGTTAGGCATGCCGCCAGCGTTCGTTCTGAGCCAGGATCAAACTCTCAAGTTAACGGTCGGTCCGTGGACCGACTGTCGAGCCCGTACTCGTCATTACAAACGCGCGTTCCGCTGGCCTGGTGAGACCAGAAGAACGCTGTCTTCTAGAAGACGCGCGCTGCATGCGAGCACGAAACTCCCGTGCCGCCGCCCGCGCATCCCTTTCATCGTTCACTTTTCAAACAGCGCGCCGACGGAGGTTCTTGCGTTCCGCCCGTCGGCGAGGGGGCGGTGTATACGCCCCGCCCCAAGGCGAGTCAAAACTTTTTTCGGCCGACCTCGAGATTCCTGCAGTGCGATGAAAAACCGCATGAATCCGCGTTAGACCTTGCCCCGCGCCTCCTGTTCGAAGATGCTGCGCATGGCTCATGCGGCGGGCGCATGGCTCGGCGAGCCGAGGCGAGCGGCGCTTCGCCCGCGAGCATATCTGGCAAGGCGCTATGGTCGGTGGAATGCAGCAACGACGGGGCTTTTCGCGCGTCCGCGCCGCCGTCAAGCTGTGCGTCTTCGGCGCTGCTCTTGCCGGCGTCCTGGTGCTCGCGGATCGCCGGGATTCGCCCCAGACCCATTCGCCAGGATCGGCGGTCGAGCCCAGCGCGCCGCAAGATATTGCGATTGATTCGGGGCGAGACACTCCGGTTGGTGGTTCGGCGCATTCCATTCCGCCAGAAGGCGCCAATGGGAGTGTCGCCCCCCTTCCCGGGCATGCGGATGCACCCAGCGGTGCCGCCGATGTCCCGCGCGAGGTGCCGGCGATCCAGCCGGAGGATCCGCTGGCGCATCCCGCGCTCCATCCCCAGCGCGTGGTCGCGGTGCGCCGGGGGGACACGCTCATGGACATCCTGCTCGGCCTTGGCTTGCCGCGCGCCGAGGCCCACGAGGCGGTGAGCGCGCTGGCGAGCGTCTACGACCTGCGCGGCCTTCGCCCGGGCCAGGAGATCACCTTCACCTTCGCGCCAGGGCTGCCGGGCGAGGGCCAGCCGCTGCTCGGGGCGTGGATGTCCGCGCGCGCCGATCGCGACGTGGGGCTTGCGCGCAACGACCGCGGGCGCTTCGTCGCGCACCAGCACGACAAGGAGCTGACGCTGCAGCCGACGCGCGCCATGGCCCATGTGAGCAGCAGCCTCTACGAGGCCGGGCTCGCCGCGGGCATTCCGGCGCAGGTCATCGTCGACATGATCCGGGCTTTCAGCTTCGACGTGGACTTCCAGCGCGAGGTCCAGCCCGGCGATTCCTTCGAGCTCTTCTTCGACCGCTTCGTCGACGGCGACGGCAAGGTCGCCAAGACCGGCGAGATCCGCTTCGCGAGCCTCGTGCTGTCGGGACGCCGCCTGTCCCTCTACCGCCATGCCGACCGCGACGGACACGCCGATTTCTTCAACGAGAAGGGCGAGAGCGTGCGCAAGGCGCTGCTCAAGACGCCGATCGACGGCGCGCGCCTCACCTCGGGCTTCGGCAACCGTTCGCACCCGATCCTCGGCTACAGCGCCTTCCACAAGGGCGTCGACTTCGGCGCTCCGACCGGCACCCCGATCCAGGCCGCCGGCGACGGCATCGTCGAGAAGAAGGGCTGGTTCGGAGGCTATGGGAACTACGTCCGGCTGAAGCACAACTCGGAGTTCGCGACGGCCTACGCGCACATGAGCCGCTTCTCCCCGGGGATCGCCGAAGGCAGCCGCGTCCGCCAGGGCCAGGTGATCGGCTATGTCGGCTCGACCGGCATGTCGACCGGCCCCCACCTGCACTACGAGATCCTGAAGCGCGGCGCGCAGGTGAACCCGATGGGCGTGAAGTTCCCCACGGGGCGCAAGCTCGAGGGTGTCGACCTGGTCAACTTCCGCCACGCGAAGGCGCGGATCGACCAGGCCTTCGCCGGGGCGACCGCGGTCCTGCGCGTGGCCGCGAAGCTTCCCGGACAGGTGGAGGCGCAGGCCGCGCTCGCCGAGGACGCGGCATCGCGCTGACGCGGCGCGGCCGCGGCCGCGCTACAGCAGGTTGGCGTGCCGCGCGCGCAGGTCGGCGAAGCCGAGCCCGCGCATGCGCATCGCCTCGAGCACGACGAGTTCGCAGAACACCGCCAGCGCGAGCTCGTACTGGCTGCCCATCGGCATCGCCGAGGGACGCGCGGCGGTCATGTCGTCGCGCATCGTCTGGCCGGGCAGCAGGACGAAGCGGTCGGCGAGGTCCGAGGCGGCGCCGCTCGCGACCGCGCCGATGACGAGCACGCGCGCGCCCGCGGCCCGCGCCGCCGCCGCGTGCGCCGCGCCGGAGGGCAGGTCGCCCGTGGACGCGTTCACGACCAGGAGATCGCCCGGCCCGACCGGCGGCGCCGTCATGTCCCCGACCATGTGCGCGTCGAGCCCGGCATGGAAGAGCCGCATCGTGAGCCCTCGCAGCACCAGCCCGGTCCGCCCGGCGGAATGGAGCAGGACGCGCCGCGCGGCCAGCAATTCGCCGGCGACGACCGCCGGCGCATCCGCCGGCATGCGCGCGAGGACGGAATCGACCTCGGCGAGCAGCGGTGCCGCGGCGTCGCGAAGGGACGCTGGCGCGCTCATGGCGCGGCGCCGTCCGCCGCGCCCCGCGTGAGAACGCCGCGCGCGAGGAACAGGTCGGTGATCTCCTGCGCCAGCTCCGCGAAGCGCGGCGCGCGACGCGCGGCGAGGCCCCGCGGCCGCGGCAGGTCGACGTCCAGGATGCGCTCGATGCGGCCGGGGCGTGGCGACATCACGACGACGCGGTCGGAGAGCAGAACCGCCTCGTCGATCGAATGCGTGATGAACACGACGGTCTTGCGCGACGACAGCCAGAGCGCCTCGAGGTCGATGCGCATCTGCTCGCGCGTCAGCGCGTCCAGGGCGCCGAAGGGCTCGTCCATCAGCAGCAGCGGGGGATCATGCAGCAACGCACGGGCGATCGCCGTGCGCTGCCGCATGCCGCCGGACAATTCGTGCGGGTAGCGGTCCGCGAACTCCGCCAGTCCGACCTGGCGGAGCAGCTCGATTGCGCGCGCGCGATGGGCCGCTGGGTCCAGCCCGCGCATCTCGACCTGGAACAGCACGTTCGAGAGCACGTCGCGCCAGTCCAGCAGCACCGGGCTCTGGAAGACGATGCCGAGGTCGGTCACCGGGCCCTCGACGCGCCGGCCGAGCACGGAGGCGTCACCGGCGTCGGGCGCCATGAGGCCGGCGACGATGCGCATCAGCGTGGACTTGCCGCAGCCCGAGGGCCCGACGATCGAGACGAACTCGCCGCGGCCGATCTCCAGCGACACGTCGTGGAGCGCGATCGTCTCGCGGCCATCGCGGCGGAACGTCTTGCCGAGGCGCGAGATCGAGATTCCGTCGCTCGCGGGCATCGCGGCCCCCGTCACGCGCTCGCCGCGACCGGCGCCACCGCGCCGCGAGGCCAGCAGTCGCGCAGATCCGCCGCCGCGCGCGCCAGCGCCGCGGCGATCTCGCGGCGTCGCGCCGCCGGCATGCGCACCACGGGGCCGGCGACCGAGAGCGTGCCGAGTGCCTTGCCCCCCCGCGCACCGCCGCCGACGGCGACCGCGACGGCCGCGACGCCGGGCTCGGCCTCCTCGTCCGCTAGAGCCCAGCCGCGGCGACGCACAAGGGCGAGGTCGCGCAGCAGCGCCGTGGCGTCGACGATCGTGCGCGTCGTCAGGGCGGCCATGCCGCGCGCGCGCAGCAACCTGCGCACCTCCGCGTCGGGCAGCGTCGCGAGCCAGGCCTTGCCGTTCGCCGTCGCATGGAGCGCCACGGGGCCGGTCATCGCGGGCTCGTAGCGCAGGCCCGGCGGCGCGCCCTGTGCCGAGCAGAGCCAGCCGAGACCGCCATCCTGCGCGAGGGTGAGGCGCACCAGTTCGCGGCTGTCGCGCGCGAGGCGTTCAAGCACCGGCTGGCAGACCTCGTGGAGGCCCGTGGCATCGAAGAGCCTGCGGCCGAGCGCGGCGAAGCGCAGAGAGAGCCTGTAGCGCCCTGTCGCGGGATCCTGTTCGGCCCAGCCGCTCGCGCAGAGCGGCGCGAGCAGGCGATGGACCGCGCTCTTCGGGAGCTCGAGGCGCTGCGCGATCGCCGACAGCCTCTCGCCATCGGGATAGTCCGCGAGCAGCTCTATGACGTCGACCGCCCTTGCGAGCGTGGAACCGATCATGCGCATTGACGGAACGGTGTTCCGCTCAATACGCTTTCGTCAACTGCAAAAAGGACTTGGGGAGTGGACGCGACCACGACCATCGCCGCGCGCCTGCGCAAGCCCGCCCTCGTCGCCCTGGGGCTCGGCGGCACGGTCGCATTCTGGGAAGGCGCGGTGCACGCGCTCGCGATCAAGCCATTCCTGCTCCCGGCGCCGTCGCTGGTGCTGCGCCAACTGGCCCGCCGCTGGGACGTGGTCCTCGACGCGGCGATGTTCACGGCGCAGTCGATGCTCGTCGGCTTCGCCGCCTCGGTCGTGGTAGGCGTCCTGCTGGCACTCGTCGTCGCCTTCTCGCGCCGCCTCGAGGAACTCGTCTACCCCGTGCTGGTCTTCCTGCAGATCGTGCCGAAGATCGCGGTCGCGCCGCTCTTCCTGATCTGGATCGGGTACGGCCTCACCTCGAAGGTGCTGATCGTCTTCCTGCTGTCGTTCTTCCCCGTCCTGGTCAGCAGCATCGCGGCGTTCAAGTCCGTGGACCCGGAGATCATGGACCTCGCGCGCTCCACTGGCGCGCGCGGGTGGCGGATCTTCCTCAAGGTGCGGCTGCCACATGCGCTGCCGACGCTGTTCACGGGCATCAAGGTCGCGGCCGCGCTCGCGGCGACGGCTGCGGTCGTGGCCGAGTTCGTCGCCTCGGACCGGGGCCTCGGCTACAAGATCCAGGAATACACGAACAACTTCGACACGCCGATGACCTTCGGCGCGATCCTCGTGCTCTGCGCGATGGGGCTCGTCCTCTATGGCGCGGTCGAGGTCGCCGAGCGGCTGGCGATACCCTGGCACGTGTCGCGACGCGGCGCGCAGGGCGGATCCGCCACGACCTGAGACCACTCATCCAAGGGGAGGAAACGACGATGATGCTGCGTATCCTGACGACCGGCTGCGCCTTCGCTGCGGCGCTGCTCGGCGCCGCCACCGCCTTCGCGCAGGACAAGGTGACCTTCCGGCTGAACTGGATCCTCTACGGGTTCCACACGCCGTTCTATCTCGGGGTCGAGCGCGGCTACTACCGCGAGGAGGGCATCGACCTGACGATCGGCGAGGGCCAGGGCTCGGTGCGCGCGGCGCAGACCGTGGGCGCCAAGGGCGACATGTTCGGCCTGTCGGATGGCCCGAGCGTCATCAACGTCGCGACCAAGGGCGCGCCGATCCGCTCCGTGATGTCGGTCACCAGCTCCTCGCCCTATGCGATCGGCGTGCGCGCCGACGCCGGCGTGAAGACGCTCAAGGACCTCGAGGGCAAGACGATCGCCACGGCGCCCGGCGAGGCCGGGCTGCAGCTGCTGCCCGCGGTATGGAAGGCGAACGGCGTCGACGGCGAGAAGGTCCGCATCCTGCGCGTCGAGGGTGCGGGCAAGAACGTCGCCGTCGCCGAGAAGCGCGTCGAGGCGCTGATGGCGGGCCTCGACAACCAGTCGATCACGCTGCCGCGGCAGGGCGTGCCGCTGGTCAATTTCGGCTACGCCGCCTTCGGCGTGAACACGGTCGGCCTGCAGATCCACGCCCACGAGGACACGATCCGCAACAACCCCGACCTCGTGCGCCGCTTCGTGAAGGCCACCGTGCGCTCCTTCGAGGCCGCGATCGCGGACCCGATGGCGTCGATCAAGGCCGGCCAGAAGGTCAAGTCGGACCTCGAGACCGAGCTCAGCCTCGAGCAGCTGAAGGTCGGCATCGGCCTGATGCCGTCCAAGGCCTCGCAGGGCAAGCCGATCGGCTTCATGGCCCCGGCCGACTGGGCGGACACGCTGCAGCTCATGAAGCAGTACATGGGCCTCGAGACCAACCAGAAGGCGGAGGACTTCTACACGAACCAGTTCGTGCCCAACGCGCCGCGCGGCTGAGCACGCGACGACGGGAGGGCGGCTTGAACGTCCACGACCTGGGCGGGCGCAAGGCCGTCGTGACCGGCGGCGCGGGCGGCATCGGCCTTGCCTGCGCCGCCAGGCTCGCGCGCGACGGCGCCGCGGTCGAGCTCTGGGACCTCGGCGGCGAGGCGCTCGAGGCGGCCCGCGCATCCATCGCGGGCGCCTCCGCGCAGGACGTCGACGTCACCGACGGCGCGGCGGTCGACGCCGCGATGGCGCGCGCGCGGCCGGCCTGCGTCGTGCACTGCGCCGGCATCCTCGGCCCCGTCGTCCCGGCGACGGAACTCGGCGCCGGGGATTTCCGGCGCCTGGTCGAGGTCAACCTCACGGGAAGCTTCCTCGTCGCGCGCGCGGCGGCGACGGCGATGCTGCGCCTGCCGCGCGCCGGTCGATCGGGGCGGATCGTCCTGATGGGCTCGATCCAGGGCAAGGAAGGCATGGCGCTCGGCGCCGCCTACTCCGCCGCCAAGGCCGGCGTGGTGGCGCTCGCGAAGAGCATGGCGAAGGAACTCGCGACCGAGGACATCAGCGTCAACGTCGTGTCGCCGGTCGCGGCGGAGACGGCGATGGCACGCCAGATCACGGCCGCGCGGCGGGCCGACATCCTGTCGCGCATCCCCTCAGGGCGCTTCGTGGAGCTCGAGGAGATCGCATCCATGGTCGCGTGGATTTGCTCGCCGGAGGCGAGTTTCTCGACGGGCGCGGTGTTCGACCTCTCGGGCGGCCGCGCCACCTACTGAACCCACGACGAGGCGATCGGAGCAGGCGATGAGCGGACTGGCGGGCGAGGCTTTCGTCGCGATATGGCACGACATCGCGCCAGAGGGCGTCGAGGAGTTCCTCGACTGGCACCATCGCGAGCACATGCCCGAGCGTCTCGGGATCCCGGGCTTCCGGCGGGGGCGGCGCTATGTCCGCGTCGGCGGAGAGGGACAGGAGTATTTCAACCTGTACGAGGTGGACGCGTTCGAGGTCCTCGTCGGCCAGGACTATCTCGGCCGCCTCAACGCGCCAACGGAATGGACGAAGCGCGCCGTCCGCCATTTCCGCGACGTGACCCGCGGGCTGTGCCGCGTCGCCGGCTCGCAGGGCATCGGCCAGGGCGGGATCGCCGCCACGCTGCGCATCGTCGCCGCGCCCGATCGCGGCGACCATCTGCGCCGCCACCTGCTGCGCGAGGCGATACCCTCGCTCCTCGATCGCACGGGCATCGTCGGCGCCCATCTCGGCTTCACCGACGAGGCGGGCTCGCGGCTCGAGACAGCCGAGAAGAAGGCCCGCGGCAGCCTGACCGGCATCCCGCCCTGGGTGCTCGTCGTGGAGGGCATCTCCGCCGAGCGCGTCGCGGCCGCGGTGTCGGCGACGCTGCCGGAGCATATCCTCGCGGCGAATGGCGCCGCGGGGCCGTCGACGACGGGCATCTACAGGCTCGAGGCGACGCGGCTCAAGACCGGGTGGAGCGCGGGCTGAGGCTTGCATCCGGGGGACGCCGGGGCCATGGTCCCGGCCCCGCGAGAGGCGGGAATCCCCTTCGAGGAGCAGCCATGTACCCGAACACGCAGCTTCTGATCGACGGCAAGTGGGGCCCGGCCGCGAGCGGCCGCACGATCCCCGTCCTGAACCCGGCCACCGAGGAGCAGATCGGCACGGTCGCCCATGCCGGCACCGAGGACCTCGACCGCGCCCTCGCCGCCGCGAGGAAGGGCTTCGAGGCCTGGCGCAAGGTCTCGCCCTATGACCGCGCGAAGGTCATGCGCAAGGCCGCCGACCTGATGCGCGCGCGCGCCGACGACATCGCCAGGCTCATGACCCTCGAGCAGGGCAAGCCGCTGGCGCAGTCCAGGATCGAGGCCATGCTGGCGGGCGACATCATCGAGTGGTTCGCCGAGGAAGGCCGCCGCACCTATGGCCGCGTCGTGCCGGCGCGCATGCCCAACGTCCACCAGCTCGTGCTCAAGGAGCCCGTGGGTCCGGTCGCGGCCTTCACGCCCTGGAACTTCCCGATCAACCAGATCGTGCGCAAGGCCTCCGCCGCGCTCGCGACCGGCTGCTCGATCATCGCGAAGTGCCCCGAGGAGACGCCGGCCGCGCCGGCCGCGCTGTTCCAGGCCTTCCTCGACGCGGGCGTGCCGGACGGCGTGGTCAACCTGGTCTATGGCGTTCCCTCGGAGATATCCGAGTACCTCATCAACCACCCGGTGATCCGCAAGGTCTCCTTCACCGGCTCGACCGCGGTCGGGAAGATGCTGACGGCGATGGCCGGTCGCCACATGAAGCGCGTGACGATGGAGCTCGGCGGCCACGCCCCGGCGATCATCTTCGACGACGCGGACCTCGACCAGGCCGTGAGCGTGCTGTCGACGAACAAGTACCGCAACGCCGGCCAGGTCTGCATCGCGCCGACGCGCTTCCTCGTGCAGCAACCGGTCTACGAGAAGTTCCTCGAGAAGTTCGTCGCCGTGTCGAAGGCGCAGAAGATCGGCGACGGGATGGACCCCGCCACGACGATGGGGCCGCTCTGCCACGCGCGCCGCATCGACGCGATGGAGGGCTTCATGGCCGATGCCGCGAAGTCCGGCGCGAAGGTCGAGACCGGCGGCAAGCGCATCGGCAACAAGGGCTATTTCTTCGAGCCGACCGTGCTGACCGGCGTGCCGCTCTCCGCACGCGTCATGAACGAGGAGCCCTTCGGGCCGATCGCCGTGGTGAGCCCGTTCAAGGACTTCGACGCCGCGATCGCGGAGGCCAACCGCCTCGAATACGGCCTCGCCGCCTACGCCTACACGCGCAACACGAAGCTCGCCACCGCGGTGGGCAACGCGATCGAGAGCGGCATGGTGTCGATCAACCACCATGGCCTCGCCCTGCCCGAGGTCCCGTTTGGCGGGATCAAGGATTCGGGCTACGGCTCGGAGGGCGGGACCGAGGCGCTCGAGGCCTACCTGAACACCAAGTTCGTCAGCCAGCTGTCGATGTGACGGACGGGGGGCCGGCGGCGTCGCCGGCCCCTCGCCTTACCGCGCCCGGGTCCCAGCCTCAGCCGGCCTTGCGGCGCGGCGCCGATGCCTCCGGACGCGGCGCGATGTCGAGGCCCCTGGCCCCGACCCGCACCTCGACCACGTCGCCATCCTTCACGTCGCCGCGCAGGATCGCGCTTGCCAGCGTGTTCTGCAGCTCCCGCTGGATGACCCGCTTCAGCGGCCGCGCGCCGTAGACGGGGTCGTAGCCCGTCTCCGCGAGCCAAGCCTTCGCGGCCTCGTCGAGGTCGAGGACGATCTTGCGGTCCTCGAGCAGCCTGGACAGCCGCCGCAGCTGGATCTCGACGATGCCCGTCATGTGCCTGCGGCTCAGCCGGCGGAAGAGCAGGATCTCGTCGAGCCGGTTCAGGAACTCGGGCCGGAACGCGCGGCGCACGACCTCCATCACCGCGGGGCGGGCGGCCTCGACGTCCTCGCCCTCGGCCTGGCTGGCCAGCAGCTCCGAGCCGAGGTTCGATGTCAGGACGATCAGCGTGTTCCTGAAGTCCACCGTGCGCCCCTGCCCGTCCGTGAGGCGCCCGTCGTCGAGCACCTGCAGCAGGACGTTGAAGACGTCCGGATGCGCCTTCTCCACCTCGTCGAAGAGCACGACCTGGTACGGCCGGCGGCGCACCGCCTCCGTGAGCGAGCCGCCCTCGTCGTAGCCGACATAGCCCGGCGGCGCGCCGATCAGCCGCGAGACGGCGTGCTTCTCCATGTATTCCGACATGTCGATGCGCAGCAGCGCCTGGTCGTCGTCGAACAGGAAGGCGGCGAGCGCCTTGGTGAGCTCGGTCTTGCCGACGCCGGTCGGCCCGAGGAACAGGAAGGAGCCGATCGGCCGGTTCGGGTCCTGCAGCCCCGCGCGCGCGCGGCGCACCGCCTCTGCCACCGCGGCGACGGCCTCGTCCTGGCCGACCACGCGCCCGCCGATCGTGGCCTCCATCTGCAGCAGCTTCTCGCGCTCGCCCTCGAGCATCTTGTCGACCGGCACCCCGGTCCAGCGCGAGACCACGCCCGCGATGTCCTGGTCGGTGACCTCCTCGTTGAGCATGCGCTCGCCCGCGCCGCCGCCCTGCGACGCCGCGAGCTCCTTCTCGAGCGTCGGGATGACGCCGTACTTGAGCTCGCCGGCCTTGGCGAGGTCGCCGCGCCGCTGCGCGGCGTCGAGCTCGATGCGCGCCTGCTCCAGACGCTCCTTGAGCTTCTGCGAGCCGGCGAGCTGGGTCTTCTCCGACTTCCAGATCGCCGTCAGCTCCGCGGACTCGCGCTCCAGCCCCGCAAGCTCTCCCTCGAGCCTGCCAAGCCGGTCGCGCGAGCCGGGATCGGTCTCCCGCTTGAGCGCCTCGCGCTCGATCTTCAGCTGCACGATGCGCCGGTCGAGCTCGTCGATCTTCTCGGGCTTGGAATCGACGGCCATGCGCAGCCGGCTCGCCGCCTCGTCGACGAGGTCGATCGCCTTGTCGGGCAGGAAGCGCTCGGTGACGTAGCGGTTGGAGAGGGTCGCCGCGGCGACGATCGCGCCGTCGGTGATGCGCACGCCATGGTGGAGTTCGTACTTCTCCTTCAGCCCGCGCAGGATCGAGATCGTGTCCTCGACGCTCGGCTCGGAGACGAAGACGGGCTGGAAGCGCCGCGCCAGCGCCGCGTCCTTCTCGATGTGCTTGCGGAACTCGTCGAGCGTGGTGGCGCCCACGCAGTGCAGCTCGCCGCGCGCCAGCGCCGGCTTGAGCATGTTGCCCGCGTCCATCGCGCCCTCGGCCTTGCCCGCACCCACCATCGTGTGGATCTCGTCGATGAAGACGATGGTCTGGCCTTCGTCCTTGGCCAGTTCGCTCAGCACCGTCTTCAGGCGCTCCTCGAACTCGCCGCGGAACTTGGCACCGGCAATCAGCGCGCCCATGTCGAGCGACAGCACGCGTTTGCGCTTTAAACCTTCCGGCACTTCGCCATTGATGATGCGCTGGGCGAGACCCTCGACGATGGCGGTCTTGCCGACGCCGGGTTCGCCGATCAGCACCGGGTTGTTCTTGGTGCGGCGCTGCAGGACCTGAATGGTGCGGCGGATCTCCTCGTC
>JBEGVV010000003.1:0-28700 GCA_041178225.1 Pseudomonadota bacterium | reverse complement strand
GCGAGCCGCGTGGCCGCCCAGCACTCGCAGTGCTACGCGTCCTGGTACGCGCATTGCCCGGGGCTCAAGGTCGTCTCGCCATGGTCCGCGGCCGACGCCAAGGGCCTGCTCAAGTCGGCGATCCGCGACCCGAACCCGATCATCTTCCTCGAGAACGAGATCATGTACGGGCAGTCCTTCCAGGTGCCCGACGACGGCGACTTCACGGTCCCGATCGGCAAGGCGAAGGTCGAGCGCGCCGGCAGGCACGTCACGATCACGGCCTTCTCGGTCATGGTCGGCAAGGCGCTCGCCGCGGCCGACGAGCTCGCGAAGGAAGGCATCGAGGCCGAGGTCATCAACCTCCGCACCATCCGCCCGCTCGACGTCGAGACCATCGCCGCCTCGGTGCGCAAGACGAACCGCCTGGTCTCGGTCGAGGAGGGCTGGCCCTTCGCCGGCATCGGCTCCGAGCTCGCCGCCCAGATGATGGAGCATTGCTTCGACCACCTGGACGCGCCCGTGAAGCGCGTGTGCGGCCTCGACATCCCTCTGCCCTACGCCGCGAACCTCGAGAAGCTGTCCCTGCCGCAGGCACCGGACATCGCCGCCGCCGCCAAGGCGGTCCTCTATCGGAACTGATCCCCTGGGAGGGACGAGACAATGCCGATCAATGTCCTGATGCCTGCCCTGTCGCCGACGATGACCGAGGGCAAGCTCGCGCGCTGGCTCAAGAAGGAGGGCGACGCGGTCAAGTCCGGCCAGGTGCTCTGCGAGATCGAGACCGACAAGGCGACCATGGAGGTCGAGGCGGTCGACGAAGGAACCCTCGGCAAGATCCTCGTCGCGGCCGGCACCGAGGGCGTGAAGGTGAACGCGCCGATCGCCGTCATCCTCGAGGAGGGCGAGAGCGCCGCCTCGGCCGCGGCGCCCGCGCCTGCCTCGGCCCCGGCCCCCGCCGTCGCTGCCGCCCCGGCTCCCGCCGCCGCGCCATCCGCCAGGCCGGTCGCCGCGCCCGTCGCGGATGCCGGACGCGTCTTCGCCTCGCCGCTCGCGCGCCGCATGGCCGAGCAGGCCGGCCTCGACATCTCCGCGATCCGCGGCAGCGGCCCCAATGGCCGCATCGTGAAGGCCGACATCGACGCCGCGCGCGCCGGGGGACAGGCTGGCCGCAAGCCCGCCGCGGCCGCGGCGACCGCCGCACCTTCGGCCGCGCCAGCCGCCGCCGCGCTCGCGCCGGCCGCGGTCTCCGCCGCGTCGCTCGCCGCGATTGGCCCGCACAAGCTCGTCCCGCTCTCCTCGATGCGCCGCGTGATCGCGCGCCGCCTCACCGAGAGCAAGCAGCAGGTCCCGCATTTCTACCTGACGGTGGATTGCGTGATCGACCGGCTGCTCGCCGGGCGCGCGGCGCTGAACGCCAAGAGCCCGGAGAAGGGGCCCGGCGCCTTCAAGCTCTCGGTCAACGACTTCGTGATCAAGGCGGTCGCCGTGGCGCTGCGCCAGGTGCCGGCGGCCAACGCGTCCTACTCGGACGACGGCATCCTGATGTGGGACGACGTCGACGTCTCGGTCGCCGTCGCGATCCCCGGCGGGCTGATCACGCCGATCATCCGCAAGGCCGACGCCAAGGGCCTGGCGCAGATCTCGAACGAGATGAAGGACCTCGCCGCGCGCGCCAAGGACGGCAAGCTCAAGCCCGAGGAGTTCCAGGGCGGCGGCTTCTCGATCTCCAACCTCGGCATGTTCGGCATCAAGGAGTTCGGCGCGGTGATCAACCCGCCGCAGGGCGCGATCCTCGCGGTCGGCGCGGGCGAGCAGCGCCCCGTCGTCAAGGACGGCGCGCTCGCGATCGCCACGGTGATGTCCTGTACGCTCTCGGTCGACCATCGCGTGATCGACGGCGCCGTGGGCGCGGAGTTCCTCGCCGCCTTCAAGCGGATCGTCGAGGACCCGCTGGCGATGCTGCTCTGAGGAGGACCTGGACATGGCCGAGCAGCAATTCGACCTGGTCGTCGTCGGTGGCGGTCCCGGCGGCTACGTCGCCGCCATCCGCGCCGCCCAGCTCAAGATGAACGTCGCGCTCGTCGAGCGCGAGCACCTGGGCGGCATCTGCCTCAACTGGGGCTGCATACCGACCAAGGCGCTGCTGCGCTCGTCGGAGATCAACCACCTCCTGCACCACCTCGACGCCTATGGCTTCTCGGCCCAGAACGTCAGCTTCGACATCGCCAAGATCGTCAAGCGCTCGCGTGGCGTCGCGGCGCAGCTGTCCGGCGGCGTGAAGCACCTCCTGAAGAAGAACAAGGTGACCGTGTTCGACGGCACCGGCCGGCTCGACGGCGTCGCCGCTGGCGGCGCGCGCAAGGTGGCCGTGGCGAAGGACGGCAAGGCCGTGGCCAGCCTCGTGGCGAGGAACGTGATCCTCGCCACCGGCGCGCGCGCGCGCGTCCTGCCGGGCCTCGAGCCCGACCCGGCCTGCATCTGGACCTATCGCGAGGCGATGGTGCCGGCACGCATGCCGAAATCGCTTCTCGTGGTCGGCTCGGGCGCGATCGGCATCGAGTTCGCCTCCTTCTACCGCAACCTCGGCGCCGAGGTGACGGTGGTCGAGGTCATGGACCGCATCCTCCCCGTCGAGGACGAGGAGATCAGCGCCTTCGCGCGCAAGGCCTTCGAGAAGCAGGGGATGAAGATCCTGACCGGCGCCGGCGTGAAGGGCGTGCGCAAGGGCGCGGGCTCCGTCACGGCGATCGTCGAGCAGGGCGGCAAGGCGCAGGAGATCTCCGTCGAGGTGATCATCTCCGCGGTCGGCATCGTCGGCAATGTCGAGGGCATCGGGCTCGAGGGCACCAAGGCCAGGGTCGAGAAGACCCATGTCGTCGTCGACGGCTATGGCGCGACGGGCGAGCCCGGCGTCTGGGCGATCGGCGACCTGACCGGCCCGCCCTGGCTCGCGCACAAGGCGAGCCACGAGGGCATAGCCTGCGTCGAGAAGATCGCGGGCCTCAAGGGCGTGCACCCGCTCGACACGTCGAACATCCCGGGCTGCACCTACTGCATGCCCCAGGTGGCCTCCGTGGGCATGACGGAGGCTAAGGCGAAGGCGGCGGGCCGCAAGGTCCGCGTCGGCAGGTTCCCCTACATGGGCAACGGCAAGGCGATCGCGCTCGGCGAGCCCGAGGGCATGGTGAAGACCGTGTTCGACGCCGAGACGGGCGAGCTGCTCGGCGCGCACATGATCGGCGCGGAGGTCACCGAGCTCATCCAGGGCTACGGGATCGCGCGCACGCTCGAGAGCACGGAGGCGGAGCTCATGCACACCGTGTTCCCGCACCCGACGCTCAGCGAGATGATGCACGAGTCCGTGCTTGACGCGTACGGACGCGCCATACACTTCTGACGCCATGGACGACACGCCGACCGCGACGAAGGAGCAGCGCGCCGCGCTCCGCCACCCGGAGAAGGCGCATCGCCCGGACAATCCGATCCAGCGCAAGCCGGAATGGATCCGGGTGAAGGCGCCGACCTCGGCCGAGTACCACGAGACGCGCAGGCTGATGCGCGAGCTCAAGCTCGCCACGGTCTGCGAGGAGGCGGCCTGCCCCAACATCGGCGAGTGCTGGAAGAAGAAGCACGCGACGGTGATGATCCTCGGCTCGGTCTGCACCCGCGCCTGCGCCTTCTGCAACGTCGCGACGGGCCGCCCCGACCAGCTCGACCCGCACGAGCCGGAGAACACCGCGAAGGCCGTCGCCGGCCTCGGCATGACGCACATCGTCGTCACCTCGGTCGACCGGGACGACCTCGATGATGGCGGCGCCATGCAGTTCGTGCGCACGATCGAGGAGATCCGCGCGCGCTCGCCGGGCACGACGATCGAGATCCTCACGCCGGACTTCCTGCGCAAGGAAGGCGCGCTGGAGAAGGTCGCCGCCGCGCGGCCCGACGTCTTCAACCACAACCTCGAGACCGTGCCGCGCCTCTACCCGACGATCCGGCCGGGCGCGCGCTACTTCCACTCCCTGCGCCTGCTCCAGCGCGTGAAGGAGGTCGATCCGTCGATCTTCACCAAGTCCGGCATCATGGTCGGCCTGGGCGAGGACCGGATCGAGGTCGGGCAGGTGATGGACGACCTGCGCTCGGCCGACGTCGACTTCCTGACCATCGGGCAGTACCTGCAGCCGACGCCCAAGCACGCGCGGATCGACCGCTTCGTCACGCCCGAGGAGTTCGAATCCTACAGGACGATGGCACTGGCGAAGGGCTTCCTGCTCGTCTCCGCGAGCCCGCTCACGCGCTCGTCCTACCACGCGGACGAGGATTTCCAGCGCCTGAAGGCCGCGCGCGCCGCCAGGCTCGCGCGCTGAACCGGGCCCTCCCGCCATGCCGACGCATGCCGAGAAGCGGCTGCTGCCCTATGCGCCCGAGCAGCTCTTCGACCTCGTCGCGCAGGTCGAGCGCTATCCCGAATTCCTGCCCTGGTGCCTCGCGGCACGCATCCGCAGCCGCTCCGAGGACGTCGTCGTCGCCGACCTCGTGATCGGCTTCCGCATGATCCGCGAGCGCTTCACCTCGCATGTCAGGCTCGATCGCGCGCGGCGCATCGACGTGCGATATGCCGACGGGCCGTTCAAGCATCTCGACAACCACTGGATCTTCGAGCCGGTCGCGCCCTGCGCGGAGCTGCCGGGTGGCGGGACCCTGATCGACTTCTACGTCGACTTCGAGTTCCGCTCGAAGCTGCTCCAGGGGCTGATCGGCGTGCTCTTCAACGAGGCCACGCGGCGGATGGTCGCCGCCTTCGAGGCCCGCGCGCGGCAGCTCTACGCCCCGATGTCCTGACCACGCGCGGCGCTGTCGCCTTCCGTCCCTGGCCGGGATAGCCTGGCGAAAAATCGCCCAGGGAGGATTGCATGGCGCCGCCACGGCCGCCGGGTGTCGGCGAGTCCAGGACAGGATGGACCTCCGATTTCCGCACCTTCGGCGCTGCGCCACGCGGCTTGGTCATCGACAGCCTGCGCGGGTTCCTGCGCGACGCGTCCCAGGAGCAGGTCCGCGCCTGGGATGACAGCGTGCCGCGCCTCCAGCAGGAGGTCGGCGAGATCGTCCGGGTCGACGCCACGGCGGGATCCTTCTCCGCGATCCTCGAGTACGAACTGCCGCTCGAGAGCCGCCGGCCCGACGCGATCCTGCTTCTCCGCTCGGGCGTGCTTGTCATCGAGTTCAAGGGCAGGCTCGACGCGCGCGATGCCGACATCGACCAGGCCGCGGCCTATGCGCGCGACCTGCGCTGCTACCACGCGGCCTGCGCGGGCAGGGACATCGTCCCCGTCCTCGTGCCGACGCGGATGCGCGGCCATGGTGGCCTGCAGCGCGGCGTGCATGTCTGCGGCCCGGACGCGCTCGACCAGCTCGTGGCCCGGCTCGAGCAGGGCAGGACGGGCGAGCCGATCGAGGTCTCCGAGTTCCTGAGCGGTGAAGCCTACCGCCCGCTGCCGACGCTTGTGCGCGCGGCGCGCGAGCTCTTCCATGACCGCGGACGCCTGCGCCGCGTGCATCGCGCCGCCGCGGCGACCGATGGCGCCGTCACCGTGGTCTCGGAGATCGTGCACGCCGCCGCGCGCAGTCGCACGCGCCGCCTCGTGCTCCTCGCCGGGGTCCCCGGCGCGGGCAAGACGCTGGTCGGGTTGCGCCTCGTCCATTCCCATTTCATCGACGACCTCGCCGTCCCGCGCGCCTCCGGGAAGCCGACGGCCCCGGCCGTCTTCCTCTCGGGGAACGGTCCGCTGGTCGAGGTGCTGCAATACGAGCTGCGCGACGCCGGCGGAGGCGGGAGGGTCTTCGTGCGGGGCGTGAAGGACTACGTGAAGGCGCATGCGCGGGGCCGCGTTCCGTCCGAGCACGTGGTCGTCTTCGACGAGGCGCAGCGCGCCTACGACGCCGCGATGGTCGCGGAGAAGCATGGGATCCCGGTCGCCGAGGCGCATTCCGAGCCGGACCTCTTCGCCGCGCTGGGCGCGCGCATCCCGGACTGGGGCGTGCTCGTGGGCCTGATCGGGTCGGGCCAGGAGATCCACAAGGGCGAGGAGGCAGGCCTGCGCCAATGGGCCAGCGCGATCGCGGCGATGGATGGCGGCGCCGGATGGGTGGTGCATGGCCCGCCATCCATGGCGGAGGTCTTCGCCGGCCTCCGCTTCGAGCCCCATGCGGCGCTCTCGCTCGACGCCACGTTGCGCTCCCATCTTGCCAGCGACGTCCATCGTCTCGTCGCCGGCCTGGTCGAGGGCCAGCCAGCCGCCATGCTCTCGGGCCTCGCCGAGGCCACCGAGGCCGCAGGCTTCAGGTCCTGGGTCACGCGCGACAGGCAGGTCGCGGAGGCCTACCTGCGGGCGCGCTACGCCGAGGACCGCGATGCACGCTTCGGCCTGCTTGCCTCGAGCCGGGACCGCGACCTCGTGCGGTTCGGCGTCGCCAACGACTTCCAGTCGACCAAGCGGGTGCGCTTCGGTCCCTGGTATGGCGACCCGGAAGGCGAGCCGGGCGGCCGATCCTGCAGGTACCTGCGCGACTGCGTCACCGAGTTCGGCGCGCAGGGGCTCGAGCTCGACGCGGCGCTCGTCGCCTGGGGAACCGACTTCATGCGCCGCGACGGGCAATGGTCGATCGAGCGCATGGCGCGCTACCAGCGCAAGGGCGCCCTCGTCATGGACCCGGCGAGGCTGCGCGCGAATTCCTACCGCGTGCTCCTCACCCGTGCGCGCGACGCCAATGTCGTCTTCGTGCCGCAGCTGCCGGAGCTGGACGAGACCTACGACTATCTCCGCGCCGCGGGGTTCAGGGAGCTGCGGCCGGCTTCCGGGTGACCGGCCAGTACCAGGCCAGCGCGACGAGCTGGAGTGCCATCAGCCCGGCGATCACCGCGCGGTGGCTCTCGCCCGCGTTCCAGCCCGTGGCGCCCGCCACGAGGTCGATGGCCCAGCCGACGGATGCCTGCAGCGCGAAGGCGCCGGCGAAGACCGACAGGTTGAGCGCCGTGTTCACCCGTCCCGCCATGCCGGGCGGGAAGCCCTGGGTCAGGATCGTGTAGGCGAAGATCGTCGCGCAGCCGAACAGCGCGAAGAAGAACCACGTGACCGGCAGCGCGGTCGTGGCGCCGAGCGCGAGCGGCACCTCGCTCGCCACGAAGGCGATGGCGAAGGCGGCGAGGATGCGCTCCTTGGCGAAGCCGCGGCGCAGCAGCGGCTCGACGGCGACCCCGCCCACCAGGTGGCCGGCGATGATCGTGCAGGAGATCACCAGCAGGATCGCCGCGCGCGGCGCGGCCTCCAGCCCCGCCACCTGTTCCAGCCAGGGCGCGGCCCAAAGGCTCTGGTAGGCGAGGAACATGCCGTGCGTCAGCACGGTCACCGGCATGATGCGCCAGAACAGCGGCGCGGAGAACGCGCGGCGCACGCCGGCCAGCTGCTCCGCCAGCGAGAGTTCGCCACCGCCGCCGCGCTCCGGCGCCGCGGCGAAGACGAGCACCGACACGCCGAGCGCGATCGCCGCGAGGCCCGCCATCGCGTCGCGCCAGGCGACGCTGGCGAGGATCGCCTGCAGCGGGAGCGTCGCGAAGGCCGCGCCGACGCCACCGGCGGCGAGCAGGATCCCGTTGGCGAGCACGAGGCGCCCGGGCGGCCAGTAGAGCGTGTTCGCCTTGAAGCCGGACATGAGGCCGCCGCAGACGCCGAGCCCGATCAGCGCGCGCCCGGCAGCCAGGGTCTCGACCGAATGGGCGCGCGCATAGACCAGCGCGCCTACCGAGGCGATGGCGAAGAGCGCGGCGTTGACCCGCCGCGGGCCGAAGCGATCGAGCAGCACGCCGAGCGGGATCTGCGCGGCGGCGAAGGCGGCGAAATAGGCCGAGGTGAGGACGCCGATGTCGGCTGCGGTCAGGCCGAACTCGGCGGAGAGCTGCGGGGCGATCACGGCATTCGTGCCGCGCAGCAGGTAGCTCATCAGGTAGCCCGCCGCGAAGGGCAGGAAGCAGCGCGCGACCAGCGCGCCGGTGCCGGAGGGAAGCGGCGCGCTCATCGCGGCCGCGCGCGCATCCCGGCGAGGAACCACGCCCAGGCGACCGCCTGCAGGGCGACGATCGCGAGCAGCACGACGACATGCGCCCCGGCGCGCGTCGTCCCGAGCATGGCTTCCGCGGCGAGGAGCGCGTGGCCGATCGTGGCCTGCATCGCGAAGGCGACGACGAAGACGAGGAGGTTGATCGCGGTGTTCAGCCGGCCGCCGAGCTCCTTCGCGAAGAGCGGCGTGAGGATCACGTAGGCGATGACGCTGCCGGTGCCGAGGACGACGAAGCCCATCCATGGCAGGACCGCGGACAGCCCGGGGAACGGCACGAAGGCGAGGACGAGCTGCAGCGCCATGAAGCCCGCCGTGTAGGCGGCGAAGAACAGGTTCTTGTCGAGGCCGCGGCGCCCCGCGAGGTCGGTCAGCGTGCCGCTGAGCACGTAGCCCGGGATGATGCTCAGCAGGATGGCGAGCATCGCGCCCGGCACGGCGGCAGGCGCGAGGCCCGAGACCTCGACCAGCCAGGGCGCGGTCCACAGCGTGTGGTAGGCCTGGAAGGCGGCCTGGGTGGCCGCGGAGAGCGGCACGACGCGCCAGAAATCCGCCGAGGCGAAGATCGCGCGGACGCCCGCCATCGCGTCGGAGAGCCGTTCATTGGTGCCGGCCCGCCGGTCGGGCACGACGAGCCACACGATGGCGGAGAGCATGATCGTCGCCGCGCAGAGCACCCAGAAGACGCCGCGCCAGCCGAGCGCGTCCGCGAGCCATGTCACGGGCAGCGTCGCGACGGCGCCGCCGATCCCGGCCGAGGCCATCAGGATGCCGTTCGCCGTGCCTAGGCGCTCGGCCGGCCAGAACAGCGTGTTGGCCTTGAACCCGGCCATGAGGCAGGTCGCGACGCCGACGCCGACGATGCCGCGCGCGACCGCGAGGCTGGCGATCCCGTCCGCCATCGCGAAGAGCGCCGCGCCCAGCGCGGCGACCAGCAGCAGCGCGCTCTGCACCCGCCGCGGGCCGAGCCGGTCGAGCATGATCCCCGCGGGGATCTGCATCGCCACGAATCCCGCGAAATAGGCCGAGGTGAGGACGCCGAGCGCGGCGAGGTCGATGCCGAGCTCGGTGGCGATCCGCGGGCCCACCACCGCGTTCACCGTGCGATAGACGTAGGAGAGAAGGTAGCCCGCGGCGAAGGGCAGGAAGCAGGTGGCGATCGCCCGCGCCATGCCCGTCCCGGCGGGAGGGACGGTGGTCACGCTTCGTCGCCGTCGAGCTCGTCGCCGGTGGCCGGGTCGAGGCCGAGCGCGGCGTCGCGGCCGGCCTGGGTCAGGCGGCAGACGATCCAGTCCGGCTTCGTCGGGTTGGCGAACCAGGGCTCGGCCCACCCCTGGTCCATGCAGCTGCGTATCGAGCGCGGGTCGACGCGCCGCCCATCCTCCCAGAACAGCGGGAGCTTGCCGCCGGCCTGGTCGAGGCCGCGGCGCAGCCATTCGGCCTGCGAGGGCGTCGGCATGCCGGGAACGGCCGCGAGGCCCGCGGGGCGACCGCGCCTGCGCGGCGCGATCTCCGGCGCCGGCTTGCGGCGCAGGGGGAAGGGGATCGGCTCTCCGGACCTGCTGGACATCTCTTCTTCATTTCCCGGGCGCGTTCGCCGCGCCTCGATGCGGGCGCAGACTAGTGCGGGGCGCGGCGCGCCGAAAGAGAACGCGTGGGGAACGGGGCGCGCGAGCCTCACGCCGCGCGCATCGGCGGGCTGCGGAACCAAGCATGGACAGCGCGCGCCGCGCGCTCGACACTCCGCGCCCATGGATGATTCCATCGCCGCGCGGCGCGCCCAGGCCTTCTCCAATGTCGGGCATAGCCTGAACCACCTCCTGCTGCTGCTCTACCCGACCGTCGTGCTGGTGCTCGAGCGCGAGTGGGGCCGCAGCTACGGCGAGCTCATCGCCCTCATGCTCGCGGGCCAGGTGCTCTACGGGATCGCGGCGCTGCCGTCGGGCTGGCTCGGCGATCGCTGGTCCACGCGCGGCATGATGGCCGTCTACTTCCTCGGCACAGGTGCCGCGTCGGTCGCCACCGGGCTGGCGACCTCGCCATTCGGCCTCGCGACGGGCCTCGCGGCGCTCGGCTTCTTCGGCGCGATCTACCATCCGGTCGGCATGGCCTGGGTCGTGCGCAGCATGAAGGACCGCGGGCGCGCGCTCGGGTGGAACGGCATGTTCGGCTCGATCGGCGTGGCGCTCGGCCCGGTCGTCGCCGGCGCGCTCTGCCACTGGTGGTCCTGGCGCGCGGCCTTCGTGCTGCCGGGGGTGGTCGCGATGGCGATCGGCCTCGCGCTGCTCTGGGCGTGGAAGGCCGGGCTCGTGGGCGAGGGCGACCAGGCGCCGCCATCGGGCAAGGGCACGCCCAGCCGCAACGAGGTGCTGCGGGCCTTCTTCATCCTCTCCGTGACGATGACCTGCGGCGGCGTGATCTTCCAGGCCTTCACGGTCATGCTGCCGAAGCTCTTCGAGCAGCGCCTCGGCGGCGGCGGCGAGCTCGGCCCGCTGGGCATCGGCGGGCTCGTGGGCCTCGTCTACCTCGCGGTTGGCCTGACCATGCCCTATTGCGGCGCCATCGCCGACCGGCATGCGACGCAGAAGGTCTATCGCCTCGCCTACGTCCTGCTGGTGCCCGGCCTGTTCCTCGCGGCCTATCTCGAGTCCTGGCTGCTCCTCGTCCTCTGCGTCGGGCTCGTCTTCACGAGCACGCTCGCGGGGCCGGCCGAGAACAAGCTCCTGGCCCACTACACGCCGGGACGCTGGCAGGGCACGGGCTTCGGCGCGAAATTCGTGCTGACGCTCGGCGTCTCGTCGATGGCCGTGCCGATGATCGCCTGGGTCCACGGCGCGACCGGCGGCTTCTACTGGCTGTTCGTGCTCATGGGGGCGCTCGCCATCGTCGCGCTCGCCGGTGCGTTCTTGCTTCCCGACAGCGAGGCGGCGACGCCTGAGCGCCGCGCCCCGGCCGCGCCCGCGGAGTAGCGGCGCGCGCCTCAGGCGCGCGACAGCGCGCGATCGAGGTCGAGGATGATGTCGTCGGCGTTCTCGATGCCGATCGACAGGCGCAGCACGTCGGGGCCGGCGCCCGCGCGCACCTGCTGCTCCTCGGTGAGCTGGCGATGCGTCGTCGACGCGGGATGGATCACGAGCGAGCGCGTGTCGCCGATGTTCGCGAGATGCGAGAGCAGTTCGACGCCCTCGACCACGCGCACGCCGGCCGCGAAGCCGCCCTTGAGCGAGACGGTGAAGACCGAGCCGTAGCCCCGGTGCAGGTACTTGCGCGCCAGCGCGTGGTAGGGGCTCGACGGCAGGCCGACATAGGACACGCGCGCCACCGCGGGGTGCTGCTCGAGGAACTGCGCGACCTTCAGCGCATTGGCGCTGTGGCGCTCCATGCGCAGGTGCAGCGTCTCGATGCCGGTCAGCGTCATGAAGGCGTTCATCGGCGCCATGGTCGGGCCAAGGTCGCGCAGCGCCACCGCGCGGGTCTTCATCGTGTAGCCGAAGTCGCCGAAGGTCTCGGCGAAGGTCAGGCCGTGATAGGCGGGATCCGGCTTCGTGAGCCCGGGATACCGCTCGGCGCTGCGGTTCCAGTCGAAGCGACCGGACTCGATCACCACGCCGCCCATCGACGTGCCGTGGCCGGAGAGGAACTTCGTCGTCGAGTGGATGACGATGTCCGCGCCCCATTCGAAGGGCCGGAACAGCCAGGGCGAGGCCATGGTGTTGTCGACCATCAGCAGCACGCCGGCCTCGCGCGCGATCGCGGCGATCGGCTCGATGTCGACGAGGATGCCGCCGGGATTGGCGAGGACCTCGATGAAGATCGCCTTCGTGCGGTCGTTGATCGCGGCCCGGAACGCCTCCGGGTCCGCCGGGTCGACGAAGTTCACCTTCCAGCCGAAGCGCCGGAAGGAATGCATGAACTGGGTGATCGAGCCGCCATAAAGGCTGCGCGAGGCGATGAACTCGTCGCCCGGCTCCATCAGCGAGAAGAAGGCGAGGAGCTGCGCGGCGTGGCCCGACGCCGCCGCGACCGCGCCGCGCCCGCCCTCGAGGCTGGCGACGCGTTCCTCGAGCGCGGAGACGGTGGGGTTGCCGAGCCGCGTGTAGACGTATCCGAAGTCCTGGAGGTTGAAGAGCGACGCCGCGTGGTCGACGTCGTCGAACACGTAGGACGTCGTCTGGTAGATCGGCACGTTGCGCGCACCGGTCGTGGGGTCGGGCCCGGCGCCCGCGTGGATCGCGCGCGTCTCGAAGGCGTAGGAGCGGTCGGCGGGGGCGGGCTTGCGGTCGGTCATGGCTTTCACTCTCTCACGGGGGAGGCGGTGCCGTCATCGCAGCGCCGAGGCGATCGCCCAGGCGCCGAACGCGGCCAGGCAGCAGGCGGAGGCGATGTCGATGGCGCGGCGCCCGCGCGCGCCGATGCAGTCGCCCAGCGCCGCGGTGGCGAGCGCGAGCAGGAGCCACCACGCGGCGGACCCGGCGAAGACGCCGGCGACGAGCGAGAGCGGCGAGGACGCCGCCGCCGCGCCGAGGCCCGCGAAGATCGCGACGAATGACAGGATGGTGGCGGGATTGGCGAGGGTGAGGGCGAGCACGGAGGCGAAGGCGCCGGCGAGGCCGCGCGCATCGGCCGGCCGCGCCGCGTCACCCGGGGAGCGGCGCCTCAGCCCGGATGCGGCGAGGACGAGGAGCAGGGTCCCGCCGGCGATGCCGATCTCCGCCGCGTGGTCGTCGAGGAAGCGCATGGCCGCGCCCGTGCCGAGCGCCGCCATCGTCGCATAGGCGGCGTCGGCGGCCGCCGCGCCCAGCCCGGATGCGAAGCCGACCGCCGCGCCTCCCGACAGTGTGCGCCGGATGCAGAGCAGCCCCACGGGCCCGACCGGGGCCGCGACCGCAAGGCCGATCGCGCCGCCGCGCAGGAAGGCGGCGAGGTCCATGTCAGCCGCCAAGCATCACGAAGGCCGCGATGCCGAGCGCCACGAAGATGCAGGCCGCGACGACGCGGATGAGCTTGAGCGGCAGGCGATGCGCGAGCTTGTCGCCGAGCCACACGGCGGGCGCGTTGGCGAGCATCATGCCGAGCGTCGTGCCGGCGACCACCGAGGCGACGTCGGCGGCATAGCGCCCCGCGAGCGCCACGGTCGCAACCTGCGTCTTGTCGCCGATCTCGACGATGAAGAAGGCGATCGTCGTGGTGACGAAGGCGCCGTAGCGCTCCATCGCCGGCTTGTCGTCGTCCTCGAACTTGTCGGGCACGAGCGCCCAGGCCCCGACCGCGACGAAGGACCCGGCGATGATCCAGCGCAGCCACGGGCCCTCGAGCAGGTGCGCGAACCACGCGCCCGCGAGGCCCGCCACCGCGTGGTTCGCAAGCGTGGCGACGAGGATGCCGAGCACGATCGGCCAGGGCTGGCGGAACCGCGCCGCGAGGACGAGCGCGAGGAGCTGCGTCTTGTCGCCAATCTCGGCCACGGCGACGACGCCGGTCGAGACGAGCAGGGGGGCGAGGGCGCCTTCCATGGTGCGAATGCCTTCGGCGTGCGCGTGCTCAGGCGAGCGGCCGTCGCCGGCGCGAGGAGATGACGCCGGAGTTGATCCCGCCCCAGGACAGAGCGCCGCTGAGGCGCCCGTACTCGATCTTCGGGCAGCGGTTCATCACCACGCGCAGGCCGGCGGCCTCGGCGCGCGCGGCCGCCGCGTCGTTGCGCACGCCAAGCTGCATCCACACGACCTTCGCGCCGATCGCGATCGCCTCGTCCGAGATCGGCCCGGCCGCCTCCGAATTGCGGAAGATGTCGACCATGTCGACCTTCTCGCCGATCGTCGCCAGGGAAGCGTGGACCTTCTCGCCGAGGATCTCCTGGCCCGCGGCGACGGGGTTCACGGGGATGACCCGATAGCCCTTCGCCTGGAGGTACTTCATCGCGAAGTAGCTGGGCCGGTTCCAGTTCGGCGAGGCGCCGACCATCGCGATCACGCGCACGTCGCGCAGGATCGCGCGGATGTAGTCGTCGTCGTAGGCGTCGTGGTTCATCTTCCGCACCATTCGGGCCGCGTCCGCGAGAGCAGCGCGTCGATGCCGATCCCGGCGTCGCGCGCCATCATGTTCCGTGCCATGACGTCGCTCGCGTAGCCATAGGCGGAGGCGAGGTCCATCTCCGCCTGCCTGTAGAAGGCTTCCTTGCCGATGGCGAGGACGAGCGGCGACTTCGAGGCCACCTGCGCGGCGAGCGCGCGAACCTGCCGCTCGAGCTCCGCCTCGGGCACGACGCGGTTGACGAGGCCGAGCTCGCGCGCGCGCGGCGCCTCGACCATGTCGCCCGTGAGCAGCATCTCCATCGCGGCCTTCCGCCCGACGGCGCGCGACAGCGCCACCATCGGCGTCGAGCAGAAGAGCCCGATGTTGACGCCGGGCACGGCGAAGCGCGCGCCCTCGGCCGCGACCGCGAGGTCGCAGCTCGCGACGATCTGGCAGCCGGCGGCGGTCGCGACGCCGTGGACGCGGGCGATGACGGGCTTGGGGAGCGACACGATCCGCTGCATCAGGCGCGAGCAGAGGCCGAACACGTGCTTGTAGAAGTCGAGGTCCGGGTTCGCGCGCAGTTCGCGCAGGTCATGGCCCGCGCAGAAGCCCCGCCCGGCGCCGGCGATGACGACGACGCGGGTCGAACCGTCGACCGCGATCCGGTCGAGTTCCGCCAGCATGGCCTCCATCAGGCCGACCGAGAGGGCGTTGTAGGCCTCGGGTCGGTCGAGGAGGAGCGTGGCTATGCCGTCGCCGTCCTCGCGCCGCAAGGGGGCGCGGCCGTCCATCGGATTCTGTCCCGCCATGCGACCTCCCGGGCGCGCTGACCTGATGGCGGCCATTTGGAGTATCCTGCGCGGGCAATTCAAGGACGAAAGGTGCGACCGTGACGCAGCCTTCCCGCATGTCCCGCGAGGAGTTCGACGCCCTGGTGGAGGCGGAACTGCCGATCGCCGCCCGGCTCGGCTTCCGCCTCGACGCGTTCGAGCATGGCCACGTCGTGGCGCGCGCGCCCTACGCGGTCGACTTCCTGCGGCCGGGTGGCACGATCGCCGGCCCGGTCCTCATGGCGCTGGCCGACTACGCGATGTACGCGGTCACGCTGTCGATGGCGGGGCGGGTGGCCCTGGCGGTGACGACGAACCTCAACATCAACTTCCTGCGCCGTCCGGAACCGCGCGACGTGCTGGCGGAGGGGCGGATCCTCAAGCTCGGCAAGCGCCTCGCGGTGTCCGAGGTGACGCTGCGATCCGAGGGCGAGGCGGAGGCCGTCGCGCATGTGACCGGCACGTACTCGCTGCCACCGCGCGGTTGAGCCCGTCGCTGCGGCAGCGGCGGAAGAGGTATCTGGATACCTCGCAAGAAAATGCCGGTTTTCCGGCATTCGCGTGTTGACGGCGCATGGGTCGGTGCGGATACTCCGCGCCCTCGCGCCAGCCCCATGGCGCGCGATCGCGCACAACCAGGGCCGACCTCCCTATGAAAACCTTCTCGATGACCACCGCCGCCGCGGCGAAGGACAAGAAGTGGATCCTCATCGACGCCGAGGGCGTCGTGCTGGGCCGCCTTGCCTCGATCGTCGCGCTTCGCCTCAAGGGCAAGCACAAGCCGGGCTTCACGCCCCATGTCGATTGCGGCGACAACGTCGTCATCATCAATGCCGCGAAGGTCCGCCTGACCGGCAACAAGATGAACGACAAGCTGTTCCACTACCACACCGGCTTCCCGGGTGGCGTGAAGGAGCGCACGCCGCGCCAGACCCTCGCCGGCAAGACGCCGCACAAGCTGGTGGTCCGCGCGGTCGAGCGCATGATGAAGAAGGACTCGCCGCTGGCCCGCGACCAGATGGGCAACCTCAAGGTCTATGCCGGCCCGGAGCATCCGCACGCCGCGCAGAACCCGACCGTCCTCGACGTCGCGAAGATGAACCCCAAGAACAAGCGGAGCGCGTGACACCATGGCCGAGAAGAACACGGGCACCACGCTGACCCGCACCCGCAGCCTCGCCGACCTGGCGATGGCCAACGCCGCCGTCGCGGCGGCCCAGGGCGCCGCCGCCGGCGAGCAGGCGCTTCCCGCGCCGCAGAAGGATGCCAAGGGCCGCGCCTACGCCACCGGCAAGCGCAAGAACGCCGTCGCCCGCGTGTGGGTGAAGGCGGGCAAGGGTCGCATCACGATCAACGGCCGCGACGCGCAGACCTATTTCGCGCGTCCCGTGCTGCGCATGATCATCCAGCAGCCCTTCCTGGTCTCCGACCGCCTCAACCAGTTCGACGTCATGTGCACGGTCGTCGGCGGCGGCCTCTCGGGCCAGGCCGGCGCCGTGCGCCATGGCATCTCCAAGGCGCTGACCCTCTACGAGCCGGCGCTGCGCAAGATCCTGAAGCAGGTCGGCTTCCTGACCCGCGACAGCCGCGTGGTCGAGCGCAAGAAGTACGGCCGCGCGAAGGCGCGACGCAGCTTCCAGTTCTCGAAGCGCTGACGCGACCGCGCGTCGGCGCCCCTGGCGGGGCGCAACCAGTGGATGGGGGCGCTCCTCGCCGGAGCGCCCCTTTTCCTTTTCCGGGCACCCCAAGACGATCGACGAGGGAGACAGCACCATGGCCAGCGCCAAGCGCACGGTTTTCATCGACGGCGAGGCCGGCACGACCGGCCTCGGCATCCGCCAGCGCCTCGAGGCGCATCCCGGCATCGCGCTGCGCTCGATCGCGCCGGATCTGCGCAAGGACCCCGCCGCGCGCCGCGACATGATGGCGGGCGTCGACGTCGTCATCCTCTGCCTGCCAGACGACGCCGCGCGCGAGGCGGTCGCGCTCGCGGATTCGCTCGCTGCCTCCTCGCCGCGCATCATCGACGCGAGCACCGCGCATCGCACGGCGCCGGGCTGGGTCTTCGGCTTCCCGGAGCTTTCCGCCGAGCAGGCGCAGGCGGTGCGCGCGGCGCGCCGCGTCGCCAATCCCGGCTGCTACCCCACCGGCGCGATCGCGCTGCTGCGCCCGCTGGTCGATGACGGGATCCTGCCGCAGGACCACCCCGTCGCGATCAACGCGGTGAGCGGCTATTCCGGCGGCGGCAAGTCGATGATCGAGGCCTACGAGGCGGGCAAGGCCCCGGCCTTCGAGCTCTACGGCCTCGGCTTCGAGCACAAGCACGTGCCCGAGCTGCAGCTCCATGCGCGGCTGGCGCGCCGGCCGATCTTCGTGCCGTCGGTCGCCAACTACCGCTGCGGCATGCTCGTGAGCGTCCCGCTGCATCTCGACGCGCTGCCCGCGCGCCCGAAGGTGGAGGACCTGCACGCCTCGCTCGCGCGGCGCTACGCCGGCAGCCCCTGGGTCGGCGTGGTCCCCGTCGATCCTTCCACGAAGGGCTTCGATCGGCTCGAGCCGGAGGCGCTCAACGGCTCGAACCGCATGGAGCTGCGCGTCTTCGGCTCGGACAAGCATCGCCAGGCCGTGCTCGTCGCCAGGCTCGACAACCTCGGCAAGGGCGCGTCGGGCGCGGCCGTGCAGTCGCTCGAGATGATGCTGGGGATGGCCTGACCATGGCCATCCTCCTGCCGTGGCGCGGGATCGCGCCGAGGATCGACGAGGCAGCGTGGCTCGCGCCAACGGCCACGGTGATCGGCGACGTCGAGGTCGGCGCGGGATCCAGCATCTGGTTCGGCGCCATCCTGCGCGGCGACGTCAACGTCATCCGCATCGGCCGCGGCACCAACATCCAGGATGGCAGCGTCATCCATGTCACGCGGGCGCGCTTCGGCACGATCATCGGCAACGACGTGCTGGTCGGCCACATGGCGATGATCCATGGCTGCACGATCGAGGACGGCGCGTTCATCGGCATGAAGGCCTGCGTGATGGACGGCGCCGTCGTCGCGGGCGGTGGCATGGTCGCCGCCGGAGCGCTGGTGACCCCGGGCAAGCGGGTGGGGCCGGGCGAGCTCTGGGCCGGCACGCCGGCGCGCTTCGTGCGCGAGGTCACGGATGCCGAGCGTCGCAACATGGTCGAGGCGCCGCCGCGCTACGCGGGCCTCGCCGCCGAGTATCGCGCCACCGGGGTCGGCTGAGGGCGTTCAGCCGAGGCCCGGGACGAGCCGGTCGAGGTCCGCCGGCCCGGCGGAGGCGGGCAGGGGAACCGGCTCGCGCGGCGGCAGCGCGCCGGGTTCGCGCAGGCCGGAGCCGGTCATCAGCGCCACGACCGTCTCTCCGCGGGAGATGCGCCCCTCGGCGACCAGGCGGTCGATGCCGGCGGGTGCCGCCGCGCAGCTCGGTTCCGCGAAGATGCCTTCCTCCGCCGCGAGCCTCAGGTGCCAGGAGCGGATCTCGTCCTCGCCCACCGAGATCGCGGCGCCGCCGCTCTCGCGCAGCGCGGCGAGGGCGGCGAGCGCGTCGGGCGGCACGCCATGCTTGAGGTTGCGCGCGATCGTCTCGTGGCTCTCGTCCGCGGCGATCGCCGCGAGCTCGTCCATGGTCGACAGGCCGCGGGCCATCGCGACCTCGAGCGCGTTGAAGGTCGTGGTCTGCACGCTCGCCATGCGCGGCAGCCTGTCGATGGCGCCGATGCGCCTGAGGTCGAGGAAGCCGCGCCAGATCCCGGCCAGCGTGCCGCCGCCGCCGACGGGCACGACGAACCAGTCGGGCACGCGCCCGAGCTGCGCCACGGTCTCGAAGGCGATCGTCTTCGGTCCCTCGGACTGCCAGGGCGAGAGCGCCGCGATGGTGCTGGCCTGGAACCAGCTGTCGTCGAGCGCGCGCAGCAGGCGCTCGATCTCCTCGAACGTCGTGTCGACGGCGGCGACCGTGGCGCCGAAGGCGAGCATGGGCTTCAGGCGCTCGGCCGGCGTGCCCCTCGGCATGAGGACGAGGCAGGGCAGGCTGGCGCGCGCGCTGTAGGCGGCGCAGGCCAGGCCGACGCTGCCCGTCGACGCGACCGCGATGCGGCGCGCGCCGATGGCGCGGGCATGGGTCATGGCGAGCGAGATCGCGCGGTCCTTCTGCGATCCCGTCGGGTTCGCGCCCTCGTTCTTCCACCACACCCGCGCCCCGCGGTCGCGGGCGGCGGGAAGGAGCGGCGTGCCGCCCTCGCCGAGCGTCACCGGGGCGACGCCCTCGGGCAGTGGCAGCAGCGCCGCGTAGTCCCAGACGCGGCCGGGCTGGCTTGGCCAGGACGCCGGCTGGTCGTAGGAGAAGCCGAGCGTCCCGCCGCAGGCGGAGCAGCGCGTCGCGGCGAGGCGGGTGGAACCCGTGCCGCAGGCGCGGCAGGAGATGCGGAAATGCCCGGTCATGGCCCGATCATAGCGGCGATGGCGTCCAGGTGCCGCATGGCACGAAGACCTCGGCTCCGGTGCCGAGCTTGAAGCGCGCGAGGCCGGCCGAACGCTCCGTGTCGACCTGGCCGAGGTCGGCGCGCGTCGCCCCGGCCTCCTGCAGCGCCAGCAGGCCGCGCCAGGCGAGCAGCGTGCCGGCATGCACGGCGCGACCCTCGGGCTCGGCGGCGGCGGCGACGTAGGTCGCGGTTGGCCCGTGCCGCAGGAAGAGGGCCGCGGCCACCGTGCTGCGCCTGGTCTCCGCGACGCAGAGGAACACGTCGCGGCGCACGCTGGCCGCGGCAAGGTCGACCACGAAGTCCGCGGGCAGCCCGCGGAAGCCGCGCGCCTTCATCGCCCGCCCATGGGCCCCGGCAAGCCAGGAGAGCGAGGCGCCGCCGCGTGCGATGTCGACGCGCAGGCCCGACGCCTCGGCCTTGGCGAGGCGGTTGCGCCACTTGCCCGCCAGGCGCGCGCGCAGCGCCGCCGCGTCGCCCGCGAGCGGGACCTCGGCCGACGCGGCCGGCGTCATGACGCGGCGCAGGCCGCAGGCGCGCAGCGCGGCCGTCGCCTGCGCGCCATCGGGGATCTCCGGAGCGACCACGAGCGCGTGTGGCCATGGCCGGCGCAGCGCGCGGACGACCGCGGCGAGCGGCTCGGCGGCGATGGCCTCGCGTCCGCCCGCGAGCGCCACGGGCCCGCGCAGCGCGGCCGTGAAGAGCGGCATCCCCGAGAATCGCCGCGTCGAGGCCTGCACGCCGCAGGCGATGCGGCCGCCCGCATCCTCGACGAGGAACCGGCGCGGCTCGCGACCGCGCCGCGCGAGCGCCGCGCCATAGGCCGGGGATTGCTGCAGCGGCACGAAGGCCGCGGCTTGCAGCGCCAGCGCCCAGAGCTCCTGGTCGACCTCGCGGACGCGGGTCATCGCGCGAGGTAGAGGACGAGGTCGATGGCCGCGCCGAGCGCCACGACGGGCACGCCGTAGCGCAGGGCGATCACCAGCCCCACCCAGGCGGTCGGGCGGGGAGGCGGGATCTCCCGGCCCCGGACCTTCAAGCGGGCTTGCGCCCGGGGAGCAGCGCCTCCGCGATCTGCACGGCGTTGAGCGCCGCTCCCTTGAGCAACTGGTCGCCGGCGAGGAACAGGTCGATGCCACGCTCGCCGAAGACGAGGCTCTGGCGGACGCGGCCGACCTCGACGTCGTACTTGCCCGTCGCGGTCATCGGCAGCGGGTAGAGGCGGTTCGCGGGATCGTCGACCAGCTTCACGCCAGGGGCGCTTGCCAGGACCGCGCGCGCGGCGTCGGGCGAGGCGGGGCGGTCGAACTCGATCGTCACGGCCTCGCAATGCACCCGCATCGTCGGGATGCGCACGGCGGTGCAACTCGCGGAGAGGTCGGGGAGCCCCATGATCTTGCGGCTCTCCCACACGACCTTCATCTCCTCCTTCGTGTAGCCGTTGTCCTGGAAGGCGTCGATGTGGGGGATGACGTTGAAGGGGATCGGGTACTGGAAGACCTTGTTCACGGCCTTGCCGCCCGCGAGCACGGCCCGCGTCCCCTCCATGAGCTCCTCCATTCCCTCGGCGCCCGCGCCCGAGGTGGCCTGGTAGCTGGAGACGATGACGCGCCGCAGGCCGAAGGCCTTGTGCAGCGGCCACAGCGCGACCACCAGCACGGCGGTCGTGCAGTTCGGGTTGGCGATGAGCCGGTGGCCTCGGGCGGCCTCGGGGTTGATCTCCGGCACGACGAGGGGGATGGCGGGGTCGTAGCGCCAGGCGCTCGAGTTGTCGATCACGACCGAGCCCTGCGCGGCGATGCGCTGCGCCCATTCCTTCGAGAAGTCGCCCGACACCGCCATGAGCACGACGTCGCAGCCCGCGGTCGCCTCGAGCGAGAAGGGCCTGGCGGCGATCTCGCCCCAGGGCGTCGGCAGGCGGCGGTCCGCGCTGCGCGCGGAGGCGAGCAGGCGGAGCTCCCTGACGGGATAGCGGCGGTCGTGGAGGACGTTCACCATCTCGGTGCCGACCGCGCCGGTCGCCCCGATGACGGCGACGACCTGGCCTGAAGGATCGAAGCTGGACATGTCTTGTCTTCCCTGGTGCTGGCGGCCACCGGCCGCCTTCGTGCATGTGGTCGCGTCGCGCGTCGCGCGACGCGGTTCGGGTTCCGGTTCGAGGAAGTCCTAGGCGCGCTGCGCGACGAAGCTGCCCGGCGCATCCTCGATCGGTTTGAGCGGGCCCGCTGCGGGATCGCGCGGCTGGGTCTGCCCGCCGGAGAAGTCGCTTGCCCAGCGATGCCATTCGGGCCACCAGGAACCGTCGTGCTGGCGCGCGCCCTCGAGCCACGCCTCGGGCGTCCTCGCCTTCTTCTCGTTGGTCCAGTAGCCGTACTTGCCGGCGGCCGGCGGGTTGACGACGCCGGCGATGTGGCCCGAGGCCGCGAGGACGAAGCGCACGGGCCCGCGATAGAGGCGCGTGGCGGCGAAGGTCGACTTCCAGGGCGCGATGTGGTCCTCGCGCGTCGAGAGCAGGAAGCTCGGCGTGCGGATGCGGGTGAGGTCGATCCTCGTGCCGAGCAGCTCGATGTCGCCGCTCGCCAGCCGGTTCTCCTGGTACATGGAGCGCAGGTAGAAGGAATGCATCGCCGCCGGCATGCGCGTGGAATCGGAATTCCAGTAGAGCAGGTCGAAGGGGAAGGGATCCTTGCCCAGCAGGTAGTTGTTGACCACGAAGCTCCAGATCAGGTCGTTGGCGCGGAGCATGTTGAAGGTGGTCGCCATGTCGGCGCCCTCGAGGTAGCCCTTCTCGTTCATGCGCTCCTCGAGCGCCGCGAGCTGCTCCTCGTCGATGAAGACGCCGAGCTCGCCCGCCTCGGTGAAGTCCACCATCGTCGTGAGGAACGTCGCCGAGGCGATCCTGTCCTCGCGCCCCGTGGCGGCGAGATGCGCGAGCGTGCAGGCGAGCAGCGTGCCGCCCAGGCAGTAGCCGACGACGTTGCAGTCCTTCTCGCCGGTCTGGCGCTCGATCGCGTCGAGCGCCGCGAGCGGGCCCTCGACCATGTAGTCCTCGAAGGCCTTGCCGGAGAGCTCCTCGTCCGGGTTCACCCACGACACGACGAACACCGTGTGCCCCTGCGACACGGCCCAGCGGATGAACGAGTTCTTCTCGCGCAGGTCGAGGATGTAGAACTTGTTGATCCAGGGCGGGATGACCAGGAGCGGCCGCTTCGCGACCGTGGGCGTCGTCGGCGCGTACTGGATCAGCTGCATCAGCGGCGTCTGGAAGACGACCTTGCCGGGCGTGACCGCGATGTTCGTGCCGACCTTGAACGCGGTGTCGTCGGTCATGCGGATCATGAGGCGGCCATCGCCGCGCTCGAGGTCGCCGAGCAGGTTCTGCAGCCCCTTGACCAGGTTCTCCCCGCCGCTCTCGAGCGTCGCGCGGACGACCTCCGGGTTGGTCATCGCGAAGTTGGAGGGCGCGATCGCGTCGACGAACTGGCGCGTGTAGAAGTCGACCTTCCGCGCCGTCTTCTCGTCGAGGCCCTCGGTGTTCCTCACCACGCCCTGCATCCAGCGCGCGGCGAGCAGGTAGGACTGCTTGATGTAGTCGAAGACGTAGCTGTCGTCCCAGGCCGCGTCCTTGAAGCGCCGGTCCTCGGCGCCGGGCGCGATCACGGGCTGCGCGGGCTGGCCGAGCATGCGCCGCGTCGTGCTCTGCCAGAGCGCCATGTAGTCCTGCCAGAGCGACAGCTGCGCCTGGACGAGCTGCGCCGGATTGGCCATCAGCCGCGCGGTCATGTCGAGGAAAGCCTGCCCGACGTTCATGGGGTCGGCCATGCCCATGCCCGGCTTCTGGGACTGTCGGCGCAGGAACTCGGCGACGAGCTTCTGGCTGCGCTCGGCGATCTGGCCCATCGTGCGGGAGAGCTCGACGGGGTCGGGGATCTTCACGTCGGGGCCTGCCGCGCCGGCGGTCGGCTTCTCGCCCCCGGGGGCGCGCGTTCCCTTGTCCTTCGCCATGGCAAATCTTCCTGGTCCTGCGCGTGTCGGGTGGCCCGCGGTCCCCGCAGCATGGCGCGTGACGCTCGGGCGCGCCTTACTTATAAGAAGCCCGGTTCGACTCCTAGGGGCAATTCGCGTGTCCTTTCATCGGGTTTTCCGGCCTGGCCCGCTCCTGCGCCCCGTCGTCGCCGCCGTGGCGCTGGTGGCCGCGCTCGCGGGCTGCGCGCCCGAGAGCGGCGAGCCAGACTGGATAGACCGGCTGTCCGGCCTGTCGCGCGACGGCAAGCCCGTCCCGCAGCCTCCGGCGGTCGAGGGGCGTCCCTATCCCAACCTCGCCTCCGTGCCGGCGCGCGCGCCGCGGCCGGTCGTGGCGGCGCGCGACGCCGAGATCGCCGCCCTGGATGCCGAGCGTCGCGCCGCCGAGCAGCGGCGCGAGGCGCTCGCAGAAGGTCGTCCGGCCGGCGCCGGGAGCGCCCCGGCGGGCAGCCGCATGGGCGTGGTCGTCCCCGACGAGATCGGGGCCTTCTCGCGCGAGGACGAGGAAGTGCTCGGGCGCGCCGTCGGCCTCGCCGCGCAGGGACCCGGGCGGCGCATCCGTCTGTCCGGGGAGGCGCGCGCCGCGCTCGCCACGGCGGACCGGTTGTCGCGGCTCGGCTTCGATCGGGGCAGGATCGACCTCGTGCCGAGCCCCGAGACGCGGGGCGAGCGCAAGGCCGTCGAGATCACTGTGGCGGGGAGCGCCCCGGGACGCTAGAAACCGGCGCCCCCGGAGGTCTCACGCGATGTCGAACTCGGATTTCTACAGGATCCGGCGCCTGCCGCCCTACGTCTTCGCCGAAGTGAACGCCATGAAGGCGCGCGCGCGCCTCGCCGGCGAGGACATCATCGACCTCGGCATGGGCAACCCGGACCAGCCGACGCCCCCGCACATCGTCGCCAAGCTGGTCGAGACCGCGCAGGATCCCCGCGCGCATCGCTACTCCGTCTCGAAGGGCATCCCCGGCCTGCGCCGCGCCCACGCGGCCTACTACGCCCGCCGCTTCGGCGTCGAACTCGACCCGGAGACCGAGACCATCGTCACCCTCGGCTCCAAGGAAGGCCTCGCCAACCTCGCCCAGGCGATCACCAGCCCGGGCGACATCATCCTCGTCCCGAACCCGAGCTACCCGATCCATCCCTACGGCTTCATCATGGCCGGGGCCTCGATCCGCCACCTGCCGATCGGGGAGGGGGAGGATTTCATCTCCAACCTCCGCCGCGCCGTGAAGCACGCCGTGCCGACGCCGCTCGCGCTCGTGCTGTGCTTCCCCTCCAACCCGACCGCGCAGGTCGTCGACCTCGACTTCTACGCCGAGATCGTCGAGTTCTGCCGCTTCCACAAGATCTGGATCCTCTCCGACCTCGCCTATTCGGAGATCTACTTCGACGACGCGCCGCCGCCCTCGATCCTGCAGGTGCCGGGCGCGCGCGACATCGCCATCGAGTTCACCTCGATGAGCAAGACCTACTCGATGCCCGGCTGGCGCGTCGGCTTCGCGGCGGGCAACCGGACGCTCGTCGGCGCGCTGGCGCGCATCAAGAGCTACCTCGACTACGGCGCCTTCACCCCGGTCCAGGTCGCCGCCGTCGCCGCGCTCAACGGCCCGCAGGATTGCGTGCGCGAGGTGCGCGAGCTCTATCGCCAGCGCCGCGACGTCCTGATCCAGGGCCTTGCCGCCGCCGGCTGGGACGTCCCGAGCCCTCCTGCCTCGATGTTCGCCTGGGCGCCGATCCCCCCGCGCTACCGGGAACTCGGCTCGCTCGAGTTCTCCAAGCTGCTGCTGCGCAAGGCCGGCGTCGCCGTCAGCCCGGGCATCGGCTTCGGCGAATATGGCGACGGCCATGTCCGCCTCGCGCTGGTCGAGAACGTGCAGCGCATCCGCCAGGCGACGCGCAACGTGAAGGCCTTCCTGCAGGCCGAGGACGCGCTGCCCGAGCCGCCCACGCAGAAGAACTCCAGCATGGCGGGCGTGTCGTGAGCGCGCCGCTCAGGATCGCGGTCGCCGGCCTTGGCACGGTCGGCGGCGGCGTGCTCTCGCTGCTCGCCGCGAACGGGGAAGCCATCGCCGCGCGCTGCGGCCGCCGGATCTCGGTCGTGGCCGTCAGCGCGCGCGACCGCGGCAAGGACCGCGGCGTCGACCTGTCCGGCGTCGCCTGGCACGACGACCCCGTCGCCATGGCCGCGCAGGCCGACTGCGACGTCGTCGTCGAACTCGTCGGCGGCGCGGAGGGCGTCGCGCGCCGCATGGTCGAGGCGGCCATCGCGCGCGGTCGCAGCGTCGTCACCGCGAACAAGGCGCTGCTCGCCCATTCCGGCGCGGCGCTCGCCCGCGCGGCCGAGGCGAAGGGCGTGGTCCTCGCCTACGAGGCGTCGGTCGCGGGTGGCATCCCGGTCATCAAGACTCTGCGCGAGGGGCTCGCGGGCAACCATGTCCGCCGCGTCTACGGGATCCTCAACGGGACCTGCAACTACATCCTGACGCAGATGCGCCGCACCGGGCGGCCCTTCGCCGACGTGCTCGCCGACGCGCAGCGCCTCGGCTACGCGGAGGCGGATCCCGGCTTCGACATCGACGGCGTCGACGCGGCGCACAAGCTCGCCGTGCTCTCGGCCGTCGCCTTCGGGACCGAGACCGACATCGCGGGCGTGCATGTCGAGGGCATCCGCCACGTGGGCGCGCTCGACATCGGCTTCGCCGGCGAGCTTGGCTATCGCATCAAGCTGCTCGGCATCGCGCGCATGACGGAGCACGGCCTCGAGCAGCGCGTCCATCCCTGCATGGTGCCGCTGGAGACGCCGATCGCGCATGTCGAGGACGTCTTCAACGCCGTGGTCGTCGAGGGCGACTTCGTCGGCCGCGTGGTCAGCGAGGGGCGAGGGGCGGGCGCCGGGCCGACGGCCTCGGCCGTGGTCGCCGACCTGATGGACATCGCGCGCGGCCGCTCGCCGATGACCTTCGGCGTGCCGGCGTCGCGCCTCGTGCGCGCGAAGGCCGCGCCCATGGATCGCCATCGCGGCGCGTACTACATCCGCCTGATGGTGCGCGACCGGCCGGGCGTCATCGCCGATGTCACCGCCGCGCTGCGCGACCAGAGCGTCAGCCTCGAATCCATGCTCCAGCGCGGCCGCAGCCCCGACGAGGGCGTGCCGGTCGTGCTGACCACCCACGAGACGGAGGAGGCGTCGATGCGCCGCGCGCTCGCGCGCATCGAGGCGCTCGACACCGTGCTCGAGGCGCCGCGGCTCGTCCGCATCGAGACGCCCTGAGGGGCGCGGCCCCGGGGCGCTATAATCGCCGCCCGCCGAGTCCCGGCGGCGCAGATCCACGAAGGACACGACCATGGCCGACAAGACCGTCCTCGACCGCAACCTTGCCCTCGAAGTCGTCCGCGTCACCGAGGCCGCCGCGCTCTCCGCCTCGCGGCTGATGGGCCGCGGCGACGAGAAGGCCGCCGACCAGGCCGCCGTGGACGCGATGCGCCGCGCGCTCAACTCGCTGGCGATCGATGGCGTCGTCGTGATCGGCGAGGGCGAGCGCGACGAGGCGCCGATGCTCTACATCGGCGAGAAGGTGGGCATGGGCGGCGGCCCGCGCGTCGACATCGCCCTCGACCCGCTCGAGGGAACGACGCTCACGGCGAAGGGCGGCCCGAACGCGCTCGCCGTAATCGCGATGGCGGAGGCCGGCGGCTTCCTCAACGCGCCGGACGTCTACATGGACAAGCTCGCCGTCGGCGGCGGCCTGCCGGAGCATCTCGTCGACATCGACGCCTCGCCGGCGGAGAACCTCAAGGCGCTGGCGAAGGCCACGAAGCGCGAGGTCTCCGACCTCGTGGTCTGCATCCTCGACCGGCCGCGCCATGTCGAGCAGGTGCGGAAGGTCCGCGAGGCCGGCGCGCGCATCATGCTGATCTCCGACGGCGACGTCTCCGGCGTGATCGCGACGGCGCTGCCGGAATCGGGCGTCGACATGTACATGGGCTCGGGCGGCGCGCCCGAGGGCGTGCTCGCCGCGGCGGCGCTGCGCTGCATCGGCGGCCAGTTCCAGGGGCGGCTGCTGTTCCGCAACGACGACGAGCGCGGCCGCGCGCGCCGCCTCGGCATCACCGACCTCGACCGCAAGTACGACCTGCTCGAGCTCGCGCGTGGCGACGTCATGTTCGCGGCGACGGGCGTGACGGACGGCTCGCTGCTGCGCGGCGTGCGCCGCTTCGCGGGAGGCGCGTCGACGCACTCGATCATCATGCGCTCGAAGACCGGCACGGTGCGCAAGATCGAGGCGACGCACAACCTCGCGCGCAAGCCGATGGAATTCTGAGATGGAGGGCGGGGCCCGCGCGGCGCCCGCGTTCCTCGGGGTCGAGCATTCGGCGACCGGCCGGCGCTGGGAGGCGCGGCTGGCCGACGATCGTCCCGCGCTCGCGATCGCGCAGTCGGCAGGGATCCCCGAGCCGGTGGCGCGGGTGCTCGCCGGACGCGGCGTCGCGCCGGAGGACGCGCAGCGCTTCCTCGCCCCGAAGCTGCGCGACCTCCTGCCCGATCCGTCCAGCCTTCGCGACATGGATGCCGCGGCGACGCGGATCTGCGATGCGATCGCCAATGGAGACCGCATCGCGATCTTCGGCGACTACGACGTCGATGGCGCGACGTCGTCGGCGTTGCTCCACGACGTGCTGGGCGAACTTGGCGCCCCGCCGCGCGTCTACATCCCCGACCGCATGAAGGAGGGCTACGGCCCGAACGCCGCGGCGATGCGCGTGCTGGCCGGGGAGGGCGTGCGCGTCGTGGTGACCGTGGATTGCGGGACGCTCGCCTTCGCGCCGCTGGAGGCCGCGCGCGAGGCGGGCCTCGACGTGATCGTCGTCGACCACCATGCCGCCGAGCCCCGCCTGCCATCGGCGCTCGCGGTGGTGAACCCGAACCGGCTCGACGAGCCGCCCGGCCATGGGCATCTCGCGGCGGTCGGCGTCGCCTTCCTGCTCGCCGTCGCCGTGGTCCGCGAGATGCGTCGGCGCGGCGCCTTCCGCGATCGCCCGGAGCCCGACCTCCTCGCGCGCCTCGACGTTGTCGCGCTGGGCACGGTCTGCGACGTGGTCCCGCTGCGCGGGCTCAACCGCGCCTTCGTGCGCCAGGGGCTGGCCGTGATGGCGCGACGCGGGCGCCCGGGGCTGGCGGCGCTCGCCGACGTGGCCGGGCTGAACCAGGCGCCCGGCGCCTACCATCTCGGCTTCATGCTCGGTCC
>JBEGVV010000002.1:0-3955 GCA_041178225.1 Pseudomonadota bacterium | reverse complement strand
GCGACGGCGACGGCGTAGAGCCGCGTGCGCTCGTCTCCGGCACGGTCCTCCGCGACCAGGACCTCCGCGCCGTCGGGCGTCCAGCCGACCACGTAGCTGTCGTCGGGGCTGGAGGTGATGCGCACCGGCCCGGCCATGCCGTCGACCGGCGTGACGAAGGCATCGACCGCGTCGCCGCGCCCCGCCCAGGAGAAGGCGACGCGCGAGAGGTCGGGGGAGACGCTCTCCGCGACGACGCGCGGGAGGACGAGGATCTCCTCGAGGAATTCGGCAGGGCTGCCCGCGAAGCTCATGGCCTCAATGCGCCTCCGCCCAGGAGCGGCCATGCCCGGCCTCGACGACCAGCGGCACGGTGAGCTCGACCACGGGCGCGGCGGCGCCCTCCATCGCCGCGCGCACCACCTCGATCGTGCGATCGCGCTCGGCCGGCGCGACCTCGAAGAGGAGCTCGTCGTGCACCTGCAGCAGCATGCGCGCGGAGAGCCCCGCCGCGGCGAGCGCGCCGGGCACGCGGATCATCGCGCGCTTGATGATGTCCGCCGCGCCTCCCTGGATCGGCGCGTTGATCGCGGCGCGCTCGGAGAAGGCCCGCTGCGCCGGGTTCTTCGACGCGATGCCCGGCACGTGGCAGCGGCGGCCGAAGGGCGTGACGACGTAGCCGTGCTCGCGCGCGAAGCGCTTCGTCCTGTCCATGTAGTCGCGGATCCCCGGGTAGCGCGCGAAGTAGGCGTCGATGTACGCACGCGCCTCGCCCTGCGGGATCGAGAGCTGGCGCGCGAGGCCGAAGGCGGAGATGCCGTAGACGATGCCGAAGTTGATCGCCTTCGCGCGGTTGCGGATCTCCTTCGTCATCGCGGCGAGCGGCACGCCGAAGACCTCGCTGGCGGTCATCGCGTGGATGTCCTTGCCCTCGCGGAAGGCCTCGCGCAGCGCGTCGATGCCGGCGACATGCGCGAGCAGCCGCAGCTCGATCTGCGAGTAGTCGAGGCTGACGAGCTCGAAGCCCTCCTCCGCGACGAACGCGGTGCGGATCTTGCGGCCCTCCTCCGTGCGCACGGGGATGTTCTGGAGGTTGGGGTCGGAGGAGGAGAGCCGTCCCGTCGAGGTCGCGGCGAGCGAGAAGGACGTGTGCACGCGCCCGGTGCGCGGGTCGATCTGCTCGACGAGCGCGTCGGCGTAGGTCGACTTGAGCTTCGCGAGCTGGCGCCAGTCGAGGACGAGCTGCGGCAGCGCATGGCCGGCGGCGGCGAGGTCCTCGAGCACGTCGGCGCCGGTGGCCCAGGCCCCGGTCTTGGTGCGCGACGGCGCCGCGCCGTCGGGCAGCCTGAGGCCCATCTCGTCGAAGAGGATCGCGCCGAGCTGGGCCGGCGAGCCGATGTTGAATTCGCGGCCGGCGGCGGCGTGGATCCTGCCCTCGAGCTCCCCGAGCCGAAGCGCGAGGTCGTTCGACACGCGGCGCAGCGCGTCGCGGTCGACCTTCACGCCCGCGCGCTCCATCGCCGCGACGATGCCGACCAGGGGCCGCTCGATCGTCTCGTAGACGCGCAGCAGCCGCTCGGCGAGCAGGCGCGGGCGCAGCAGCCGGTGCAGCCGCAGCGTCACCTCGGCGTCCTCGGCGGCGTAGTCGCGCGCGCGCTCGAGCGGCACCTCGGCGAAGCCGATGCGCGACTTCCCCGTGCCCGTCACCTCGTCGTAGGTGATCGTGCGGTGGCCGAGATGGAGCTGCGCGAGCTCGTCCATGCCGTGGCCATGCGCGCCGCCCTCGAGCACGAGGCTCGCCAGCATCGTGTCGTCGACGGGGCCGATGGCGATGCCGTGGCCGGCGAGGACGAGCGCGTCGTACTTGATGTTGTGGCCGATCTTGAGGACGGACGGGTCCTCGAGCAGCGGCCTCAGCCGCGCAAGCGCCGCGTCGCGGTCGACCTGGCCGGGCAAGCGCTCCGGCCCGCCGCCGAGCGCGAGCTCGCCCTCCGCGCCCGCCCCCGCGCCGCCGGGGCGGACATGCGCGAGCGGCACGTAGGCCGCCTCGCCCGGCTCGATCGCCAGCGACACGCCGACCAGCTCGGCGCGCATCGCGTCGAGCGAAGTCGTCTCGGTATCGACGGCGACCTGCCCGGCCTCGGTCGCGCGCGCGATCCAGCGATCGAGCGCCTCCATGTCCTGCACCAGCACGTAGCGCGCGGGGCCGGTCGGCGCGGGCATGGACGCCGCCTGCGGGGCGCGCGCGGGACCGGGCTGCGCCGGCTGCGCGGGCGCGGCGCCGTCGCCGGCGGCGGCCACGACGCTGCCATCGGCCTGGAAGCGGGCCAGCAGCGTGCGGAAGGCCTGGGCCTCGAGGAAGGCGCGCAGCACGGCGGGGTCTGGCCGCCGGCGCGCCAGCGCGTCGAGTTCCTCGGGAAGCTCGCAATCGTCCTTGAGGCGCACGAGCTCGCGGCTGATGCGCGCCTTGTCGGCGTTGGCGAGCAGCGTCTCGCGGCGCTTGGGCTGCCTGATCTCGCCCGCGCGCGCGAGCAGCGCGTCGAGGTCGCCGAAGGCGTTGACGAGCTCGGCCGCCGTCTTGACGCCGATGCCCGGCACGCCGGGCACGTTGTCGGTGGAATCGCCGGCCAGCGCCTGGACGTCGACGACACGGTCGGGGCCGACGCCGAACTTCTCGCGCACCTCGTCCTCGCCGATCGGCTTCGACTTCAGCGGGTCGTACATCCGCACGCCCGGCCGGATCAGCTGCATCAGGTCCTTGTCGGAGGAGACGATCGTCACCTCCGCGCCCGCCTCGCGGGCCCTGCGCGCGTAGGTCGCGATGAGGTCGTCGGCCTCGAAGCCCGCGACCTCGATCGCCGGGACGGCGAAGGCGCGCGTCGCCTCGCGCACCAGCGCGAATTGCGGCACGAGCTCGGGCGGCGCCTCGGGGCGATGTGCCTTGTACTCGGGGTAGATGTCGTTGCGGAAGCTGCGTCGCCCGGCGTCGAAGATCACCGCGATGTGGTCGCAGTCCTGGTCCTGCAGCAGCTTCCAGAGCATCGAGCAGAAGCCGAACACCGCACCGACGGGCGTGCCGTCGGGGCGCGTCATCGGCGTCTTGATCGCGAAGAAGGCGCGGAAGATGTAGCCGGAGCCATCGACGAGGCAGACATGCCGCGTCGGCGCCTTGTCCTTGCCGCCTTGCGCGGGCGCGCCGCCCACGCTCAATGCCCCGCGGCGCGCGCGCCCTTCCGCAGGACGAACTTCCGGTCGCAGTAGCCGCACTCGCCGGTGCCGTCGCGGCCGAGGTCGATGTAGACGCGCGGATGGCCCAGCGCCCCGCCCCCGCCGTCGCAGGCGACGGTCGCGGTGTCCACCTCGATGGTCTCGGGCGGCGGAGGTGCGGCTTTGGTCGTCGGGGCCATGCGGTGCTCTCGATCGGCTGATTGCGCTTGCGGGTCGGCGGATGATAGCGAACGACCCCGACGATGCAACGAAGCGATGGGGTTCCTGGGATGGCCGGCGCGCCCGACAACGCGGTGGAGATCGAAGGCCTGGCCAAGGAGTACCGCGCCTCCGGCAAGGCGCCGGCGCGGCGCGCGCTCGACGGCGTGTCGCTGTCCGTGCGCCGCGGCGAGATCTTCGGGCTGCTGGGCCCCAACGGCGCCGGCAAGTCGACGATGATCAACATCATGGCCGGGCTGGTCGACAAGAGCGCGGGGCGCGTCTCGATCTGGGGCCTCGACCTCGACCGCGACCGGCGCGCGATCCGCGCGGCGATCGGCGTCGTGCCGCAGGAGCTCAACCTCGACGCCTTCTTCACGCCGCGCGAGCTGCTCGAGGTCCAGGCCGGGCTCTACGGCGTGCCGGCGCGCGAGCGGCGCACGGACGAGATCCTCGCCGCGGTCGGCCTGTCCGACAAGGCGGACGCCCACGCCCGCGCCCTGTCGGGCGGCATGCGCAGGCGCCTGCTGGTGGCCAAGGCGCTGGTCCA
>JBEGVV010000001.1:0-54789 GCA_041178225.1 Pseudomonadota bacterium | reverse complement strand
AGCGCGGATGGGAGGGGTGGCGCCGCGCGGCAGCGCGGCGACGGGGAGGGCATGAGTGCTGGAGGCCGGGCGACGCGCTTGGGCTCTGGCGGCGAGGCGCCGATCGTCGCGCGACCTGCCGCGCGCCGGCTCGCCGGGCTGGCCGAGGCCGGGCCGCCGCTCGCGCTCGCCTGCGCCATGGTGGCCGCGGGCGCGGCGATCGTGCGGTTCAGGCGCGCTCGCGCGTCGCGCTGAAGCGGATCGCCTTGTTGTCCTCGGCGGTGCGCTGGAGGTCCCAGGAATTGCGCGCGAGGAAGACCGGCACGCCATCGCGGTCCTCGGCGACGGCGAAGGGATGCGCGGCGACGAAGGCCTTGAGCGCGGCGGGGTCGTCCGAGCTCGCCCAGCGCGCGGTCTCGAAGGGCGCCTGCTCGAAGGCGATCGCGACCTTGTACTCGTTCTCGATGCGCGAGCGCAGGACGTCGAGCTGAAGCGCGCCGACGACGCCGACGATCCAGTCCGATCCCTGGGTCGGGCGGAAGATCTGGGCCACGCCCTCCTCGGCGAGGTCCTCGAGCGCGCGGCGCATCTGCTTGGCGCGGATCGGGTCCTGCAGGCGCACGCGGCGCAGGATCTCCGGCGCGAAGTTCGGCAGGCCCGTGAAGCGCAGGTCCGCGCCCTCGGTCAGCGTGTCGCCGACGCGCAGCACGCCGTGGTTGGGGATGCCGATGATGTCGCCGGGCCAGGCCTCGTCGACGACCTCGCGCTCGCGCGCGAAGAAGAAGATCGGCGCGTTGATGGCGATGGCCTTGCCGGTCGCCGCCTGCCGGAGCTTCATGCCGCGGCGGAACCGGCCCGAGCAGACGCGCATGAAGGCGACGCGGTCGCGGTGGTTGGGGTCCATGTTCGCCTGGACCTTGAAGACGAAGCCGGTGACGGCGGGATCGGTCGGCTCGACCGCCTTCGGCGTCGCGGGCTGCGCCTTGGGCGGCGGCGCCCAGGCGACGAGGCTGTCGAGCAGCTCGCGCACGCAGACCTCCTTCAGCGCCGTGCCGAAGACGACCGGCGTCAGGTGGCCGGCGCGGTAGCTCTCGGCATCCACCGTCGGATAGCCCGCCAGGGCAAGGCCCGCGCTCTCGGCGAATTCCGCGCGCAGCGCGCCGGGCACGTGCGCGGCGAGGCGCGGGTCGTCGACGCCCTCGAAGGGCTCCGAGCGCCCCTCGCGCGCCCATTCCGTGCGCAGCAGCCGGTTGCGCAGCAGGTCGTAGCAGCCGACGAAGCGCCCGCCCATGCCGACCGGCCAGGTGACCGGCGCGACGTCGAGCGCGAGGGTCTCGGCGATCTCGTCGAGCAGCTCGAAGGGCTCGCGCCCCTCGCGGTCGACCTTGTTGACGAAGGTGATGATCGGCACGTCGCGCAGGCGGCAGACCTCGAAGAGCTTGCGCGTCTGGCTCTCGATGCCCTTCGCGGCGTCGATCACCATCACCGCGGAATCGACGGCCGTCAGCGTGCGGTAGGTGTCCTCGCTGAAGTCCTCGTGGCCCGGCGTGTCGAGGAGGTTGAAGACGAGGTCGCCGTACTCGAACGTCATCACCGAGCTGGAGACCGAGATGCCGCGCGCGCGCTCGATCGCCATCCAGTCGGACTGCGTGCGCCGGCCCTCGCCGCGCGCGCGCACGTGGCCCGCGAGGCGGATCGCGCCGGCGTGGAAGAGCAGCTTCTCCGTCAGCGTCGTCTTGCCGGCGTCCGGGTGCGAGATGATCGCGAAGGTCCGGCGCGGCGCGCGCAGCGACGCTTGGGAGGACGGTGATGGGGTCGCGTCGTTCGGCACGATGGGCTCCGCGCGCGCCCGGGGCCGGGCGCGAAGGCGGCGGACATTACCCGCCGCGCCAGGCGATGTGTATCGTTTGAATCGTGCGGTCCTTGCCGGCGCCGGAGGTTCCGGCCGAACATGCAGGGCATGGGATCGATGCAGGACGACGGCGCCGCGGGCGCCGAATTCGACGACGTTGCCTCCTGGGCCGGCACGGCGCCCCTGCCGGACGAGGTCGCGCGCAAGGCGCGGCTGCTGCTGCTCGACTCGCTCGGCTGCGTGCTCTCCGGTCTGCGCCACGCCGAGGTCGCGGCGACCGCGGTGGCGCTCGCGCGCTGGTTCCCCGGCGCGATGCGCCTTCCCGGCTGCGACGTCGCGCTGGCGCCCGCCGGCATCGCCGCGCTCGCGGCGTCGGCGATGTGCTGGGACGAGGCCAACGAGGGCCTCGCGCGCGCCCATGGAAGGCCGGCGCTCTCCGTCGTCCCCGTGCTGCTCGCGGCGGCGCCGGGACTGCCGCTCGGCCGGCTGCTGCGCGGCCTCGTCCTCGGCTACGAGGTCGGCGCGCGGGCGGGCGAGCTCTGGCGCATCAGGCCGGGCATGCATGTCGACGGCTCGTGGCACGCGCTGGGCGCGGCGGCCGCGGCAGCCTGGCTTGGCGGCGGCGATGCCGCGCGCGCGGCGCGCATCGTCGCCTGCCAGGTTCCCTTCAGCCTCTACCGACCGCTCGCCTTCGGCATGACCGCGCGCAATTCCTACGCCGCGCACGCGGCGCTGCTCGGCATCCTCGCCGCGGCGGCCGCGGAAGGCGGCGCCGACGCGCCGCGCGGCGGCTTCGCCGAGGCGCGGCGGCTGGCGCTTCTGCACGAGACGCCGCCCGCGCGCACGCCCGCGGGGACCTGGTTGCTGGCCGAGGCCTATCTCAAGCCCTATGCCGGGGTGCGCCACGCCCACTACGCCGCCGCGGCCGCCATCGCCGCGCGCCGCGCGGTCGCGCGCAGCGAGGACATCGCCGCGATCCGGCTGGAGACCTATGGCGAGGCGCTGCGCTACGCCGCCAACCGCGCGCCGCCCACGCCGATCGCCGCGCAGTTCAGCCTGTCCTTCGGCGTCGCCTCGGGCCTGCGCTTCGGCGACCTGTCGCCGGAATCCTACCTGCGCATGGCGGATGGCGAGCTGCGCCGGCTGGAGGCGCTCGTCGAGCTCGCGGAGGATGCCGCGCTTACCGCGGCGGGCCGCCGCGGCGCGCGCGTCGTGCTGCGGCTGGCCGATGGCAGGACGCAAGCCGCGGAGGTCGGCGACGTGCCGGGCGATCCGGCGAACCCGCTGCCCGAGCCCGATGTCCGCGCGAAGTTCCTGCGCCTCGCGGGCCACCTGCCCCATGCCCCGGCGCTCCTCGCGCGGGTGCTCGACGGCGACGCGCGCGCGCCGCTCGGGCTCGCGCCGTAGCGCCGCGCGGCGTCAGCCGCCCTCGATCGCCGGGATGAAGCAGACCTCGGCGCCGTCGGGCACTTCCTCGAGGAAGGCGTTCTGGTGGATCACGCCGTCGATCGCGACCGCGACGCCGTCGTGCAGCCGCGCGGCGATGCCCGGGTAGCGGGCGTCGAGGGCGCGGACCAGGTGCCTGATCTCGCGCCCCTCGACCTCGTGCTCGACCTGGCCGCCCGCGAAGGCCCGCGCGATCGAGGGCGTCAGGAGGACGCGCGCCGCCATGGCCGACCGCGCGCGCCCGCCGTCCTCACTCCGCCGCGAGGCGCGGCGCCGCCGCGTCGAGCGCCGCGGAGAGGCGCGGCGGCGACATCGGCAGGTCGGTCATGCGCACGCCCGTGCAGCGCGCGATGGCGCTGCCGATCGCGGCCATCGGCGGGACGATGGGCACCTCGCCGACGCCGCGCACACCGTAGGGATGCGTCGGGTTCGGCACCTCGACCATGATCGTCTCGATCATCGGCAGGTCGGAGGCGACGGGCATGCGGTAGTCGAGGAAGCCCGCGTTGTCGAGCTTGCCGTTGCGATCGTAGATGTATTCCTCGTTGAGCGCCCAGCCGATGCCCTGCACGGCGCCGCCCTGCATCTGGCCCTCGACGTAGCTCGGGTGGATCGCGGTGCCGACGTCCTGCACCGAGGTGTAGCGAAGGATCGTGACGATCCCGGTGTCGCGGTCCACCTCGACGTCGACGATGTGCACGCCGAAGCCGGGGCCCGCGCCCTGGGCGTTGATCTGCGAGTGGCCGTTGATCGGGCCGCCCATCTTGCCGGCCATCGCGGCGAGCTTCGCCAGCGACAGCGGCTCGAAGGTGCCGACATTGGTGCTGGCCGGCTTCGCCTCGCCGTCCTCCCACACCACGGCCTCGGGCTCGACCTCCCAGAGCTTCGCCGCGCGCCGCTTGCACTCGGTGATGACGTCGCGCACGGAGTTGATGATCGCGAGGCCGTTGGCGAAGGTGACGCGGCTGCCGCCGGTGACGAAGTTGAAGCCGATCGACGCCGTGTCGGCGATGATCGGGCGCACCTTGTCGTAGGGGATGCCGAGTTCCTCGGCCGCCATCATCGCGAGCGCGGCGCGCGAGCCGCCGATGTCCGGGTTGCCGGAGATGACGGTCACCGTGCCGTCCTCGCCGACATGCGCCGCCGCGCTGGAATCCGCGCCGACGTTGAACCAGAAGCCCGCCGCGACGCCGCGCGCGGCGCCCGGCTTGGGCTTGCTGCGGTAGTGCTCGGAGGCCTTCGCCGCCTCGAGCGCCTCGACGAGGCCGATGCGGTTGAAGGTCGGGCCGTAATGGGTCTTGGTGCCCTCCTTCGCGGCGTTGCGCAGGCGCAGGTCGATCGGGTCCATGCCGAGCTCCTGCGCGAGGATGTCGATCGTCGACTCCACCGCCCAGGCCGAGATCGGCGCGCCGGGCGCGCGATAGGCCGCGACCTTCGGGCGGTTGGAGACGACGTCGAAGCCCTCCACCTTCACGTTGTCGATGTCGTAGCAGGCGAAGCTGCACATCGAGGCCGGGCCCACGGGCGAGCCCGGGAAGGCGCCGGCCTGCAGCGCGAAGGTCGCGTCGGCGGCGACGATGCGGCCGTCGCGCGTCGCGCCGAGCTTGACGCGCATCGAGCTGCCCGAGGTCGGGCCCGAGGCGCGGAACACCTCCTCGCGCGTCATCACCATCTTCACCGGACGGCCGGCCTTCTGCGACAGGCGGATGGCGACGGGCTCGAGGTAGACGACCGTCTTGCCGCCGAAGCCGCCGCCGATCTCCGCGGCCATGACGCGGATCTGCGAGGTCTCGAGGCCGAGCAGGCGGCTGCAGAAGCCGCGCACCTGGAAATGGCCCTGCGTGGTCGTCCAGAGCTGGACCTGGCCGTCCTCGGCCGCGCTGGCGAGGCAGGCATGCGGCTCGATGTAGCCCTGGTGGACCGGCGCGGTGCGGAAGCGCCGCTCGACGACGACCTCGGCGGCGGCGAAACCCTTCGCCGCGTCGCCCTTGGCGAAGTCGATGCGCTTGGCGATGTTCGAGGGCTCGGTCGGCCGCGGCTCGACGCCGTCGGTGCGCAGGTGGTCGTGCAGGATCGGGGCGCCCGGCTTCATCGCCTCCTCGACGTCGACCACGTGCGGCAGCACGCGATAGCGCACGTCGATGAGCTTGAGCGCCTCGCGCGCGATCGCGTCGGTGGTCGCCGCCACGGCGGCCACGGCATGGCCGTGGTAGAGCGCCTTCTCGCGCGCCATGACGTTGCGCGTGACGTCGCGCAGGTTCACCTGCATCTCGCCCGCGGGGACGATGCGGTTCTCCTGCTCCCCGAAGTCGGCCGAGGTGACGACCGCCTTCACGCCGGGCAGCGCGGCCGCCCTCGACACGTCGATCGATTCGATGACGGCGTGGGCGTGCGGGCTGCGCAGGACGCGGCCCGCGAGCTGGCCCGGCATGTTCCAGTCGGCGCCGAAGCGCGCGCGGCCGGTGACCTTGTCGGCGCCGTCGGGACGGCTGGGGCGGGTGCCGACGACCTTGAACTGGCGAGCGCTCATCGTGCGGTCTCCTTCATTTCGGCGGCCACTTCCATGACCGCGCGGACGATCTTGTCGTAGCCGGTGCAGCGGCAGAGGTTGCCGGCCAGCCAGTAGCGGATCTCGGTCTCGGTCGGGTCCGGGTTGCGGTCGAGCAGCGCCTTGGACGCGACGAGGAAGCCCGGCGTGCAGACGCCGCATTGCAGCGCGGCCATCTCGACGAACTTCCTCTGCAGCGGGTGCAGCTGGTCGCCCTGCGCCAGCCCCTCGATCGTGCCGATGCTGCGGCCCTCCATCTCGGCGCCGAGCGCGAGGCAGGCGCAGGTCAGCCGGTCGTCGATCATGACGCTGCACGCGCCACAGTCGCCCGAGCCGCAGCCCTCCTTGCTGCCGGTCAGGCCGAGCTGGTCGCGCAGCACGTCGAGCAGCGTCTGGGTCGGATCGCAGAGGAACTCGACCGGCTCGCCATTGACGGTGGCGGAAACATGGACCCTCGACATGGCTCAGTGCCCTCCTGCGCGCTTTGCGGCGGCGAGGGTGGCGCGCTTGAGCAGCACCCCCGCGATCTTGGTGCGGTAGGCGATCGTGCCGCGCTTGTCGTCGATCGGGCGGCAGGCGGCGCGGCAGGCCGCCGCGGCCTTCTCGAGCGCCGCGTCGTCGAGCCGCGAACCCGCGAGCGCGGCGCCCGCGGCCTCGACCAGCATCACGGTCGGCGCGACGGCGCCGAGGCCGACGCGCGCGGCGACGCAGGTGCCGCCCTTCATCGTCAGGCTGACGCCGCACCCGACGACGGCGATGTCCATCTCGGTGCGCGGGATCAGGCGCAGGTAGGCATCGCCCGAACCGGGCGGACGGGCGGGCAGCGCGATCGAGACGAGGATCTCGCCCCGCTCGAGCGTCGTGCGCCCCGGGCCGGCATGGAGCTTCTCCACCGGCAGCTCGCGGCGCCCCTTCGGGCCCTGGACGGTCAGGATCGCGCCGGCGGCGACCAGCGCGGGCGCGCTGTCGGCGGCGGGCGAGGCGTTGCAGAGGTTGCCGCCGGCCGAGGCGCGGCCCTGCACCTGCTTCGAGCCGATGAGGTTGATGGCCTCGACGACGCCCGGCCAGGCGCGACGCAACGCCTCGTGCTCGCCGATCTCGGCGGCGTTGACCGCGGCGCCGATGCGGAAGCCGCCGGCCTCCTCGACGATCGTGGTCATCTCCGCGATCCGCTTGACGTCGACGATGGCGCCCGGCGCCAGGCTGCCCGCGCGCATCTGCACGAGCAGGTCCGTGCCGCCCGCGAGGATGCGGGCCGCGCCGCCGGACGCGGCCATGAGGCCCACCGCCTCGTCGATGCTGCGTGGCGCCGCGTAAGTCGTCTGCTGCATGTCCTTCCCCCGATGCCGGCGCCCCCTCGGGTCGCCACGCCGGAAGGGTAAGCCCGCGAAGGGCCGATGGTCGAGTGCCGTCGTCCTGCGCGGTTCCGTCGCGCGCGTCGTGCTGCTACGCATGGCCTCGTGAGCGTCGAGCCCGACATCAAGGCGTCCCGGATCGTCGGCTGCACGCTGCTGCACCAGGTCCTGGTCTCGGCGATCGCCGCCGCGGTGCCCGTCGCGATGCCGGAACTCGTCCGCGAGGCCGGGCTGTTCGAGGGGCTCGCGGGCCTCTACGCGCTGTCGATGTATGCCGGCGCGGTCGCCGCGACGCTGTGCAGCGAGCGCGTCTTCCGCGCCCTCGGCCCGGCGCGCGCGAGCGCGCTCGCCGTCGGCCTCGCGGCCTGCGGCCTGCTGCTCTTCGTGCCGCTCGGCGTCGCGGGCTTCGTCCTCGGCGGCCTCGCCATCGGGCTGGGCTACGGGCCGGTCTCGCCCGCGGGCTCGTACATGATGGCCGGCATCGTCGGGCGCAGGGACCTCAACCTCGTCTTCTCGATCCGCCTCGCGGGCGCGCCGCTGGGCGTGCTCGCAGCGGGGCTCGGCGTGCCGCCGCTCGTCGCCGCCCTGGGCTGGCGCGGCGCCCTCGCCGCGCTCGCCTGCGCGCTCGCGGTGCCGGCGATGGCGACGCTTGGCTTCGCGCGGCGCCTCGACGCGACGCTGCCCGCCGTCGCGCCGCCGACGGGCGGCGTGCTCGGCGCGGCGCGCGAGGTCTTCGCGCATGGCGCGCTGCGCTGGCTCGTCGCGACCTCGTTCCTGTTCTCCGCGATGCTCGCGACGCTGAACGCCTTCGTGCCGACGGTGGCGAGCGCGCTCGGCGGGCTCGACCTCGCGCGCGCCGGCCTCTGCGCCGTCGCCGCGCAGGTCGCCTCGATCTGCGCGCGGCTCGCCTGGGGCATGGTCGCCGACCGGCTGCTGAGCCCGGCTGCGACGCTGGCGCTGGTCGGCGCGCTGATGGCGGCTGCGACGCTCGCGCTCGGCCAGGTCGGCCGCGACACCGGCTTCGCCGCGATCCTCGCCGCCAGCGCCTTCATGGGCGCGACCGCGGGGGGCTGGGGCGGAGTGGTGCTCGCGCAGGCGGCGCGGCTCGCGCCACCCGGGCGCGTCGGGCGGATCGCCGGCGGCGTGATGGTCTACAACTACCTCGGCGTCATGCTCGGGCCGCCGGTCGTCGGCCTCGTCCTCGCCGCCACCGGCAGCTTCCCCGTCGCGCTCGCGACGGTCGCGGTGGTCGGCCTGGCCGGCGCGATCGCCGCGCTGCGGCTGCCACGCTGAGCGCGGCTCAGGCCGGGCGCGGGTATTCCCAGCGCTGCGTCGGCTTGCCCTCGAACTCGAAGGTCCCCGAGAGCCGCGCGCCCAGCTTGCGCGCGACGTTCGCCGAGGCGTCGTTGCCGACCTTCACGAGGCTGGCAAGGCTCGCATGCCCGCCCTCGCGCCACGCCCAGTCGCGCACCGCCTCGGCGGCCTCCTGCGCATAGCCCTGGCCCCAGCAGGCGCGCGCGATCGTGTAGGCGAGCTCGGGCTCGGGCCAGCCCGGCTGCGCGTTGACGCCGCAGCGGCCCACCACGGCGCCGTCCGCCGCGCGCGTCACCGCGAACCACCCGCCGCGGCCGAGCGCGTGCGCGCCGGTCCACATGCACAGCTGCGCCCAGGTCAGCGCGGGATCGCGCGGCCTGCCGTCGCCGAGGAAGCGCATCGTCTCGGCGTCCGCGTGGATCGCGCAGACCGGCTCGTAGTCCGCGCCGCGGAAGCCGCGCAGCACCAGGCGCGCGGTGCGCAGCTCGGGGATCGCGACGCGCGTGACGCCCGCGACGACCGGCGCGGGCGCGGCCGGCGGCGCGTGGCGCCAGACCTGCGCCTTGATGCCCATGATCGTCGTGTCGGCCTCGCGCGCCGCGCCGAGGCCGCGCGCGACCGCGATCGAGGCCTCGTTCTCGGGCCGGATGAAGCTGGCGAGGCCGGACAGGCCCAGCGCCGCGCCGGCCCAGTCGCGCACCGCGCGCGCGGCCTCGGTGGCGAAGCCGCGCCGCTGCGCGGCCGGGGCGATGGCGTAGGCGATCTCCGGGCAGGGCCAGGCCGGCGGGCTCAGCACGCCCGCGTGGCCGACCAGGACGCCCTGGTGCTCGACGGCGAAGAGGCCATGGCCGCGCATCGCCCACTGGCCGAGCGCGCGCGCCATCGCCTCCCAGCTCTCCGCCTCGTCGCGCGGCTTGCCGGTGCCGAGGAAGCGCGCGACGGAGGGATCGCCGAGCATCGCCGCGTAGGCCGGCAGGTCGTCGGCGCGAAAGGCGCGCAGGACCAGGCGCTGCGTGCGCAGGGTCGGGATCTCGAAGCCGGTCATCGTCGGTTGCTCCGTGCGGGGCGCGCCGTCGTCAGCGCTTCTCGAAGTCGGTCTTCTCGTCGACGGGCAGCCTCTGGAGCAGGCGGCGCAGCGAATCCAGCCCCATCTCGATCGCGCCGAGGCGCACCCAGTCGCGCCCGCCGAGGATGCGCGCCTCGCGCGTGGCGATGCCCTTGCCCGTGGCGACCGCGATGCGCACCGTGCCGCCGAGGTCGATGCGGTCGGCGCCCTCGTCGAGCTCGACCAGCATGGCGAGGCCGTGCGAGGCGCCGGCGCGGCGGCGCGCGGCCTCGGCCAGGAACGCGACGGAGACGAGCGAGAGGTCGGCGACCGCGCCCGGCTCGGTCACGCCCAGCGCCGATCGCAGCTGCTCGGGCGTGCGCCCGGAGATCGCGCGGCGGAACACCTTCTCCGCGCCCGGCAGGTGGGCGATGCGCCCGGCCATCTGGCCGCCCGTGAAGCCCTCGACGATCGCGAGGCTCGCCTCGGCGCGGACGAGCTCGTCGACGACGACGCCCTCGAGCGTCTGGTCGTCCTCCGCGACGACGAAGCTTCCAAGGCGCCTGCGCACCTCGGCCTGCACCGGGGCGAGCTTGCGCTCGACGTCCTCCTTGTCGCGCCCGCGCACCACGAGCTTGGTCTCGAGCTGCGGGTAGTGGGCGCGGAAGCCGAGCTTCACGCCGCCGCCGACGATCGTCTCGACGCCCGCGAGCAGCGTGTCCGCGCGCGCCTCGCCGATGCCATAGGAGTGGAAGCGCTTGAGGTGGATCGTCCCCGGCGACCCGGCGCGCGCGAGCAGCCGCGGGATCACCTGTTCCTCGAGCATGCGCCGCAGCTCGCGCGGCACGCCAGGCGTGAAGAAGAAGCGCGAGCGGCCGACATCGAGCGCGAAGCCGCAGGCCGTGCCGATCGGGTTGTCGAGCACCTCGGCGCCGCGCGGCAGCATCGCCTGCTTGCGGTTGCTGGGCGGCATGGCGCGCTGGCGGCGCTCGAAGAACTCGGTCATGCGCGCGAGCCAGCCCTCGTCGAGGACGAGGTCGACGCCCGCGGCCTTCGCGGCGATCTCCTGCGAGAGGTCGTCGACGGTCGGGCCGAGGCCGCCATTGACGATGACCGCGTCGGCGCGCCGCCCGGCGCGCTGGAACGCGTCGAGCAGCTGCTCGCGGTCGTCGCCTACCGTCGTGCCCCAGAGCACCTGGAGGCCGACATCCTCGAGCCGCTGCGACACCAGGCTGAAGTTGCTGTTGACGATCTTGCCCGTGAGGACCTCGTCGCCCGTGCAGATGACCTCGACGCGCATGCGACCTCCGCGACCGGCTTCACGCGCCCGCGGCGGCCAGCGGGCCGGGGGCCGCGCCGACGTCGCGCAGGTGGCAGGCGACATGCTGGCCCGGCGCCACCTCGCGCAGCGGCGGGTCCTCGCTCCGGCAGCGCGCGACGGCGTAGGGGCAGCGCGTGTGGAAGCGGCATCCGGGCGGCGGGTTGGCGGGGCTCGGCACGTCGCCCTGCAGGACGACGCGGCGGCGCTTGCGCGCGGGATCGGGGATCGGCGCGGCGGACAGCAGCGCCTCGGTGTAGGGATGGAGCGGCTGGCGGAACAGCGTGCGCTTGTCGGCGAGCTCGACGATGCGGCCGAGATACATCACCGCGATGCGGTGGCTGATGTGCCGCATCACCGCGAGGTCGTGGCTCACGAACAGGAAGGCGAGGCCGTATTCCTCCTGCAGGTCGATGAGCAGGTTCAGCACCTGCGCCTGCACCGAGACGTCGAGCGCGGAGACCGGCTCGTCGGCGACGATGATCTCGGGCCGCACCGCCAGCGCGCGCGCGATTCCGAGGCGCTGGCGCTGCCCGCCGGAGAACTCGTGCGGGTACTTGCGCATCGCCTCGGGCCGCAGCCCGACGCGCTGGAACAGCGCGGCGACGCGCTCCTCGGTCTCGCGGCCGCGCGAGAGCCCGTAGTTCTCCATCGGCTCGCCGACGATGGCGCCGGCCGGAAGCCGCGGGTTGAGCGACGAATAGGGATCCTGGAACACGGTCTGGATCCGGCGCCTGTGCTCCCACATCGCGCGCGGGGACAGGCTGGTGACGTCCGCGCCCGCGACGACGATGCGCCCGGAGGTCGGCTCGACGAGCTTGAGCGCGGCGCGGCCCACGGTCGACTTGCCGCAGCCGGACTCGCCGACGAGGCCGAGCGTCTCGCCCGGCGCGACGGCGAAGCTGACGCCGTCGACGGCGCGCACCTCGCCCGCGCGGCGGCCGAAGACGCCCTTGCGGATCGGGAAGTGCTTCACGAGGTCGAAGACCTCGAGGCTCGGCCGCGCAGGCGCGGCGGGGGCGCTCGCCTCGCTCATGGCGCGACCTTTCCCGCCTCGAAGCAGGCGACGAGGTGGCCACCGGGCCGCGCCTCGAGCTCCGGGCGCTCGGCGCGGCAGCGGTCGGTCGCGAGCGCGCAACGCGGCGCGAAGGCGCAGCCCGCGATCGGCCGGTTCAGCGACGGGACGATGCCGGGGATCTCCTGCAGGCGCGGGCGGCGGCCCGCCTCCTCCGCGTCCTCGTCGAGGCGCGGGCGCGCCCGCATCAGGCCGCGCGTGTAGGGATGCAGCGGGTTGGCGAAGAGCTCGCCCACCGGCGCCTCCTCGACCTTGCGGCCCGCGTACATCACCATGACGCGCTGGCAGGTCTCGGCGACCACGCCGAGGTCGTGGGTGATCATCATGATCGCGGTGCCGGTCTTCTCCTTGAGCTCGACCATCAGCTCGAGGATCTGGGCCTGGATGGTGACGTCCAGCGCCGTCGTCGGCTCGTCGGCGATCAGCAGCTGCGGGTCGCAGGACAGCGCGATCGCGATCATCACGCGCTGGCGCATGCCGCCCGAGAGCTGGTGCGGGTAGTCGTGGACGCGTCGCTCCGGGTCGGGCACGCGCACGAGGCGGAGCATCTCCACCGCGCGGCCCATCGCCTCGCGCCAGCCCGCGCCCGTGTGGCGCACCACGTTCTCGGCGATCTGCACGCCGACGGTCAGCACCGGGTTCAGGCTGGTCATCGGCTCCTGGAAGATCATGGAGATGCGGTGGCCGCGCAGCTCCTTGATCTCCTCGTCCGACAGCGTCGTCAGCTCGCGCCCCTCGAAGCGCACCGAGCCGCCGACGATCCGCCCCGCGCCCTTCTGGATCAGGCGCAGGATCGACAGCGCCGTGACGCTCTTGCCGCAGCCGGACTCGCCGACGATGCCGAGCGTCTCGCCGCGCGCGAGCGAGAGCGACACGCCGTCGACCGCGCGCACGACCCCGTCCAGCGTGAAGAAGTGGCAGGCGAGGTCGCGGACCTCGAGGAGCGGCGCGTCGCCGGCCATGGTCACATCCGCCTCGCGAGGCGCGGGTCGAGCCGGTCGCGCAGCCCGTCGCCCAGCATGTTCACGCCGAGCACCATCACGGCGAGGAAGGCGCCGGGGATCAGGATGCTCCAGGGCGCGATCAGGAAGAAGCTGCGGCCCTGCGCGATGATGTTGCCCCAGCTCGGGATCTCCGGCGGCACGCCGACGCCGAGGAAGCTCAGGCCGGCCTCGGTCAGGATGGCGGAGGCCGCGATGTAGGTGGATTGCACGATCAGCGGCGCCAGCGTGTTCGGCAGGATGTGGCGCAGGAGCAGCCTGGGCGTGCGCGTGCCGCCGGCGATCGCCGCCTCGATGAAGGGCTGGGCGCGCAGCGACAGCACGACGCTGCGCGTCAGGCGCACGATGCGCGGGACCTCCGGGATGACGATGGCCGCGATCACGACCCAGAGCCCGGGCCGCGTCAGCGTGATCAGCGCGATGGCGAGCAGGATCGACGGGATCGCCATGATGCCGTCCATGATCCGCATCGCGATCGCGTCCACCGTCCGGTAGAAGCCGCAGAGCAGCCCGATCGCGAGCCCGATCAGCGAGGCGGCGATGGCGACCGAGAACCCGACGACGAGCGACACGCGCGCGCCATGCACCGTGCGCGCGTAGACGTCGCGCCCGAACTGGTCGGTCCCGAACCAGAAGCGCTCCGAGGGCGGGCGCAGGCGGTTGACCGGCGCGAGCTTGAGCGGGTCGCCCGCGATCCATGGCGCGGCGAGCGCGATGGCCACGAGGGCGAGCATCAGCAACCCGCCGATGACGATCGTCGGGTTGCGGCGGGCGAAGGTCCAGGGGCCCTGCGGCGGCATCTCCGCCGCCGGCGCCTCAGTACCGGATGCGGGGATCGAGGAAGGCATAGGAGATGTCGATCATGAGGTTGACCAGGACCTTGCCGGCCGCGAAGACGAGGATCAGCCCCTGCACGATCGGGTAGTCGCGCTTGAGGACCGCGTCGACGGTCAGCCGGCCGAGGCCGGGGATGTTGAACACGGTCTCGGTGATGACCACGCCGCTGATGAGCAGCGCGATTCCGATGCCGATGACCGTGACGATGGGGACGGCGCTGTTCTTGAGCGCGTGGAGCAGCAGCACGCGCGGCGTCGCGAGGCCCTTGGACTCCGCCGTGCGGATGTAGTCCTGCGACAGCACCTCGAGCATCGAGGCGCGCGTGATGCGCGCGATCAGCGCGCAGTAGGTGGTGCCCAGCGCGATCGAGGGCAGGATCAGCCCCTCGACGAAGGGCCAGAGGCCCTGGGCGATCGGCCGGTAGCCCTGCACGGGCAGCCAGCCGAGCTTGATCGAGAAGAGGTAGATGAGGATGTAGCCGGCGAGGAAGACGGGCACCGCGAAGCCCATCACCGCGAAGCCCATCACCAGCCGGTCCGCGAGGCTGCGCGCCTTCCACGCGGCGAGCACGCCCATCGGCACGGCGAGGACGACCGCCACCAGCAGGGTCGAGATCGTCAGCGCGAGCGTCGGCTCGAGGCGCTGCGCGATCAGCTGCGTCACCGGCAGGTTGGAGAAGATCGAGATGCCGAGGTCGCCCTGGAGCAGCCGCCAGCACCACACGACGAACTGCTCGAGCATCGGGCGATCGAGGCCGAGCTTGGCGCGGATCGCCTCGATGTCCTGCGTGGTCGCGTCGTCGCCCGCGATGATCGCGGCCGGGTCGCCCGGCGCGATGCGCAGCAGGAAGAAGACGAAGACGGCGACCACCGCCATCACGGGGATGGTGGCGAGCAGCCGTCCGATCACGTAGGCGAACATGGGCTCCTGACCCGCTCGAGGGCGGGCGCCCGCCCCCCGTCGCCGGGGAAGCGGGCGCCGCGCGAAGCGGTCACTTCTTGGTGATGCCCCAGAGGGCCGTGATCCCGGTGATCGGCACGATGCCGGAGATCCGGTCCGAGCGATAGGCGATCGGCTGCATCCACTGGCCGGTCGGCACGTAGACGACGTTCTCGATCGCGCGCGTCTGCAGGTCGGTCGCGATCTTGAGGCGCTCCGCGTCGGTCTGGGCGAAGCCCCAGGCGCTGCGCAGCTTCTCCACCTCCGGGTCGCAGGGCCAGCCGAAGAGGCCGCGGTCGCAGGCCGCCCCGATCCAGGTGTGGATGATCGGGTTGGCGCCGCTCGTGCCCGAGGACGTCGTCACGAAGATGTTCCAGCCGCCCTGCGCGGGCGGCTCCTTCTTCGCGCGGCGCTGCACCACCGAGCCCCAGTCCATCGCCTGGATGTCGAGGTTTAGCCCAGCCTCGCGCATCGCCTGGATCATCACCTGCGTCAGCGGGTTGATGGTCACGTGGTCGGTGGCGTGCAGGATGGTGATCGGCTCGCCCTTGTAGCCCGCGGCGCGGAACGCCGCCGCCGCGCCCTTCGGGTCGTAGCCGGCGAGCAGCGCGCTGCCGCCCTTGTTCTCCAGCGGCGAGCCGCAGGTGATCAGGCCATGGCAGACCTTGTAGTAGGCGGGGTTGCCGACCACCGTGCGCAGGAAGTCCTCCTGGTTGATGATCTTGTACATCGCCTGCCGGATCTTCGGATTGTCGAAGGGCGGGTGCAGGTGGTTGAGGCGGATCATCCCGAAGGTGCTGTCGATCTTGCCGGTCTTCATCACCGACACGCCGCGCGAGCGCTCGAGGATCGGGAGGAAGTCGATCTGCGGCGCCTCGAGGAAGTCGATCTCGCCATTGACCAGCGCCTGCATGGCGGTCTGCGGGTCCGACATCCAGATCAGCTCGATGCGGTCGACGCCGGGGATCTTGCCGCCCGAGAGCGTGCGCGCCGGCTCGCTGCGCGGCACGTAGTCGGCGTTCTTCAGGTAGACGGTCTTGCTGCCGGGGACCCACTGGTCCTTGGCGAACCTGAACGGTCCGGAGCCGATGGCCTCGGTGATCTGGGTGTTCGGGTCGACCATCGCCTCCTTCTCGCGCATCATCACCGGCACCGAGGTGCTGGTCTTGCCGAGCGTCGCGAGGACCTGGCCGTAGGGCTCCTTGAGGATGATCTTGAACGTCTTCTCGTCGACCGCCTCGATGCGGTCGGTGAACAGCAGCAGGCGCTGGCCGGCCGGGTCGCGCGCGCCCCAGCGACGGATCGAGGCGACGACGTCGCGCGTCGTGACGGCCGTGCCGTCGTGCCAGCGCAGCCCGTCGCGCAGCGTCATCGTGTAGGTCAGCTTGTCGGGGCTGATGTCGTACTTGCCGACCATCTGCGGCTGCGGGACGAAGTCGTCGTCGACGCCGAACAGCGTGTCGTAGACCAGCAGCCCGTGGATCCCGGCGATGGTCTGCGTCGTCCAGTGCGGGTCGAGGGTGCGCACGTCGGCGTGCATCACGGCGCGCAGGACCTTCTCCTGCGCGGGCGCGACGGCGGGGGCGAGGGCCGCGATGGCCGCGCCGCAGGCAAGGGCAAGGGCGCGCAGTCCGGATCGGTTAGGTCTCGTCATCGCTTTTCCTCCGTTTGGAGCTCGTGCCATCGGGCGACAGGGAACGGATGATGGCGGCTAGGCTTTCGTGGATGCAACAATCGAATTCGCGGCCCGGCGCGGGCGGCACGGACCAGGACGGAGGGCAGGATTGAGCGAGGGGGCGTCACCGAACCGCCCGGCGACCAGGCCGCGCGGCGTCCATGAAGGACGCCACTACGTCCGCCCGCCGGCCGCGCGCCCGCGCACGGCGACCCTGCCGGGCATCGCCGCCTGGCTGCGCGCGGAGGCGCTCGACATCGGCAGCCCCATCAAGCTGGTCGACGCGCTGTGCTGGAGGCTCGTCGCCGCGGGGCTGCCGGTCGACCGCGGCGGCATCACGGTCGCGCTGCTGCACCCGCAATTCTCCGGCTACGGGATACGCTGGTGGCGCGAGCCCGGAGAGGCCGAGGAACTGCTGCTCGAGCACGACGTGCCGGGCAGCGAGGCGTTCCGGCGCAGCCCCTACCCGCCCGTGGTCGAGCGCGGCGAGATCGTCCGCGTGCGCATCGAACCCGGCGCGGCGGAACAGCCCTACCCGGTGATCGCCGACCTCGCGGCGCAGGGCTACACCGACTACGTCGCGCTTCCGGTGAGGCTGCGCGCGCGCTCCGCCTCCGGCCGCGAGCGCAGGTTCCAGGCCTGCAACTTCGCCACCCGCCACCCGGCGGGCTTCTCCGAGGCCGACATCCGGGCCCTCGCGCGGGTCGCGGAGGACATGGCGGCCCCGCTCGCGGTGGTCACCGAGCGCCGCATGGCGCGCGACATCCTCGCCGCCTATCTCGGCCGCAGCGTCGCGCCGCGCGTGCTGTCCGGCGAGGTCACGCGCGGCTCGGGCGAGGCGGTCAGCGCGGCGATCCTGACGACCGACATGCGCGGGTTCACCGCCCTCGTCGACCGGCTGCCCGGGCCGCGCGTGATCGAGCTCCTCAACGCATGGTTCGCCGGCCAGGTGGAGGCCGTGCACGCGCAGGGCGGCGAGGTGCTGAAGTTCATGGGCGACGGCATGCTCGCCATCTTCCCCTTCCGCGACGGCGCCTCGGCGGCAGGCGCGGCGGCGAGGGCGCTCGTGGCCGCGCGGGCATCGCTCGACTGGGCGCGCGCGCTGGATGCCGATCCCGCCTTCGCCGACGCGCGCCCGCTGCGCGCCGTCGCCGCGCTGCACGCGGGCGACGTGTTCCACGGCAACATCGGCGCGCCCGGCCGGCTCGACTTCACGGCGATCGGGCCCGGCCTGAACCTGGTCTCGCGTCTCGAGGCGCTGGCCAAGGCGCTTGGCCGGGACCTCGTGCTCTCGGCGGACTTCGCGGCGCTCTGCGGCGGGCGCTTCGAATCCCTCGGCCACCACGCGCTGCGCGGCGTCGCCACACCGGTCGAGGCCTTCGCCTGCGCGCCGGAGGAGTGAGGCGGGGCGCGCGCTAGATGCCGAAGATCGACGCCATCCCCGTGCGCGCGGCGAGCGCCTCCATCGTCGCGTCGTCGGGCCGGACGATCTCCTCGCCCGCCGCCTGGAGCACCATCGGCAGCAGGTTCACGTCCCCGGCCGAGCACAGGAACACGCCGGGCCGCGACAGCAGCCAGTGGACCGACGGCCTGATGTCGTCCATCGCCTCCAGCGGCTGGTACCAGGTGGAGCGGTCGCGCGTCGCGCCCGCGGCCCAGGGCCCGCGCGCGATGCCCTTGATCGTCTGCACCGCCACGTCGCGCTCCGCCGCGAGGCGCGCCGTGCGCTCGAAGTCCGGCGCATAGGTGGCGTGGCGCGCGGCGAACCAGTTCCACGGCATGAGGATCGAATCGAAGTCGAAGCGCTCGAGGCTGCGGCGGTGCATCGCGGCGACCGTCCAGCCATGGCCGGTGACCCCGACATGGCGCACCAGTCCCTCGGCGCGCGCCTCGATGCAGGCCTCCAGCGCGCCGCCCGGCCCGAGCGCGCGTTCCCACTCGTCCGGATGGAAGAGCGCGTGGAGCTGGATCATGTCGACATGGTCGGTGCGCAGCCGGTCGAGCGAGCGGCGGATGCCCTCGCGCGCGCCGGCGTAGTCGCGCTCGCCCGTCTTCGTGGCGAGGAAGAAGCGCGCGCGATGGCGCGGCATCCAGCGGCCGACCAGCAGCTCCGAATCGCCGTACCGCGCGGCGGTGTCGATGTGGTTCACGTCGTGCTCGAGCAGCAGGTCGAGCACGCGGTCGGCGGTCGCCTCGTCGGCGCGCGCCAGCGCCGCGGCGCCGAACACCACCGCGCTGCTCATGTGGCCCGTCCGCCCGAACCTGCGCTTCTCGATCGCCATGCCTGTCCTCCCGCGGGGATGGGCGCCATCAGGCGCCGCGCGGCCGCCGATGGCAAGCGCCTCGCGCGCGCGGCGGCTTTGGCTATGATCGCGCCATGCATATCCATCTCGACCCCGTCGGGGGCGTGGCGGGCGACATGTTCGCCGCGGCGCTGCTCGACGCCTGGCCCGAGCACGCGGAGCCGCTGCGCGCGGCGCTGGCGCGGCTCGACCTTCCGCCGGGCGTCGTGGCCTCGGCCGAGCGCTTCGACGACGGCATCCTCGCGGGAAGGCGCTTCCTCGTCTCGCCGCCCGAGCGCGACGCGCACCACCGCGCCTTCCGCGACATCCGCGCGATGCTGCTGGGCTCCGCGCTCGATCCCGCGGTGGCGCGGCGCGCCGTCGCGATCTTCGCCGTCCTCGCCGAGGCCGAGGGGCGCGTCCACGGCGTGCCGGCGGAAGACGTCGCCTTCCACGAGGTCGGCGCCTGGGACTCCATCGTCGACATCGTGGCCGCCGCCTTCCTCGTCGAGGCGCTGGGGCCCTGCACGTGGTCGGTCGCGCCCGTGCCCATCGGCTCGGGCCGCGTGCGCACCGCCCATGGCGAGCTGCCCGTCCCGCCTCCCGCGACGGCGCTGCTGCTCGAGGGCTTCCCGGTCTTCGACGATGGCCGCCCCGGCGAGCGCACGACGCCGACCGGCGCCGCCATCCTGCGCCAGCTCGCGCCGGGCCGCGGCATGCCGCGCGGCACGTTCGCGATGGGTCGCGTCGGCCACGGCTTCGGCACGAAGCGCTTCAAGGGCATCTCCAACGTGCTGCGCGTGGCCTGCTTCGCGCCATCCGGCGGCGAGGACGCGCGGATCGCGCGCGACGAGGTCGGCGTGATCCGCTTCGAGGTCGACGACCAGGCGGCGGAGGACCTCGCCGTCGGGCTCGAGCGCTTGCGCGCGACCCCCGGCGTGGTCGACGTGCTGCAGGTGCCCGCCTTCGGCAAGAAGGGGCGCATGGTCGCGCAGGTCCAGGTGATCGCGCGCGCCGGCGACGTCGAGGCCGTCGCCGCGGCCTGCCTCGCGGAGACATCGACCCTCGGCCTGCGCATCGAGCGCGCGGAACGCCGGATCCTCGCGCGCGAGGCGACGACGCGCGACGACGGCGCGGGCGGCGCCGTGCGCGTGAAGACGGCGACGCGCCCGGACGGGACCCGCACCGCCAAGGCGGAGATGGACGACGTCGCCGCCGCGGGCGACCATGCGGCACGCATGCGGCTGCGCCGCCGCGTCGAGGACGCATGACGGGCGCGCGGAAGGGATGGTTCGGATGAACGAGGCCGGCACGATCGCGGCCGCCGCGCGGCTGGAGGGGATCCTCCGGTCGCTGGGCGAGGTCGCCGTCGCCACGAGCGGCGGCGTCGACAGCACGACGCTCGCCGCGCTCGCCCACGAGGCGCTCGGCGCGCGCGCGACGATGATGCACGCGACCTCGCCCGCCGTGCCGCCGGAGGCGACGCGCCGCGTGCGCGACCTCGCCGCGGCGCGCGGCTGGCGGCTCGAGGTGCTCGACGCGCGCGAGTTCGACGACCCGCGCTACCGCGCCAATCCCGCGGATCGCTGCTTCTGGTGCAAGACCAACCTCTATTCCGGCATCGCCGCCGCGACCGCGGCGACCATCGTCTCGGGCACCAACGCCGACGACCTCGCGGACTGGCGCCCCGGGCTGAAGGCCGCGGAAGAGCATCGCGTGCGCCATCCCTATGTCGAGGCGGGCGTCGACAAGCAGGGCGTGCGCGCGCTCGCCCGGCATCTCGGCCTCGGCGACGTCGCCGAGCTGCCCGCCTCGCCCTGCCTGTCGAGCCGCGTCGAGACGGGGATCGCGATCGACCCCGCGGACCTCGCGCTCGTCCACGCGGCGGAGACGCTGCTGGCCAGGCGCCTGGGCGCGCGCACCCTGCGCTGCCGCGTCCGCCGCGCGGGCCTGGTGGTCGAGCTGGAGCCCGCGGCGCTCGACGCGCTCGACGCGCGCGCGCGCGACGAGATCGCGGCCGAGATCGCCGCGCTGCCCGGCGGCGCGCGCCCGCTGTCCTTCGCGCCCTACCGGATGGGCAGCGCCTTCCTCAGGCCAGCGCAGGCAAGCCATGTCGGATAGCGGCATCGTCCTCGACTTCGGGCGCGGCGGGCGCATCGGCCTCGACGAGGCGGTGCTCTGCGCCGGCAAGTCCGACGCCCATCTCGCCGCGATCCTCGACCGCGTCGCGGCGCGCGGCGCCTCGATGCTGCTGACGCGGCTGTCGCCCGAGGCGCTCGCCGCGCTGCCGGCCGCGCATCGCGCGCGGCTCGACTACGACGCGCTCTCCGCCACCGGCTTCTACGGCGACGTCGCGCCACCCGCGCGCGAGGGCCGCGTCGCCATCGTCGCGGCGGGCACGTCGGACATGCGCGTGTGCCGCGAGGCCGAGCGCACGCTCGCCTTCTCGGGCGAGCGCGCCACCGGCATCCACGACGTCGGCGTCGCCGGCATCTGGCGGCTGATGGAGCGCGTGCCGGAGATCGTCGCGCACCCGATCGTGATCGCCGTCGCGGGAATGGACGCGGCGATGGTGAGCGTGCTCGGCGGCCTCGTGCCGGGGATCGTGATCGGCGTGCCGACCTCCACCGGCTACGGCGCGGCGCGCGGCGGGGAGACGGCGCTGCATGCCGCGCTCGCCAGCTGCGCGCCCGGCGTCGCGGTCGTCAACATCGACAACGGCTACGGCGCCGCCTGCGCCGCCCTGCGCGCGCTGCGCGTCATCGACCGGAGGACAATCCCATGAGCAGCACCAGCGGCGGCAGGATCGAGATCGCCTATGGCCGCTCCCACCTCGCCGTCGACCTGCCGCCCGAGGCGGAGGCGACGGTCATCCGCAAGCGCGACCTGCCGCGCATCGCCGACCCGGCGGCCGCGATCGCGGGCGCGCTGGAGCGGCCGATCGGCTCGGCGCCGCTGGCGGAGCTCGCGCGCGGCAAGCGCAGCGCCTGCATCCTCATCTGCGACATCACGCGCCCGGTGCCCAACCACCTCTTCCTGCGGCCGATGATCGAGCGCCTGCTGGCGTCGGGCGTGCCCGCGTCCGGCATCACCGTGCTGGTCGCCACGGGCCTGCACCGGCCCAACGAGGGCGCGGAGCTCGAGGAGCTGGTCGGCGACCCCTGGGTGCTGCGCACCGTGCGCGTCGTGAACCACTTCGCGCGCAACGACGCGGACCATGTCGACCTCGGCGTGACGCCGACGCGCGGCGTGCCGATCCGCATCAACCGCCTCTTCGCGGAAGCCGAGCTGCGCATCGCCACCGGGCTGGTCGAGCCGCATTTCATGGCCGGCTGGTCGGGCGGCCGCAAGGTCGTGGCGCCCGGCGTCGCGCACCACACGACGATCCGCACCTTCCACTCCGCGCGCTTCATGGAGGACCCGCTCGCCGTCCAGTGCAACCTCGTCGGCAACCCGCTGCACGAGGAGCAGCTGCAGATCGTGCGGCGGCTGGGCGACGTCCACGCGCTCAACACCGTGATCGACGAGGCCCGCGCGCTCGTCTTCGTCAGCTTCGGCGAGATCGTCGAGAGCCACCTCGCCGCCGTCTCCTTCATCGACGGGGCGACGCGCGTCCCGGTCGGGCGGCGCTTCTCGACCATCGTCACCTCGTCGGCGGGCTATCCGCTCGACAAGACCTACTACCAGACGGTCAAGGGCATGGTGACGCCGCTCGACATCCTGGCGCCCGGCGGCACGCTGATCATCGCCTCGCAATGCTCCGAGGGCTTCGGCTCGGCGGAGTTCAAGGAGGCGCAGCAGCGCCTGGTCGAGCTCGGGCCCGAGCGCTTCCTCGCGACGCTGACCGCGAAGAGCCTCGCCGAGATCGACGAGTGGCAGACCGAGATGCAGCTCAAGCCCATGCGCAAGGGGCGCATCCAGCTCTACACCACCGGCCTCGACGCGGGACTGCGCGCGATCACGGGCGTCGAGGTGGTCGACGACGTCGGCGCGGCGGTGCGCGCGAGCATCGCGCGCAGCGGCGACCGCGGCGTCGCGGTCATCCCCGAGGGCCCCTATGTCGTGCCGGTCTACGAGGCCGGCGCATGAACGAAGCCGGCGCCGCCCCGGCGGCGGCGCCCCGCGCGGGCAGGCCGCGCGTCGCGATCCTCGGCGCCGGGCCGGCGGGGCTGATGGCGGCGGAGCGCCTCGCCGACGGCCACGACGTCGTCGTCTACGACCGCATGCGCGGCGTCGGGCGCAAGTTCCTGATGGCCGGGCGCGGCGGGCTCAACATCACGCACGCGGAGCCGATGCCGGCCTTCCTCGCCCGCTATCGCGGCTCCGCGCCGCGCCTCGCGCCGATCCTCGCAGACTTCCCGCCCGGGGCGCTGCGCGCGTGGTGCGAAGGGCTGGGCCAGGAGACCTTCGTGGGCAGCAGCGGGCGGGTCTTCCCGCGCGCGATGAAGGCCTCGCCGCTGCTGCGCGCATGGACGCGGCGGCTGGAGGAGTCGGGGGTGCGCATGGAACTCGGCCGCCGCTGGACCGGGTGGCGCGCGGATGGCGCGCTCGCCTTCGTCGACGCGGACGGAGGCGCGCACGCCGCCTTCGCCGACGCGACGATCCTCGCGCTGGGTGGCGCGAGCTGGCCGCGCCTCGGCGCCGATGGCGCCTGGGCGTCGCCCCTGCGCGGTGCCGGCGTCGCCGTCGAGGAATTCGCCGCCTCGAACTGCGGGGTGGAGATCGCGTGGTCCGAGCACCTGCGCGCGCGCTTCGCCGGCGCGCCGCTCAAGCGCATCGCGCTGCGTGCCGGCGACGAGGTCGTGCGCGGCGAGGCGGTCGTCACGGCGCGCGGGCTCGAGGGCGGCGCGGTCTACGCGCTCTCGGCCCCGCTGCGCGCGGCGCTCGCGCGGGGCGCCGGGGCCCGCCTCGAGCTCGACCTGCGCCCCGACCTGTCGGCGGAGGCTCTCGCGCGCGCCCTGGACGCGCCGCGCGGCGCGCAGTCCCTCGCCAACTTCCTGCGCAAGGCGGCGGGCCTGCCGCCGGTCGCCATCGCGCTGCTGCGCGAGGCGCATGGGCGGGACCTGCCGCAGGCGCCGAGGGCGCTCGCCGCGGCGATCAAGTCGCTCGGGCTGCGCGTGCGGGCGCTCGAGGGGCTGGAGCGCGCGATCTCCTCGGCTGGCGGCGTCGCTTGGGACGAGCTCGACGAGGAACTGATGCTGCGCCGGCGGCCCGGCGTCTTCGCCTGCGGCGAGATGGTCGCGTGGGATGCGCCGACAGGCGGCTACCTGCTGCAGGCATGCCTCGCGACGGCCTGCCGCGCGGCGCGCGGCGCGCGCGCCTTCCTCGCGACGCGCGCCGCGCGGGTCGAATAGGAGCACCGTACTCGTCCGCGCGCGGCGTCGGGTTTCCTTACGCACGCGGCGAGGTTGCGCGTGGCCAGGCCCGAATATCCTAGGATTTCATGCGAGGCATGGAACTTGCTCGTTCTTCGCCACCCAAGGCGGAGAGACGCTTCCCATGATCAAGCGCAATGCGATGGCGGCCCTCGTGGCCGCGTTCCTTCTCGGCCTCGCGCCACGTTCCACGAACGCGGCGCCGTTCTACGAGATCTCCAACGCGCCGGGCGGCGGCGGCCCGTCCGCGCTGTTCCTGTCGGACTCCCTGTGGCGCGCCGTCAGGGTCAACTACGCGGGCAGGAACGAGACGCTGGCGGCAGGTGCCTTCGGCATACGCCTCGACGAGACGCTCGCCGACGGCACGCCGCTTGGCCTGCCGGCCCGCGACCTCCCGGCGTTCTGCTTCGAGATCGCCCAGCACATCGCCCTCCCCGCGCTCTACGAGAGCGTGCCCCTGGCCGCCGCCATGCCCGCGGCGCGCGCGGCGGCGGTGTACAGGCTCTGGGGCGCGCGCCAGTCCGTCGTCGTCGATGCCGCGAGCCCGCAGTACGACGGGGTGCCGGGCGCCACGCCGCGCGACCGCGCCGCGGCCTTCCAGGTCGCCATCTGGGAGATCGTGATGGATGGCAACGACGGACTGGGCACGGGCGCGTTCAGGCTCGTCGCGCCCGATGCCCCGCTGCTTGGCCTCGCGATGCGCTACCTCACGCAGGCCTACGACGCCTCGCTGCCGGCGGGGAACGTGATCGCGCTCGTGAGCCCGACCAGCCAGGACCTGCTCGACGATCCCCCGGCCACCGGCGTGCCCGCGCCCGCGAGCGCGCTGCTCCTCGCCGCGGCGCTGGTCCCGCTGCTGCGCCGGCGCCGCGCCTGAATCCCTCTCGGGAAACCTCTCCAGGGGAGGAATTCTTGAATTCCTCACCCTGGAGAGAATTCTCGGGAGAGGATCCCTGCAGGCGCTCCCGGCCACGGAGGCGCATCCCCTTTTCCATGGCGCGGGCGGGCGCCATGCGCTACCCGACTGCGCGATGGCAGCGCCCCCGCTCCTCCTCCTCAAGGACATCCGCGTCGAGCATGGCGACCCGCCGCTGCTCGACGGCGCCGAACTCTCCGTCGCGCCCGGCGAGCGCCTGGCGCTGGTCGGGCGCAACGGCTCGGGCAAGTCGACGCTGCTGAAGGTGGCGGCCGGCCTCGCGCGCGCCGATGGCGGCACGCGCTTCCTGCAGCCCGGCACGACGCTGCGCTACCTGCCCCAGGAGCCCGACCTCTCCGGCTTCGCGACCGTGCGCGCCTATGCCGAGGACGGGCTCGGCCCCGCCGACGACGCGCATCGCGTCCAGTACCTGCTCGAGCGCCTCGGCCTGTCCGGAGACGAGGAACCCGGCCGGCTCTCCGGCGGCGAGGCGCGCCGCGCCGCGATCGCGCGCGTGCTCGCCCCGCGGCCCGACATCCTGCTCCTCGACGAGCCGACCAACCACCTCGACCTGCCGGCGATCGCGTGGCTCGAGGAGGAACTCGGCGCGATGCGCGCGGCGATGGTCATCATCAGCCACGACCGCCGCTTCCTCGCCACGCTGTCGCGCGCGATGGCGTGGATCGACCGCGGCCGCACGCGACGCCTGGAGAAGGGCTTCGCGCATTTCGAGGCCTGGCACGACGAGGTCATCGAGCAGGAGGAGGTCGAGGCGCACAAGCTCGACCGCAAGGTCGTGCGCGAGGAGCACTGGCTGCGCCACGGCGTCTCGGCGCGCCGCAAGCGCAACGTGCGGCGCCTCTCGGACCTGCACGACCTGCGTCGCCAGAGGCGCGAGCGCGTGGCGCCGCAGGGCGCGCCGCGCATGTCGTCCTTCGACGCCGGCGGGTCGGGCACGCTGGTGATCGCGGCGACGGGCATCTCGAAGTCCTTCGGCGGCGAGCCGGTGGTCCGGGACTTCTCCACGCGCGTGATGCGCGGCGACCGCGTCGGCATCGTCGGGCCGAACGGCGCGGGCAAGACGACGCTGCTGCGCATGCTGACCGGCGAGCTCGCGCCCGATTCCGGCGAGGTCGCGATCGGCACCGGCCTGTCCATGGTCACGCTCGACCAGAAGCGCGAGGGCCTCGAGCCCTCGGCGACGCTGGGCGAGGTGCTCACCGGCGGGCGCGGCGACCAGGTCCATGTCGGCGGGCAGGTGCGCCACGTGCTGTCCTACATGAAGGACTTCCTGTTCGCGCCCGAGCTCGCGCGCATGCCGGTCTCCGCGCTCTCGGGCGGCGAGCGCGGCAGGCTGCTGCTCGCGCGCGCGCTGGCGCGGCCCTCGAACCTGCTGGTGCTGGACGAGCCGACCAACGACCTCGACGTCGAGACGCTCGACCTGCTGCAGGAGATCCTCGCCGACTACGCGGGCACCGCGATCGTCGTCAGCCACGACCGCGACTTCCTCGACCGCGTCGCCACGTCGGTGGTCGCCTCGGAAGGCGGCGGCGCCTGGCAGGACTATGCCGGCGGCTACTCCGACATGGTCGCGCAGCGCGGCCGCGGCGTGGAGGCGAAGGCCCCGCGGCCGCCGGAGCGCGGCGCCCCCGCGGCGACCGCCGCCGCGCCCGCGCAGGCCCCGCGCGCCGCCAGGGCGCGGCTCAGCTTCAACCAGCGCCACGCGCTGCAGTCGCTGCCCGGCGAGATGGACAGGCTGCGCGCGCGCATCGCCGCGACGGGCGCGACGCTCGCCGACGCCGGGCTCTACGCGCGCGACCGCGCGGGCTTCGATCGCGCGACGCGCGAGCTCGCGCAGGCGGAGGCCGCGCTCGCGGCCGCCGAGGAGCGCTGGCTGGAGCTCGAGATCCTGCGCGAGGAGATCGAGGGATCAGGCTGAGCGGCGGCGACGCCCGCGGCGCGCGAGTTCCTCGGCCGCGCGCCCGAGGCGGCGCATCGCCGCGACGAGCGCGTCCTCCGGGTATCCCGCGAAGCCGAGCAGCAGCCCGCGCCGCCGCGGCGGCCGCGCATGGCTGGCGGAGAGCGGCTGCGCGACGATCCCCGCCTCCAGCGCCGCCGCCGAGACATCGCGGTCGTCCGTGCCGGCGGGCATGCGCGGGCCGAAGCGCACGACGACGTGCAGCCCGCAATCCGTCGGCTCCATGTCGAGGAGGCCGCCCCATGCGCGCCCGGCCTCCAGCAGCGCCTCGAGCCTGCGGGCGTAGATGCGCCGCGTGCGCCGCACATGCGCGGCGAAGTCGCCCGAGGCGACGAACTCCGCCAGCGCGGGCTGCGCGACGATCGACGCGGCGGGCGGCCGGTCGCGCAGGTGCGCGCGCGCGGCGTCCACCAGCGCCGGCGGGAGGACGAGGTAGCCCAGCCGCAGCGACCGGCCGAGCACCTTGGAGAAGCTGCCGGCATGGACCACGCGGCCGTCCTGGTCGAGGCTCGTGAGGGCGGGCAGCGGCGCGCCGGCGTAGCGGTACTCGCCGTCGTACTCGTCCTCGACGACGAGCCCGTCGACGCGGCGCGCCCAGTCGAGCAGCGCGAGGCGACGGCCGACCGGCATCGCGCCGCCGAGCGGATGCTGGCGCGCGGGCGCGACGAAGGCGCCGCGCGCGCCGCGCGCCACGGGGTCGGCGGCAATGCGCGCGGCGTCGAGACCTCCAGCCTCGACGCGCACCGGCACGGGACGCAGCCCGCAGCGCAGGAGCTCCTCGGCGATGGCGGGATAGCCGGGGTCCTCCACCACCACGCGCGCGCCGCGCGGCAGGCCGCAGGCCGCGACGAGGGCCGTGGCATCGGCCATGCCGGCGGTGACGACGACGCGCCCGGGGTCGCAGTCGATGCCGCGCCACTCGCCCAGGTGGCGCGCGATCGCCGCGCGCAGCGGCGCCCAGCCGAAGGGATCGGGCTGGCGCAGCATGCCCGGGCCATGCGCGCGCCAGCCGCGCTGCAGGAGCCGCGCCCAGGCCTCGTGAGGGAAGAGCGCCGGGTCGAGCGCGCCGACCGCGAAGGGCCGCCAGGACGTCGGTGGCGGCGGCGGGACCGGCGGCGGCGACGGACGGCGCGGCGGCGGCGCGGGCCGCGGGGACTCGGGCAGCCGCGTCGACACGAAGAGGCCCGCGCCCGCGCGCCCCTCGACATAGCCCTCCGCGACGAGCTGCCCGACGGCGAGCACCGCGGTCGCGCGCGCGATGCCGAGCTCCGCCGCGAGCGCGCGCGTCGACGGGAGCCGCGCGCCCGGCGCCACGCGCCCGGCGAGCACGAAGGCGCGCAGCTGCGCCGAGAGCTGCGCGTGCAGCGGCGTCGCCGCGCCTCGGTCGACGCTGAGCGCGAGCGCGGCGCCCTCGGCCCCGCGCGCCCTCCTGGGTGGTCTGGTCATTTTTTCCCCAACTGGATCTTTCCAGCATACCAGGTCGGGGCGATGCTGCGCGCCGCGACCAAGGACGGGGAGTTGCCATGACGGACAAGCCAGGGCCCAGGACCGAACGCGTGCGCACCAGGCGCATGCACCAGCGCGGCGCCTACGACCGCGCGACGATCGACGCGATCCTCGACGCGCAGCCGCTCGCGCATGTCGGCTACCTGCTCGATGGCGCGCCGCTCGTGACGCCGACGCTGCAGTGGCGCGAGGGCGACCATGTCTACTGGCACGGCTCCTCGGCCAGCCGCATGCTCGAGCGCTGCGACGGCACCGAGGTCTGCGTCACCGTCACGCTGATGGACGGGATGGTGATGGCGCGCTCGGCCTACAACCATTCCGTCAACTACCGCTCGGTCATGCTGCTCGGGCGCGCGCGCATCGTCGACGAGCGCGAGGAGAAGCACGCGCGGCTGCGCGCCATGGTCGAGCACCTGTTCCCGGGTCGTTGGGAGCGGCTGCGCGCGATGACGGAGCAGGAGTTCAAGGCGACGACCGTGCTGGCGCTGCCGATCGACGAGGCCTCGGCGAAGATCCGCGCCGCCCCGCCAGGCGACGACGAGGCAGACCTCGACATCGACGTCTGGGCCGGCGTGATCCCGCTGCGCATGCAGGCCGGCGAGCCCGAGCCCGATCCGCGCGGGCGCCAGGGCGTGCCCGTGCCCGACCACGTCCGGAAGTTCCGCATCGGCTGACCGGCGCGGGGGGCGGCCCGCGCGCGCTCAGGCGGCGGCGCGGGACTCCAGCGCGCGCAGCCGCAGCGCGCCGAGCAGCATCAGCGCCGCCATCGCGGCCAGCATCCAGAGCCCCGCGGCGAAGCCGCCCGTGGCGTCGTAGAGCACGCCCAGCGCGATCGGCCCGCCCGCGCCGCCGACCTCGGCCGCGGAGAAGAAGAGCCCGCCCGCCGTACCGGCGTGGCGCTCGCCGACGCCGCGCGTCTCCACCAGCGCGAGCATCGCCACGGTCATCAGCGAGCTGCGCGCGATGCCCTGCGCGACCAGCCCGGCGGCGAGCAGCGGGCCGGGGTCGGATTGCAGCAGCACGGCGCTGAGGCCAGCGAAGGACGCGAGCCCGCCGAGGATCGCGAAGCGCCGCGGCGGCGTCGCGAGGCGCGGGATGAGCAGCGAGCCCGCTATGCCCACCAGCGTCGGGATCGTCGCCCAGAGGCCGGCCTCCGCGGGCGTCATGCCGTCGGCGCGCAGCAGCTCGGGCAGCCAGTTGTTGAGGCCATGGTTGAAGGCGAAGATGCACACGCTCATCGCCAGCAGCACGCGCACCGCCGGCAGGCGCAGGAGGAGAAGCAGGACCTCCCGCTGCGGCGGCCGCTCGGCGGCGGGCGGCAAGTCGGGCTCGTTCGCGCGGATCGCGGGCAGCGAGGCGATCGCCAGCCAGGCGAGCGCGCCGGCGAAGGCCACGCCGCTCCAGGCCGCGAGGACGGCGCGCCAGTCCTCCCCGAACAGCGGCATGAGGACGGAATTCGTCAGCGACAGCCCTGCGATCGCGCCGACCGCGGGCCCGGTGATGTAGATGCCCATCGCGAGGCCGCGCTCGCTGCCCCTGAACCAGTGGCTGACGACCTTGGGCGCGCCGGCGGAGACCAGCGGGCCGCCGATGCCGAAGACGCCGACGGCGAGGCAGAAGCTCCAGAAGTCGAAGGCGAGGCCGCGCATCGCGCCGGACAGCGCGATGAAGAGCGCGCCGACGAAGATCGCCCGGCGCGCGCCCAGCCGGTCGAGCAGCGCGCCGCAGGGAACCGCCGCGAAGATGTAGACCGCCTGCCAGATCCCGAGGATCGCGCCCATTTCCGAGTGGCTGAGCGCGAGGTCGCGGGTGATCGGCAGGACCAGCGGCGCGAGCGCGACCGCGGTCAGGCCGAAGCAGGCATAGGCGAGCCAGACGGCGAGCAGCACCAGCCAGCGCGCGGGATCGGCCCCGGCCGCCGCGGGTGGCACCCCGCCCTGCTCGCTCGTCGCGGACATCTGCGGGGCGGACCATACATCAGCCCGCGCGCCCCGCCATGGGCGGCGCCGGGCGGCCACGCATCAGGCCGCGGCGGGGAGCGCGAGGCGGATCGCCGGGTGGAGCAGCCCCTCGGCGGCCATGTCGAAGGGATGCGTGCGCCCGAAATGCTCGTTCGCCGTCCAGGCATCCTCGACCGGGTCGTGGTCGAACCAGGGCGAGACGCCGAGCACGAGGTGGATGCGTGTCGCCCGGGTCCCGCCGCGGCAGAAGACGCGATGCGGGCGGTTGGTGTCCCAGGTGTAGGCGCGGCCGACGCCGAGGTGGTAGGGCGGCTCGCCCGCCATCTGGAAGACGAAGTTCGGGTCCGTCGCGAGCGGTATGTTGAGGCGCAGCGTCTCGAAGACCGGTTCGTCGCGGTGCCAGCCCTCGCGCGCGAGATAGGCCTCGTCGCCGGCATCGACGGCCGCGCCGGGGATGACGCCGACGCGGCTGCGCACCAGGCTGCGCGAGAACCCGTCGAGGAATGCGCCCAGCGCGCCCTCGCGCGCGTATGGCGTGCGCCGGACGAAGCCGTAGCTGTCGAAATAGGAATCCCGCAGCTGCTCGTGGCGACCGACCGCGTTCCAGAAGAACTCGTCGCGCGGGTTGCGCGGGGTACCGAGCGTCGCGGCCTCGGGGTCCGGCCCGTCCTGGTGGCGCGGGTTCCAGGTCAGCGACAACCCGCCATAGGCCCGGCTCTCGCCGCCCGCGTGGCGCCAGCCCCTGAAGCCGTGCCGCGCGAGCGCGGCCTCCACCTCCGCGCGCAGCGCCACGAGGTCGGTTCCCCCGAGGTCGAAGGAGAGGCGCGCGCGGCGCCCCACCCGCGGCACGCAGCGCGCGGCCAGCCTGTCGTGGTCGCTGCACGCGCGAATGTACTGGAACACCGTCATGCCCGGCGGCACGTCCGCGACCCTGATCCGCATGCGACCTTCCCTCCCCGTTGCGAGGCGCGGAGGATCGCGGCCAAGGACGGCGTTCCTCAAGCCGCCCATCGGGCATAGGCCGCAAGGCGCACGCGACGCCGACCGGGGGACGACGACGCAAGCGGCTTGCCTCCTCCGGCGCGCGCCAGCAATCTCGCCATGCCCGGCCGGCAAGGCGCGGCGGGCGCCAGCGAACGGAGGGAAAGTCTCATGGCCAACAGGAAGATCGCGCTCGTCACCGGCGCGGGCAGCGGCATCGGCAAGCACTCGGCGCTGGCGCTGATGCGCGCGGGATGGGACGTGGCGCTGGCGGGCCGCCGCCGCGAGGCGCTGGAGGAGACCGCGGCCCTGGGCAAGGACACCGGCGCGCGCGCGCTCGTGGTGCCGGCGGACGTCGCCGACCAGGCCTCCGTGAAGGCGCTCTTCGCGAAGGTGAAGGCGGAGTTCGGCCGCCTCGACTTCCTGTTCAACAACGCCGGCGTCAACGCGCCCGGCATCCCGATCGAGGACATGTCGCTCGAGCAGTGGAAATACGTCGTCGACATCAACCTGACCGGCCTGTTCCTCTGCGCCCAGGAGGCCATCCGGATCATGAAGGCGCAGGACCCGCGCGGCGGCCGCATCGTCAACAACGGCTCGATCTCCGCGCACGCGCCGCGCCCCAACTCCGGGCCCTACACCGCGACCAAGCACGCGGTGACCGGCCTCACCAAGAGCCTCGCCCTCGACTGCCGCAAGCACGACATCGCCTGCGGCCAGATCGACATCGGCAACGCCGCGACCGACATGGCCGCGCGCATGGCCAAGGGCGTGCCGCAGGCCAATGGCGAGGTCGCGATCGAGCCGCTGATGGACGTCGAGTCCGTCGCCGACACGATCGTGCACATGGCCGCCCTGCCGCCCGGCTCCAACCTCCTCTTCGCGACGGTCATGGCGACGAAGATGCCCTTCGTCGGGCGCGGCTGACGGATCCCCGGCGCGCAGGCGCCGGGACGCCGCGGCGCTTCGCGCGATGTCGGAAAGGGCCTTCGTCTTCGAGGTCGGCGTCCGCCGCGCCGGGCGCTGGACGGTCGAGGGCATGCGCGAGCGCCAGGACGACGCCATCGCCAACGCACGCGACATCCTGGCGCGCGGCGGCTGCGAGGCGGTGCGCGTCGTGCGCGGGCGCATCGTCGACGGACACTTCCTGACCGGCAACGCCGTCTTCGAGGCGGCGCGGCCGGAGCGCGGCGAGGATGCCGCGCGCGTCGGCGACCTCGACGAGCGCGGCGCCTGGTGCGACGCGCCCGCCGGGATCTACGGCGCGCGCAGCCGCCGCGCGATCGGACAGCTTCTGCGCCAGTTCCTCGACCGGCTCGGCATCACGCCGACCGAGCTGCTCCACAACATCCGCTTCGCGCGCAGGCTCGAGGACGAGGGCATGCTCATGGGCGCGGCGCTGCATCGCGCGGCGCGCGCGCGCGCGGAGGAGACCGGCGCGCCACATGCCGAATGCGTGCGCGCGCTCGAGGGGATCCTCGCCGCGGCATGGAAGCGCGCCACCGAGGCGCGCGCCGACCGCCGCCATCCCGTGCCCGGGCATGACGGGCTCGACGCGCTCGCCGAGCGCGCGCGCCACCGCGCCGAGGACGAGGCCGGGCGCGCCTTCGTCGCGCGCCATGGCATCGCGCGCGTGCTGGAGGGCGAGCCGACGATGCTCGCGCGCCTCGCCCTTGTGCTCGGCTGGGCCGGGGCGGCGTCCGACCCCGAGGCCATGGCGCGCGTCGACGAGCTCGTCGCCGACTGCCTCGCCTCGCCCGAGGTGCTGCGCGAGGTGCTTGGCGGGCAGCAGGACTTCGCCGCCGCGCTCCTGGCGACGATCGACATGGCGCGCGGGCGCGAGCCGCCGCCGCCGCCACGGCCCGCCCCCTGGTATCCCGATCTCGCGCGCTTCCTTGCCGCGCAGGAGGCGCCGGAGACCCGGGCCGTCCTGATGGCACGCGTGCGGCGCGAGCTCGCCGGCCCGCGGGCGCTCGCGCGCGGCGACGCGACGGCCGAGGCCGCCGCGCTGGCGCGCGTGGCCGAGGCGTTGCGCGACGATTCCTGCGGTGCCTATGCCGGCGGAAGCGGGACGGTCGTGGCGATGGTGCGCCGCTGGCAGCGCCTCGACAGGCCGGGCGGCTTCGGGGACCTCGTCGTGCCGGAGGGCGGGCCGGCCGCGCGCTTCCGCGCCCTCGCGCTGGCCGAGACCGAGATACGCGGCGAGATGCGCCGGCGCGCGGTCGCCACGCTGCTGCTCGAGGCCTTGCGCGAGACCCCTGCGGCCAACCGGGCGGCCCTGCGCACGCTCGAGAATACGATTAGGAATGCCAATCTCATGGACGAGGCGCGCGAGAGAATCCTGCACGAGTTGTCAGCCGCAGGTTGACGCGCGAATATGCCGGAATGCCGTTCCGGGGGATGTCGTTGCAGCCGGGTTCCAGGGGACTTCATGTCGCGTGACAACGCCGCTGGCCAGCCACGCGCGGCAGAGACGACCGGGCCGCGCAAGTCGCCGGCGGAAATCAGGTTCGTGCTGGCGCGCCACGAGCTCTTCGCGACGCGACGCGGCGGCGCTCGCGCCGACCTGTCGACCCAGGACCTCTCCGGCGTGTCGCTGCCGGGCGTGAACCTCGCCGGCGCCAAGCTGACCGGGGCCGATTTCTCGAACGCGAACCTGCGCGGCGCCATCTTCGACCAGGCCGACCTCTTCACCGCGAACTTCGCCGGCGCCGACCTGACGGGCGCATCCTTCGTCGGCGCCGACATGCGCGGCATCGTCCTGCGCGGCGCGAAGATGCAGCAGGCCAGGCTTCGCAACGCCGACATGCGCTCGGGCCGGCTGCTCGGCGCCTCGGGTGGCGCCGCCGGCGCCGGCGGCGGCGGTGGCGCGACGGGCCGCGCCGACCTCGCCGGGGCGGACCTCGCCGGGGCGGACCTCGAGCGCGCCCAGCTGGCCGAGGCGGTCCTCACCCACGCGAACCTCACCGGCGCCCGGCTCGACGGCGCGGACCTCACGCGCGCGAAGCTCGCCGGCGCGCAGCTGCGCGGCACCCAGCTCAACCGCTCCGTCGCCGCGCGCGCCGACCTGTCCGGGGCGGACGCCACCGGCGCCGCGATGGTCGAGGCCGACCTCTCCGGCGCGGCGATGATCGACGCGCGCATGGTGAACGTGGACATGCGAAGCGCCAAGGTGGCGGGCGCGAATTTCGAGGGCTCCGACCTTTCGGGCGCCGACCTGGCCGGCGTCGACCTGACCTCCGCGCTGATGAGCGGCGTGCGCACGACCAAGCCGATCGACCAGCTGCCCGCCGCGATCCGCGCGGCGATCGAGGGCCACCGCACCTGGGCGGCGAGCCAGGGGCGGCGCGGCGCGCAGGCGAACCTCGCGGGCAAGGACCTGCGCGGCGTCGACTTCGCGGGCATCGACCTCAGCGGCGCGAACCTGTCCAGCTGCGACCTCGCCGGCGCGAACTTCTCCGGCGCCAAGCTGGTGATGGCGAACTTCGACCGCGCCGTGCTGCGCAACGCGCACCTGATCGGCGCCAACCTCGACGGCGCGATCCTGACGATGAGCGACATGACGGGCGCCGACCTCTCGGGCGCGCGGATGAAGTCGGTGGAGATCAAGCGCGCCGACGGCTCGGGCACGGGGCGGCTCTGGCCCGCCAACCTGTCCGGCGCGATCGCGAGCCGCGCGCGCTGCGCGGGCACCGACTTCAGGGGCGCCAACATGCGCAAGGCGGACTTCTCGGGCGCCCTGCTCGCCGGCGCCATGCTCGACGACGCCGACACCGAGGGCGCGCGGCTCGGCGACGCCCCGCGCTGACCCGGCTCAGTCGACGATCGCGACGTAGTCGATCGCGAGGACCTCGATCGTCTCCATGCCCTGCGGCGTGCGCAGCGCGACCTCGTCGCCGACCTCCGCGCGCAGCAGCGCGCGCGCGATCGGCGAGATCCAGCTGACGCGGCCGCGATCGGCGTCGACCTCGTCGGCGCCCACGATGCTCACCCTGCGCTCGCGGCCCGAGGGATCGGCATAGGTCACGGTGGCGCCGAAGAACACCTGGCCGCGCCGCTCCTGGCGCAGCGGGTCGACGACCTCCGCGTTCTCCAGCCGCTTCGACAGGAAGCGCACGCGCCGGTCGATCTCGCGCAGCCTGCGCTTGCCATAGATGTAGTCGCCGTTCTCCGACCGGTCGCCGTTCGACGCGGCCCAGGAGACGCTGCGCACCACCTCGGGCCGCTCGACGCGCAGGAGGCGCTGGTGCTCGTCCTGGAGCCTGCGGAACCCCGCGGGCGTGATGTAGTTGCGCGCGCCCGCCGGCAGCGCGACGGCGCCCGGCGGGAGGTCGTCCTCCTCCTCGCCGCCGCCATCCTCCTTCGTGAAGGCCTTGCTCATGGCTGGCGAGGATATCCGCAAAACGCGCAGGCACAACGCGCGGCGCGCAGGGATGCGGGCCTCGCGCCGGCGCGGCGGAGCCTCTAGTGTGGCGATCGAGGAAATGTCCAAGCCCGATAGCCGCGAAGCGGCATCGCCACATCGCCAGCTCCTGCGCACCGGCGCCTTCCTGCGCCTGTGGACGGCCGGCGGCTTCACCAACGCGATGCGCTGGCTCGAGATCCTCGTCGCCGGCCTGTTCGTGTTCGAGGTCACGCGCTCCGCCTTCGCGGTCGCGGTGGTCACGATGATGCGCTCCGTGCCGATGCTCGTGGCGGGCGCGCTGGCCGGCGTGGTCGCCGAATCGCTCGACCGCAAGCGGCTGCTGCTCGCGGGACAGGCCCTGAACGCGGCCACGGCGGCGCTGCTCGCGGTCTCGGGCGCGCTTGGCCTGCTTTCCGTCTGGCAGCTCGCGCTCGCCAGCCTCGCCAGCGGCCTCGTCTGGGCGACCGAGATGGCGGTCCGCCGGCGCATGGCCGGCGAGGCCGCGGGCGAGACCCACGTCGCCGCCGCGATCGCGCTCGATTCCATGACCAGCAGCGTCACGCGCATGCTCGGCCCGATCCTCGGCGGCCTCGCCTTCGAGGCGCTCGGCGTCGCGGGCGCCTTCGCCGCGGCGGCGCTCGGCCACTGCGTCGCCATCGCGGCCTGCCTGCGCCTTCGCCATCGCCAGGAGGTCCAGGAACTGCAGCTGCGCGCCGTGCCCTCGGCGATCGCGGAGGCGGCGCGGCTCGCCGCGCGCACGCCGATCGTGCGCAGCATCCTGGTCGTGACCGTCGTGATGAACGTCTTCGCCTTCTCCTACACGACCGTCTTCCCGGCCTGGGGCGAGCGCGTCTTCGCGGCCTCGCCGAGCATGGTCGGGCTGCTTGCCGGCGCCGAGCCCTTCGGCGCCCTGATCGGCGCCTGGATCATCGCCACGCGACGCATCCCGATCGCCCCGAACCAGCTCTTCGTCGGCGGCTCGGTGATGTTCATGCTGCTGCTCGCCGCCGCGGCCAACCTGCCGCTCTACGCGCTCGCCTGGATGCTGCTGGCGCTGGGCGGGCTTGGCACCGCGGCCTTCGGGGCGATGCAGACGACGCTGGTCATCACCAACGTCGCCGCCGACGCGCGCTCGCGCGTGCTCGGCCTCGTGACGACCTGCATCGGCATGGGTCCCGCCGGGATCCTCGCCGCGGGTGCCCTCACCGACAGGCTCGGCCCGTCCGCCGCGCTCACCGTCATGGCCTGCACGGGCGCGGTCCTCGCGCTGGTCTTCCGGCAGAGGGTGGCGTCGCCGCCGGCGTGATAGGCTCCCGCCCGCGCGTCCGCGAGGGAGGTTCGCATGCGTCTCTTCGGCTGGCTGCTGGTCGCCGCGTCCGTCGTCCTGCTCGGCCGCGACGCCATGCGGTGGATCGAGGGCCGCGGCTTCGGCCCGGCGCCGCTCGGCCAGGTCTGGTTCGAGATCGACCGCTTCTCGCTCAACCTCTCGCAGGCCGTGGTCGAGCGCTACGTGGCGTCGTGGCTGTGGCAGGACGTCGTCGCGCCGCTGCTGCTGATGCCCGCGTGGGCCGTGCCGGCGGTGGCGGGCGCCGCCCTCCTAGCCGCCGCGCGCGTCGCGGCGGCGCGGCGCCTCAGTTCTCGCGGGCCTTGAGGGCGGCGAAGAACGCGCTCTGCGGGATGTCGACCTTGCCGAACTGACGCATGCGCTTCTTGCCCTCCTTCTGCTTCTCGAGGAGCTTGCGCTTGCGGGTGATGTCGCCGCCGTAGCACTTCGCCGTCACGTCCTTGCGCAGGGCCGAGACGGTCTCGCGCGCGATGATGCGCCCGCCGATCGCGGCCTGGATGGCGATCTTGAAGAGCTGCTGCGGGATCAGCTCCTTCAGCTTCACGCAGAGCACGCGGCCGCGGCTCTCCGCCTCGGCGCGGTGGACCATGATCGACAGCGCGTCGACCGGCTCGGCGTTGACCAGGATCGCGAGCTTCACCACGTCGCCCTGCTCGTAGCTGTCGACCGCGTAGTCGAAGCTGGCATAGCCGCGGCTGACCGACTTCAGCCGGTCGTAGAAGTCGAACACGACCTCGGCGAGCGGCAGCCGGTAGACCAGCATCGCGCGCGAGCCGGCATAGGTCAGCTGCTCCTGCCGGCCGCGCCGGTCCTCGCAGAGCTTCAGGACCGAGCCCAGGTACTCGTCGGGCACGAAGATCGTCGCCTTGATCCAGGGCTCCTCGATGTGGTCGACGCGCACCGGGTCGGGCATGTCGACCGGGTTGTAGACGTCGACGACCTCGCCGTTGGTGAGGTGGACCTTGTAGACGACGGACGGCGCGGTCGCGATCAGGTCGAGGTCGAACTCGCGCTCGAGCCGCTCCTGGATGATCTCGAGGTGGAGCAGGCCGAGGAAGCCGCAGCGGAAGCCGAAGCCCAGCGCCGCCGAGCTCTCGGGCTCGTAGACGAAGGACGCGTCGTTGAGGCGCAGCTTGGCGAGGCTCTCGCGCAGCTTCTCGAAGTCGGCCGTGTCGGTCGGGAAGAGGCCGCAGAACACCACCGGCAGCGAGGGCTTGAAGCCCGGAAGCGGTTCCGCCGCCTGGCGGCGCTCCTCGGTGATCGTGTCGCCGACCTTCACGTCGGCGACCGCCTTGATGCCCGCGGTGATGAAGCCCATCTCGCCCGGGCCGAGGTCGCGCACGTCCTTCGGCTTGGGCGTGAAGACGCCGACCCGGTCGACCTCGTAGGTCGCGCCCGCGGCCATCATGCGGATCTTCTGGCCCTTGGCGAGGCGGCCGTCGCGCACGCGCACGAGCACCACGACGCCCAGGTACGGGTCGTACCAGGAATCGACGAGCAGCGCCTTGAGCGGCGCCGCGGCGTCGCCCTGCGGCGGCGGCAGGCGCTGGACGAGCGCCTCGAGCACGGCGCCGATGTTGAGGCCGGTCTTGGCCGAGACCTCGACCGCGCCGGAGGCGTCGATGCCGATCACGTCCTCGATCTGCTGCTTGACCCGCGGGGCATCCGCGGCGGGCAGGTCGATCTTGTTGAGGACCGGCACGATCTCGTGGCCGTTGTCGATGGCCTGGTAGACGTTCGCCAGCGTCTGCGCCTCGACGCCCTGCGAGGCGTCGACGACGAGGATCGAGCCCTCGCAGGCGGCGAGGCTGCGGCTCACCTCGTAGGCGAAGTCGACATGGCCAGGCGTGTCCATGAGGTTGAGGACGTAGTCCTTGCCGTCCGACGCACGGTAGTCGAGGCGCACGGTCTGCGCCTTGATCGTGATGCCGCGCTCGCGCTCGATGTCCATCGAGTCGAGCATCTGGTCGCGGAACTCGCGCTGCTCGACCGCGCCGCAGAACTGGATGAGGCGGTCCGCCAGCGTCGACTTGCCGTGGTCGATATGCGCGATGATCGCGAAGTTCCGGATGCGGGAAGGATCGGTCATGGACCCGTGGGCCGCGCCCTTGCGGGCGGGCGGTCGGCATGGAGGCGGGGGAATCGCGTCGCGCGGGTGCGCGCGCCGCGTGCGAGGCGCGGAACATAGAGGCCCGGGCCGAGTCTCTCAAGGACGCCGCGCCCGGGCCGGGCGACCGGCCGCGCCACCGTGCCGCGGCGCGGGTCAATCCGGCCCGGCGGCGCCGGCGCCAGGATGCACGTCTTGGATGGCGGCGCGGAGAGCGGCATGGCGGGGATGGCGGACGGCGACGGCGGCGGGCGCGGGCGGTCGGATGGCGGTGCCTTCGCCGCGATCGTGCACAGGGCGCTGGTGCGCGAGCGCCGCCGCCCGATGCGGGACGTGGCCAGCGCGATGGGCCTGTCCTACGCGGCCTTCCATGCCCGGGTCAGCGGCCGCGTCCCCTTCTCGCCCGCGGAGGTCGCGCTCCTGCTGCACGAACTGCCGGACATGCGGCTGGTCGACTGCCTGCTGCGCCATACCCGCTTCGTCGCCTTCGAGCGGCCTTCGCCGGCGCGCGCCGAGGGCGGCGCGGGGGCCCTGCGCGCGGCCGCGGCGGCGATGGAGGCGCTGGCCGGGCTCGTATCGGGGCTGGCGCTGGAGGCCGAGGGTCGCGGCGACGCGCGCGAGCCGTCCGCCCATCCGCTCGAGCGCCTCGAGGAAGTGCAGCGCGCCGTAGCGACGCTCGCCTTCGTCCTGCCGCAGCAGGTCGATGCGCGGCGCCGCGCGGCCGCGCGCGCCGCGCACGGGCCCATGGAACTGTCGGCGACGGCCCCGGTCGCGTCCTAGACTGGCTGCCGCCCCGGCCCCGGGCGGGCCCGCGCGCGGAGGACGCATGATCGCCATCATCTTCGAGGTCTGGCCCGCGCAGGGCCGGCGCCAGGACTACATGGAACTCGCCGCCGGGCTGCGCGACGAGCTCGCGCGCATCGACGGCTTCGTCTCGGTCGAGCGCTTCGAGAGCCTGGTCGAGCCGGGCAAGCTGCTCTCGATCTCGTTCTGGCGCGACGAGGAGGCCGTGGCGCGCTGGCGCGCCGTCGAGGGCCATCGCCTCGCCCAGGCCCAGGGGCGCGCCGGGGTCTTCCGCGACTACCGCCTGCGCGTCGCCTCGGTCCTGCGCGACTACGGCATGGAGCAGCGCGACCAGGCGCCGGCCGACAGCCGCGCGGCGCATGGATAGGCGGCGCAGCGCGGTTCAGGCGCGCAGCGTCGCGCCCGTGGCCTTCGCCGCCGCGGCGACGATGCGCTGGCCGATCGCGTCGATCTCCGCGTCGGTGAGCGTGCGCTCCGCCGGCTGCAGCCGCACCGCGAGCGCGATCGACTTGCGGCCCTCGGGCAGGCCCTTGCCCTCGTAGACGTCGAAGACGGAGACGGAGAGGATCGACGCCTGCGCGGCGATCTCCTTGGCGGTGCCGCGGATCGCGCGCACCAGCTTCTCGGCCTCGACCCCGGACTCGACCAGGAAGGCGAAGTCGCGCTCCACCGGCTGCAGCGTCGCCAGCTTCAGCAGCGGCCGCGCGCGGCCGGCCTTCGCCTTCGGCTGGGGCACGGAATCGAGCGCGACCTCGAAGGCGACCGCGGGCATGCGGATGTCGAGCGCGGCGAGGATGCGCGGGTTGAGCTCGCCGAAGGTGGCGATCACCTTGGCGCCGAGCCTGAGGCAGCCCGAGCGGCCGGGGTGGTACCAGGCCGGCGCGTCGCGCGTGGCCTGGAGGTTCTCCACCGGCGCGCCGAGCGCCTGCAGCAGCGCGAGCGCGTCGCCCTTGGCGTCGAGCGCGTCGACGTCGCGCGCGCGCGCGCCCCAGCTGCGCGGCGCGGCCGAGCCGGAGCGCAGCCCCGTCGCCATCATCGACTGCCCGGCGGGCGTGTCGTCGGCGAATTGCGGCCCGACCTCGCAGAGCGCGCAGTCGCCGAGCCCGCGATCGGCGTTTCGCTTGGCCGCCAGCAGCAGGTTCGGGACGATCGTCGGGCGCATGAAGTCGAGGTCGCTCGAGATCGGGTTGAGCAGCTCGAGCGCGGGGTTCGTGCCGCCGAACAGCGCCGCGACGCTCTTCTGCATGAAGGAGAAGGTCACCGCCTCGACGAGGCCAAGCCCGGCGAGCGCGCGGCGCGCGTCGCGCACGCGGCGCTGCGCGGGGGTGAGCGCGGGCGCCGGGAGCGCCGAGGCGCGCGGCATCGCGACGACCTCGATGCGGTCGAAGCCCCAGATGCGCCCGACCTCCTCGACGAGGTCGGCCTCGCCATGGATGTCGGAACGCCAGGAGGGCGGGGCGACCTCGAAGGCCTCGCCACGGTCGGCGACGGAGAAGCCAAGCGCCTCGAGGATGCGCTGCTGCTCGGCGGGCGGGACGTCGACCCCGCCAAGCGTGGCCGCGCGGTCCTTGCGCAGGCGGAAGCTGCGCCGCCACTCCGGCACCTTGCCCGCGACGACGAGCTCGCTCGCCTCGCCGCCGCAGAGCTCGAGGATCATGCGCGTCGCCGCCTCCATGCCCTCGACCACGGCCTCGGGGTCGAGGCCGCGCTCGAAGCGGTAGCGCGCGTCGGAGATGATCTGGTGCGTGCGGCCGGTCTGCGCGGTGCGGATCGGGTCGAACAGCGCCGCCTCGACGAAGACGTCGGTCGTCGCCTCGGTGCAGCCGGACTCCTCGCCGCCGATCACGCCGCCCAGCCCCTCGGCCGCGCCGCCCTCGTCGGAGATGACGGTCTCGGTACCGGCCAGCGCATAGGTCTTGCCGTTGAGCGTCGCGATCGTCTCGCCGGGGCGCGCGAGGCGCACGACGATGCCGCGATCCACCTTCGCCGCGTCGAAGACGTGCAGCGGGCGGCCGACGTCGAAGGTCAGGTAGTTGGTGATGTCGACCAGCGCCGAGATCGGGCGCAGCCCGATGGCGACCAGCCTGTCCTGCAGCCAACGCGGGCTCGGCCCGTTGCGCACGCCGCGCACGAGGCGCCCGACGAAATACGGGCAGGCGTTCGCCGCGTCGGCCGGGAGGTCGAGGCGCACGGAGAGCGGGCTCGCGAAGCGGCCGGGCACCGGCTCGATGCGACGCGGCCTGAGCGTGCCGATGCCCTTGGCCGCGAGGTCGCGCGCGATGCCGCGCACGCCGAGGCAGTCCTGGCGGTTCGGCGTGATGGCGACGTCGATGACCGCGTCGTCGAGGCCGAGCACCCTGGCGAAGGGCTCGCCCACCGGCGCGTCCGCTGGCAGGTCGATGATGCCGTCATGCTCGTCGGACAGGCCCATCTCGCGCGCCGAGCAGAGCATGCCGTTGGAGGCCTGGCCGCGGATCGTGCCGGCCTTCAGCTGCAGCCCGGTGCCGGGGATGGTGAGGCCGGCGCGGGCGAAGACGCCCTTCATGCCGGTGCGCGCGTTGGGCGCGCCGCAGACGACCTGCACCTGCTCCTTGCCGGTGTCGACGACGCAGACGCGCAGGCGATCCGCGTCGGGATGCTTGCGCGCCTCGACCACGTAGCCGACGACGAAGGGCGCGAGCTTCGCGCCGCGGTCGTCCACCGACTCGAGCTCGAGCCCGATCGCGGTCACCGCCTCGCAGATCTCCGCGAGGCTGGCGGAGGTGTCGAGATGCTCCCTGAGCCAGGACAGCGTGAACTTCATCGCGCCAGCCCTCCGGTCATCGACGGCACGTCGAGCGGCATGAAGCCGTAGTGGCGCAGCCAGCGCAGGTCGGCCTCGTAGAAGGGCCGCAGGTCGGGGATGCCGTACTTGAGCATCGTGATGCGCTCGATCCCCATGCCGAAGGCGAAGCCCTGCCACTCGTCCGGGTCGAGGCCGCAATTGGCGATGACCTTCGGGTGCACCATCCCGCAGCCGAGGATCTCGAGCCAGTCGCCATGGTTGCCGAGCCTGAGCTCGCCGCCCGCGCGCGAGCAGCCGATGTCGACCTCCGCCGAGGGCTCGGTGAACGGGAAATGCGACGGGCGGAAGCGCAGCGGCAGGTCGCCGACCTCGAAATAGGCGCGGCAGAACTCCTGCAGGCAGCCCTTGAGGTGGCCCATGTGGATGGCCTTGTCGATCACCAGCCCCTCGACCTGGTGGAAGTTCGGCGAGTGGGTGGCGTCGTGGTCCGAGCGATAGGTTCGCCCGGGGATGATCACGCGGATGGGCGGCTTGACGCCCTTCATCGTGCGGATCTGCACGGGGCTCGTGTGCGTGCGCAGCACCTTCGGCGGGGCGCCCGCCTCGCCCGCGCTGCGCAGGTAGAACGTGTCCATCATCTGCCGCGAGGGATGCTCGGGCGGGATGTTGAGGGCCGTGAAGTTGTGCCAGTCGTCCTCGATGTCCGGGCCCTCGGCCACGGAGAAGCCCATCTCGCCGAAGATCGCGGTCAGCTCGTCGATGGTCTGGCTGATCGGATGCACGCGGCCGTCGGGAAGCGGGCGCGGCGGCAGGGTGACGTCGATGCGCTCGCGCGCCAGCCGCGCGTCGAGCTCGGCCTCGGCGAGGGTCGCGCCGCGCGCCTCGACCAGCGCCGCGACCTCGTCCTTGGCGGCGTTGAGCGCCGCGCCGCGGGCCTTGCGCTGGTCGGCCTGGATGGCACCCAGCGTCTTCATGAGCTCGGTGATGCGACCCTTCTTGCCCAGCCACTCGACGCGCAGCGCCTCGAGGGCGGCGCCATCGGGGGCGGCGGCGATGCGGGTCCTGGCGTCGGCGACCAGGGCGGCGATGTCGTCCGTCATGTCGGTTCCCGGTGGATGGTGTCGAGATGGGAAGGTGCCGGCGCGCGGCGCGAAACGAAAAAGGCCCGGCTTGCCGGCCAGGCCCTTCCCGTGGCGTCCGCTCCGCGCCGGGTCAGCCCAGGGCGGCCTTGGCCTGCTGGACCAGGGCGCCGAAGCCATCCGGATCGGTGACGGCGAGGTCCGCGAGGACCTTGCGGTCGACCGCGATGCCGGCCTTCTTGATGCCGTCCATCAGGCGCGAATAGGTGAGGCCGTGGAGGCGTGCGCCGGCGTTGATGCGCTGGATCCAGAGCCCGCGGAAGTCGCGCTTGCGGTTGCGACGGTCGCGATAGGCGTACTGGAGGGCCTTCTCGAGGCGCTCGAGCGCCGGACGGAAGCTGCTGCCGGAGCGGCCGACATAGCCCTTGGCGGCCTTGACGACTTCCTTGTGACGTGCGCGGCCGGTAACGCCGCGCTTGACGCGTGCCATGACTATTCTCCCCGGCTCAGTCGTGGAGCCACTGCTTGACGACCTTGGCCGCGTGGCCAGGGCTCAGCTGCTTGGTGCCGCGCGCCTGGCGCAGCATGCGGTTCGAGCGCTTGCGCATGTTGTGGCGCTTGTTGGCGACGCCGACGAACACCTTGCCCGTGGCGCTGACCTTGAAGCGCTTTCGCGCCGAGGACTTCGTCTTCATCTTGGGCATTTTCCATGTCTCCTTCGGTACTTGGCGGTTGGGCATGCCCTGGGACGAAGGCGCGGGATTGCGCCCGTCCCGGCCGTGGCCGCCGTCGGAAGCGGGGCGTTATAGGAGGTCCGGGCGGTCCCGGGCAAGGGGGCCGCAAACCCGCCCGCCGCGCCGCCGGGGCATGCTAGCCTCCCGCAGGCGCCCCCCGGGGGAAGGGTGCCGGCCACGGGGGCGGAGGATGGAACGCAAGAAGACCGGACCCGGCGTTTTGCTGGCGGCGTGCCTGGCGCCGGCGATCATCGCCTGCGTCTTCCTCGCCTTTTCCGTGCGCTGGTCGTGGGACGACCACCTGCGCGAGAAGACGGCGCGCTCGGAGACCCTGGCGCGCGCGATCGCCGGCCATGCGGACCTCGTCTTCGCGGCGACCGGCCTCGAGTTGCAGCGCCTCGCCGAATATCTCGGAAACTCGCCCGAATCGTTCGGTCCGGCGCGCGACGGGCTCCAGGCGACCATCGCCCGCGCCCAGTGGCTCCAGGGCGGGCTCCCCGCCGGCCTTGCCATCTACGACCGCGAGGGCGCGCTGCTCGCCACGGGAAGCGAGGCCGATCCCCGGCCGGCCGCCAGCATCGCGGGCAGCGAGACCCTGGCCCGGCACCTGTCCCACGGCTCGCGGGAGCTCGTCATCGCCACCCCGCATGTCGGGGCCTATGCCAGCATCGCCCTCTCGGCATGCGTGCGCGGGCCCGATGGCCGCCTCGTCGGCATCGTGAAGTCCCATGTCCCGGCCGAGCGGTTCCTGTCGCTCTATGTCGACATCCCGGACGTGAATCGCACGACGCTGCTGCTCGTGCGCCACGACGGCAAGCTGCTGCTCCGCCATCCGAGGCCACCGGGCGCGAACCTCGAGCCGCTCTCGCCATGGACCAAGAGCCTGATCCAGGGGCGCGTCGACGGACAGGTCCTGGAGGTGCGCTCCATGTTCGACGGCGCGCGGCGGTTCATCGTCCACAGGACGATCGGCGAGCGCGGCATCGACGCCGTCGTCACCATGCCGATGGACGGGCTGCTCGCGTCCTGGTTCGAGGAGGCCGACTACCGGCTCGTGCTCCATCTCGCGCTTGCCATCGCCGCGATCGCGCTGGCGCTGGCCGTGCATCGCCGCCTGCTGAGGGGGCGCGCCAGGGCCGAGGCGCAGGCCGCGCGCGGCAGCCGCAGCCTCGACGCCACGCGGCGCAACCTGCTGATCAGCGAAGCGCGCTTCCGCGACGGCATCTCCGCGATGCGCGACGGCTTCGCGCTCTGGGACGCGCATGACAGGCTCGTCGCCTGGAACGAGCGCTACGTGCAGCTCCATCCGGGCATGGCGGACCACCTCGTGCCCGGGGCCTCGTTCGCGGATGTCTGCCGCGCCGCCATCGCCTCGGCCCATGCCCAGGGCAGGGAGGCCGGGCTGGCGGCCGAGGCGTCGGTCGCGGAGCGGATCCGGCTCCACCGCATGCGCTCGGGCGAGCGGACGATCCCCTACTCGAATGGCAGCGTGCTCGCCGTCTCCGAGTCCCCGACGAGCGATGGCGGCACCGTCTCCACCTACCGCGACATCACCGAGGAGCACCGGCTGCTCGAGCAGTTGCAGGAGAGCGAGCGAGCGCTGCGGCGCGCCCTCGTCGCGGAGCGCGAGGCCGCCGCCGCCCAGCGCCGCTTCGTCGCGATGGCCAGCCACGAGTTCCGGACGCCGCTCGCCGTGATCGACGGCGCGGCGCAGCGCATCGCGGCGCGCATCGCCGGAGACGACGAGATCGCCAAGCGGCTGGACCGCATCCGCGGCTCGGTGTCCCGGATGGTCCACATCATCGAGCGCACGCTCGGCGCCGCGCGCCTCGAGGAAGGACATATCCACCTGGTCGCCGTGCCGGTCGACGCCGGCGCGGTGCTCGCGGAGGTCTGCGAGCGCCAGCGCCAGATCTCGCCCGAGTTCGACGTCGCGCTCGAGGTCGCCGCCGACCTGCCCGCGATCGACGCCGACCCGAGGCTGCTCGAGCAGGTCTTCGCCAACCTGCTGTCGAACGCGGTCAAGTACTCCGGCGCGTCGCGGACCGTGCGCGTGTCGGCGGGCCGTCGCGGCGACCGCGTCGAGGTGGCCTTCGCGGACATGGGCGTGGGCATCGACGCGGAGGACCTGCCGCGGCTCTTCACCCGGTTCTTCCGCGCCCGCACCTCGGCCGGCCTGCCCGGCACGGGCATCGGCCTCCATCTCGCGCGCGAGCTCGTGCGCATGCATGGCGGCGACATGGAGGTGGAATCCGTCGCGGGGAGCGGCTCGACCTTCCGCGTCCTGCTGCCGGCGCGCGCGGCGCAGCATGGGCGCGCGGCGGCGGAGTGAGCGCGGTCCCGGACTAGCGCGTGCGCAGCACCGCGAAGAGGCTCGAGTAGTCGTCGCGCCAGGCGCGCAGCCCCCGCGGCACGGCGATCTCCTCGCCCGGGATGTCGCCGCCGCGCGCGACGAGCACCCAGCTCGAGGCCGAGGTGACCTCTTCCTCCTCGTCGCCCTCGTCCTCGACCAGGCGCGCCTGCCATCCGGCGCGCTCGGCCGCGAGGCGCACGACGGGCGCGAGGTCGAGATACTTGTTCGACACGTGGACCGCGAGCATCCCGCCGTCGCGCAGGTGGCGCAGCCAGGTGGCGAAGGCCTCGACGGTGAGCAGGTGCACGGGGATCGCGTCGCCCGTGAAGGCATCCACCGCCAGCACGTCGAAGCCGCGCGGGGCCTCGCGCTCGAGCACCAGTCGCGCGTCGCCGAGCGCGACCTCCGTCGTCGCGGGGCTGCCGGACAGGAAGGTGAAGTGCGCGCGCGCCAGGCGCTCGACCTGCGGGTCGATCTCGTAGAAGCGGTAGAGGTCCCCCGCCCGCCCATGCGCGGCCATCACGCCCGCGCCGAGCCCGATGGCGCCGACGCGCTGCGGGCCGTCGGCGCGGCGCGTCGCCGCGATCGCGCGGCCCACGCCGCTGCTCGCGCCGTAGTAGCTGGTCGGCGTCATCTCCCTGCCCGGCGCCAGGAGCTGCTCGCCATGCAGGATGCGGCCATGCACGAGCTGGCGCCGTTCGTCCGGGTCGCCGGCCTCCCCCGTCTCCTCGATGCGCAGCGTGCCGTAGAAGTTGCGCGACGAGACGAGGGCGTGCCGGGTCTCGTCCGCGCGCGTCCAGGCCAGCAGCGCGCCGAGCGCCGCCATCGCCAGCGCACCCGCCGCGAGCGCGGCCGGGCGCGGCCGCAGCGCTGCGCCCATGGCGGGCGCGGCGAGGAGCGCGCCACCGGCGAGGAGGACCGAGATGGCGAGGTCGTGGTCCGAGTCGAGGAGCCGCGGCGCGAGGATGCCCGCGCCGAGGCCGCCCAGCGCGCCGCCGAGCGAGATCCAGAGATAGTACCCGGTCAGGCCGCCAGCCGCGGGACGCAGCCGCGCGAGCTCGCCATGGCAGGCCATGAACACGACGAAGGAGGCCAGGAGATAGGCGGGCACCGCCGCCACGACCGGCAGCGTCTCCAGGTCGGCGAGCGGCAGCAGGGCGAGCGCGGGCAGCGCGGCCGCGGCGAGCGCGAGGAAGGCGCGCCTGCGATACCAGCGCGTGCCCTCGAAGCAGAGGATGAAGCTCAGCAGGTAGAGCGCGAGCGGCGCGAGCCAGAGCAGCGGCACCGGCGCGACGTTCTGCGTCAGCTGCCCGGTCGTGGCGAGGAGCAGCAGCGAGGCCGCGGCGGAGAGCGCCACCCAGCTGGCGACCAGCGCCGGCCGCGCAGGCGCCGCGGCGAGGGCGAGCGGCGCCTCCGCCTGCGCGCCACGCAGCGCCCGGCGCAGCGCGAGCACGGCGAAGGGCACCGCCAGCGCGGCATAGGCGAGCGACCAGCCGAGCATCTGCTGGTGCAGCCCCAGCGACGGCTCGATCGCCACGGGATAGAGCAGGAGCGACAGCATCGACGCGAGGTTCGACAGCGCGAAGAGCCGGTAGGGCGAGCGACCGGGCAGGTCGGCGGCGAACCAGCGCTGCAGCAGCGGGCTGGTCGTGCACAGCACGAGGTACGGCAGGCCGACGCTCGTCGCCAGCACGGCCAGGATGCCGAGCGCGGGATCCGCGCCCCATGCCAGCGCGCGGTCCGGCGCCAGCGGCAGCGCGGCGAGGCTCGCGGCGACGAGGGCAAGCTGGGCCAGGCCCTGCCCGCGAGGTGGCAGCAGCCGCACCATGCCATGCGCGAGGCCGTAGCCGGCCAGCAGCAGCGCCTGGAAGAACAGCATGCAGACGGTCCAGACCGCGGCGGACCCGCCGAACCAGGGCAGGATCGCCTTGCCGGCGAGCGGCTGGACGAGGAACAGCAGGAAGGCGTTGCCGAAGACGACGGCGGCGTAGAGCGGCGCGAGGGGCATCGGCGTCACGCGCCGCGTCCTGGCGCGAGGGGGATGCCCAACGAGGAAGGGCCCCGCTCCGGATCCGGAACGAGGCCCCCGACTGGCGCCGCGCCGGTTCGGCGCGCCTGCACGTCGATCGCGCTCACCGCGGCGCGATCACCATCGTCATCTGGCGACCTTCCATCTTGGGGGTCTGCTCGACCTTGATCGTCTCGCCCATGTCGGTCCGCACGCGCTCGAGCACCTTCGCGCCGAGGTCCTGGTGGACCATCTCGCGGCCGCGGAAGCGCAGCGTGAGCTTCACCTTGTCGCCCTCGGCGATGAAGCGCTGCATCGCGCGCATCTTGACGTCGTAGTCGTGGTCGTCGATGCCCGGGCGCATCTTGATCTCCTTGATCTCGATGACCTTCTGCTTCTTGCGGGCCTCGTTTTCCTTCTTCTGCAGCTCGTACTTGTACTTGCCGAAGTCGAGCACCTTGCAGACCGGCGGCTCGGCGTTCGGCGAGATCTCGACCAGGTCGAGCCCCGCCTCGTCGGCGATCGCGAGCGCCTGGTAGAGGGAAAGGACGCCGAGCATCTCGCCGCGGGCGTCGATGAGGCGCACCTGGGCGGCCTCGATCTGGTCGTTCACGCGCGGGCCACCCTTGGCCGGCGCTTCCGTCATCGGACGAGCTATGGAGGTTCTCCTTGCTTGCAGCCGGACCCGTTCGCCCGGACCGCGCCAGGTGGATGGCGCCAGTCCTCGCGGTCCCTGTGGGGCGGCTCGATTTTCAGGCGTTGGGGACCTTCGCCTCCATGACCAATGTAGCGATGGCGTCATCCAGCGCAAGCACGCGCTGTTCCTCGCTGCCCAGGCGCCGGATGGCCACCGTCCGCTGCTCGGCCTCGCGGCGGCCCAGCGCCCAGAGCCAGGGCGCCTTGGCGAGGGTATGCTCGCGCACCTTGTAGCCGATCTTCTCGTTGCGCAGGTCGAGCTCGGCCCGGATCCCGGCGGCGGCCAGCGCCGCGGCGACCTCCCGCGCATAGCCGTCGGCGTCCGAGACGATCGTCGCCACGACCACCTGGGTCGGCGCCATCCAGAGCGGGAAGCGCCCGGCGTAGTTCTCGACCAGGATGCCGATGAAGCGCTCGAAGGAGCCGAGGATCGCCCGGTGCAGCATGACCGGCCGGTGCTTCTGGCCGTCCTCGCCGACATAGGAGGCGTCGAGGCGCTCGGGCAGGACGAAGTCGACCTGCAGCGTGCCGCATTGCCAGTCGCGGCCGATGGCGTCGCGCAGCACGAACTCGAGCTTGGGGCCGTAGAAGGCGCCCTCGCCCGGGTTGCGGATGGTCTCCAGCCCGGCCGCCGCGGCGGCGGCCTCGAGGGCGCTCTCCGCCTTGTCCCAGATCGCGTCGTCGCCCGCGCGCTGCTCGGGCCGGTCCGAGAACTTGATGCGGATGTCGCTGAAGCCCATGTCGGCGTAGATCGAGCGCAGCAGCTCGCAGAACTTCACCGACTCCGCGGTGATCTGGTCCTCGGTGCAGAAGATGTGCGCGTCGTCCTGGGTGAAGGCGCGCACGCGCATGATGCCGTGCAGCGCGCCCGAGGGCTCGAAGCGGTGGCAGGCGCCGAACTCGGCGATGCGCAGCGGCAGGTCGCGGTAGCTCTTGAGCCCCTGGCGGAAGACCTGGACATGGCCGGGGCAGTTCATCGGCTTGAGCGCGTAGAGCCGGTCCTCCTCCGCGTCCTCGTTGCGCGGCCGGGCCGCGAACATCGCGTCCTTGTACTTGTCCCAGTGGCCCGAGCGCTCCCACAGCACGCGATCGAGGACCTGCGGCGTCTTGACCTCGACATAGCCGTCGCGCTCGAGGCGCGCGCGCATGTACCGCTCGAGCGTGCGGTAGAGGGCCCAGCCCTTGGGATGCCAGAAGACCGAGCCGACGGCCTCCTCCTGGATGTGGAAGAGCTCCATCTCGCGGCCGATGCGGCGATGGTCGCGCTTCTCGGCCTCCTCGAGCTGGCGCAGATGGGCCTCCAGCCCCTCCTTCGTCGGGAAGACGGTGCCGTAGATGCGCTGCAGCTGCGCGTTCTTCGCGTCGCCGCGCCAGTACGTGCCCGACACCTTCATCAGCTTGAAGTGCTTGCCGAGCTTGCCCGTGGAGGGCAGGTGCGGCCCGGTGCACATGTCGAGCCAGCTTCCCTGGCGGTAGACGGAGATCTCCTCGCCGGCGGGGATCGCATCCACCCACTCGGCCTTGAACGTCTCGCCATGCGCGCGGAAATGCGCCTTCATCCGCGCGTGGTCCCAGGTCTCGCGCTCGATCTTCTCGTCGCGGTCGACGATCTCGCGCATCTTCGCCTCGATGGCGGCGAAGTCGTCCGGGCTGAAGGGCTCGGCGCGGTGGAAGTCGTAGTAGAAGCCGTCCTCGGTCGCCGGGCCGAAGGTGATCTGCACGCCCGGCCAGAGCTCCTGCACCGCCTCGGCGAGCACGTGCGCGGCGTCATGGCGCAGCAGCGGCAGCGCCTCGGGCGACTTCGCCGTCACGATCTCGATGCGCGCGTCGCGCTCGATGGCGCGCGAGAGGTCGCGCAGCTCGCCATCGACCTTCACGGCCAGCGCGGCCTTGGCGAGGCCCGCGCCGATGGATTGCGCCACCTCGAGGCCCGTCGGCGCCGAGGCGAACTGCTTCACGCTGCCGTCCGGCAGGCTGATCGAGACCATGGCCCTGACCCTTCTGGAATGGCGCGGAACATACGGGGGCCGTCCCCCGCCATCAAGCGAGGCGGGCGGGCAAGCCGGCTCCTGCCCTTCAGGAAATCGGATCCAGACAACAATTCCGCGGAGGCCAATAGTTGTCTGGATCGGATTTCCTCACGCGGAGCGCGCGGTGAGCCCGCCATCCACCGGCAGGCAGACGGCGTTGATGTAGGAGGCCTCGTCGCTGGCGAGGAAGACCGCGGCATTGGCGACGTCCCAGGCGGTGCCCATGCGGCCCGTGGGGCAGGCGGCGTTGCGCGCCGCCACCATGTCCTCGGGCGAGGCGAACTGGCCGGAGATCTGCTGGAAGATCAGCGGCGTCTCCATCAGCCCCGGCAGGATCGCGTTGCAGCGCAGGCCGCGCGCGGCATATTGCAGCGCGACCGAGACGGTGAACTGGTTCACCGCGCCCTTCGCCGCGCTGTAGCTGACATAGGGATGGCCGAGCCAGCGGATCGAGGCGATCGACGAGATGTTGGTGATCACGCCCCTTCCCGCCTCCAGCATGCGCGGGATGGCATGCCGGCAGGCGAGGAACATCCCGGTGACGTTGACGTCGAGCTCGCGGCGCCATTCCTCCGCCGTGACGTCGGGTGGCCCGCCGATCTTCACCCGGCCCACGTTGTTGTGCAGGACGTCGATGCGCCCGAACCGCGCCATCGTCGCGGCCACCGCCGCGGCGACCTCGTCCTCGCGCGTCACGTCGCAGGCGAGCGCGATCGCCGTGCCGCCCTCGCCCGCGATGATCGCGGCGGTCTCCTGCGCGGCCGCGGGCGCGACGTCGACGCAGGCGACGGCCGCGCCCGCGCGCGCATAGGCGACCGCGCAGGCCTTGCCGTTCCCCCATCCCGGTCCGATCGATCCCGCGCCGAAGACCAGCGCCACGCGATCCCGAAGCCTGTCCATGCCGTCCCTCCCCGCCTCCAGAGGCCGCCAGCATAGGACGGGAGGCGCCCGTTTTCCCGCGCCGGCTTCTCGTATAGGAAGGGGCCCATGACGCAAGGCGACGCCAGCGCGATGGACGGCGAGGTCGAGCTCTCGGCCCTCGTCGTCGCCCATGACGAGGAGGCCAACCTCCCGGACTGCCTGGAGCGCCTGCGCTTCGCCGACGAGATCGTCGTGCTGCTCGACCGCTGCACCGACGGCAGCCGCGCCGTCGCGGAACGCTTCGGCGCGCGCATCCTCGAGGGCGCATGGCCGCTCGAGGGCGAGCGCCGCAACACCGGCATCGCCGCCTGCCGCGGCCGCTGGATCCTCGAGATCGACGCCGACGAGCGCCTGCATCCCGACCTCGCGGCGACGATCCGCGCGCGCCTGCCCACGCTGCCGGCCGGCCACGTGCTGATGCCGATCGACAACATCATCGGCGCGCGCCGCGTGACGCATGGCTGGGTGCATCCGATCGGCAACTCGCGGCGCAACACGATGTTCTCGCGCGGGACGAAGCGCTGGGGCGATGGCAGCGTCCATCCCGAGATCCACATGACCGGCACGCAGACCCGCCTTGGCGAGGACCTGCCGCCCGGCCATCGCATCGACCACCTCGTCGACACGGACATCGCGGACTTCGTGGCGCGGATCGACCGCTACAGCTCGGCGCTGGCGCGCGACTGGCGCGCGCGCGGCCTGTCCTTCGGCTTCGCGCGCGCGCTGCGCAAGGGCCTGACCCGCGCGCTCAAGAGCTACACGCGCCGCGGCGGCTGGCGCGAGGGGCGCTGGGGGCTGTTCCTCGCGACGATGGCGTGCTGGTGCATGCTGCTCGCCTGGTTCAAGGCGACGCTGGAAGAGCCTCGCCGGGGCTAAGCCGCTCCGCGGCCGCGAGCAGGCCGGTCGCCGCCGACTCGACGTCCTCGACCACGAGCGACGAGAGGTCGGGCCGCCGCAGGAACCGCGCCGCGCGACCCCGCGGCGCGCAGAGCGCGGGATCGCTCTCCTCCGAGAAAAGCGCGAGCACCGGCGCGCCCGCGGCCGCGATCCAGTGCATCGGCCCGGTGTCGTTGCCGATCGCGAGGACGCAGGCCCGGCCGAGCGGCACGAGGTCCGCGAGCGCCGTGCGCCCGCAGAGGTCGATGGCGTCCGGCGCCTCGGCGCGGATGCGCGCGGCCAGCGGCGCGTCGGCGGCCGCGCCAAGCACGGCGCAGCCGATGCCGCGCGCGGCGAGGCGGCGCGCGAGCGCGGCGAAATGCCCGGCGGGCCAGCGCTTCGCCGGCCTGTGCGGCGAGGCGCCGGGCACGAGCAGCGCCACGCGCGCGGGCAGCCCGAAGCGCGCGACGTCGCCATCCATCCAGGACAGGTCGGGCGCGGCCTGCGGCACGACCCCTGCCCGCGCGAGCTGCCCGGCGAGGCGCTCCTGCGTGTGCAGGAAGTCGCGGCGCGGGTCGTCATGGCGATGGGAGGCGCCGGCGACGCGCCCGACCCATTCGGGGCGCGGGCCGGGGCCGATCATGCGGAAGATCCAGTCGGAGCGGCCGCTGGTCTGCAGGTCGTAGACGCGCGCGAAGCCCGCCGCGCGGATGCGCGCGCGCAGCCCGACCCAGGCGAGGCGCCAGGCGGGCAGACGCTCCTCGATCCAGACCTCGTCGAACCAGGGCGCGCGCGCGAGCAGCCCGGCATAGGGCGGCGTCGTAAGCAGCACGACGCGGCTGCCGGGATGGTGCGCGCGGATGGCGGCGAAGGCGCCGAAGGCCTGGGCGACGTCGCCCAGCGCGCCGAGCTTGACGACGAGGATCGGCGCCGCGCTCACGCCGGTCCCGGCGCGTCGCGCGCCGCGAGCAGTTCGGCGTAGACGTCGAGCGTCGCCGCGCACATCGCCTCGCGCGTGAAGCGCGCGCGTACATGCGCGATGGCCTGGCGCGACATCTCCTGGCGCGTCCCCGGCGGCAGCGCGATCGCCTCGCCGAGCCGCGCGGCGAGGGCCTCGGCGTCGGCGGGCGGCGTCAGCCAGCCGGTGACGCCGTCGACGACGATCTCGCGCGCGCCGCCATGGCCGCTGACGATCACCGGGCGACCCATCGCGCCAGCCTCGGCGACCACGCGCCCGAAGGCCTCGGGATCGGTGGACGCGGA